>CAJUCB010000018.1:5703-32683 GCA_910584805.1 uncultured Oscillospiraceae bacterium
ATGACAACAGCTGTTTTCCAGCCTACGGCGAGGAGGCCGGAGGGGAGACCTGGCAGTTTTTGTCCAACGCGGCGAAGAAGTACCGGCTGACCCTGGTGGGGGGCTCGGTGCCGGAGCTGGAAGGGGGACGCATCTACAACACCAGCTACATCTTCTCCCCCCAGGGGGTGGAGCTGGGGCGGCACCGGAAGCTGCACCTCTTTGACATCGATGTCCCCGGCGGGCAGCGGTTCCGGGAGTCGGATACCTTGAGCCCGGGGCAGCAGATCACCGTGGTGGACACGGAGTTCGGGCCCCTGGGGGTGGCAATCTGCTTCGATATCCGCTTTTCTGAGCTGTTCCGGGTGATGGGGCAGCGGGGGGCGAAGCTGATCCTTGTCCCGGCTGCCTTCAATATGACCACAGGGCCTGCCCACTGGGAGCTGAGCTTCCGGATGCGGGCGTTGGATAACCAGTGCTTCGTGGCGGGGTGTTCTCCCGCCAGGGATACAGAGGCCGCCTATGTGGCCTATGGGCACTCCCTGTTGTGCGACCCCTGGGGGGCCGTGCGGGGAGCGTTGGATGAGAAGGCGGGGGTGCTGGTGCGGGAGGTGCCCTTGGAGGAGTTGGAGCACTACCGGGGGCAGATCCCGATTTTGATGGGGAGAAGGACGGATTTGTATGAGACCCGCGAGGTGTACGAAGGAGGCGCTTGAAGGATGAGATTGTATACGGTGGAAGAACTGGGGAAGGAATGGGTTTGCTTGGAGGTCTCGGAAGGGCGGCTGGTGAAGCTGCCCTATGGGGACATGAATGCACTACTTATGGATGCGCCGGAGCGGCGGGATCAGGTCTTGAAGGCTGCGGCGGAGAAACCCGGGGAGCTGACGTTGGAGGCAGTGCGGGTGCTGGCACCTATCCCACGGCCCAGGCAGGATGTGATCTGCCTGGGGATGAACTACCAGGCCCACAAAAGCGAGGCAGAGGCCTTTGACCCCGAGGCCTTTACCCGGCAGAAAGGGCAGGCGGTGTATTTTTCCAAGCGGGCCACGTACTGCCCGGGGCCTGTGGGGGTGATCCCCGGCCACTTTGACTTGGTGGACAGCCTGGACTATGAGACGGAGCTGGCGGTGGTTCTGGGGCGGGACGCCAAGAATGTCCCCTTGGAAGGGGCCTTTGACTATGTGTTTGGATACACCATCGTCAACGATGTGTCTGCCCGGAACTTGCAGACAGGGCACAAGCAGTGGTACTTTGGCAAGGGGCTGGATGGGTTCACCCCGATGGGGCCGTGTATCGTCACTAAGGACGCCTTTGCCCAGCCGCCGGCGCTGCCGCTTCGTACCTGGGTGAATGGGGAATTGCGGCAGGAGGCGGTGACAGACCAGTTGATTTTCTCCATCCCCCACATCATCCATGAGCTCTCCCAGGCAATGACCTTGCAGGCGGGGACGGTGATCGCCACCGGGACCCCGGCAGGGGTGGGGATGGGCTTGGAGCCCCCCCAATTCCTAAAGAAGGGCGATGTGGTGCGGTGCCAGATTGAGGGCATCGGGGAACTGGAACACCGGGTGGAGGACTGAGATCATGGACCAGCGGCTTGAGAAACAGCTTGCCTTTGCACTGGAAATCGACAAAGAGAAAAACGTGCTGCGGCAGACCCATCTGTCCGGCCACGGCCGGCGGGAGAACGACGCAGAACACGCCTGGCACATGGCCGTGATGGCCTACCTGCTGCGGGAATATGCCAACGAGGCGGTGGACATCGGCAAGGTGATGCTGATGTGCTTGATCCACGACATTGTGGAAATCCAGGCGGGGGATACCTACGCTTACGACGCCCAGGGCTTGGAGACCCAGAAGGCCCGGGAGGACGCGGCCAAGGAGAGCCTTTACGGGATGCTGCCAGAGGACCAGAAGGCAGAGCTCATCGCCCTGTTTGACGAGTTCGAGGCGGGGGCGTCGGCAGAGGCCCGGTTCGCCCACGCCATGGACAACTTACAGCCCCTGCTGCTCAACCACAGCAACCAGGGCGGGGACTGGAAAGCCCATGGGGTAAAAGCAGAGCAGGTGTACCAGCGGCAGCGGGGCACCCGGTTGGGGTCCGAGAAACTATATGAAGTGACGGATCAGCTTTTGCAAGAGAACATCCGGCGGGGGACGCTGGAAGTGTAATCCAAACAAGAAAAACCGCTCCGGTCGTGGGATGACCGGAGCGGTTTGTTTGCTTAGCGATGGCCGGAACGGCGGGATGAGCGCTTTTCGCTCATGCGCAGGTCGGAGAGCTTGCTGTCGGAGGCCTGCATGAACTGCTTCAAGCGGGCCTCAAAATCCGGGGGGCCGGCGGGCTGGGGAGCGGCGTTGCGGGGTTCCCGGAAGTGGGGATGGCCACCGCCGCGGTTGGGACGCTCGCCGCCCTCTCGGCTGTCCGGGCCGGGGCGCTTCCTAGGGGCGCTCTGGGGACGGGGAGGGGGAGGGGTCGCCTTCTTGATGGACAGGTTGATGCGACCGGCATCGTCGATGCCCACGACTTTTACCTTCACCGTCTGCCCGTCGGTGAGATGGTCGTGGACGTCGGAGACGTAGGAATGGGCGATCTCAGATATGTGGACCAGGCCGTTGCGGCCGCCGGGCAGGGAGATGAAAGCACCAAAGTTGGTGATGCTTTTGACGCTTCCCTCCAAAATTGAACCTACACTGATTTCCATCTGTTCAGAAAATCCTCCTCGTTGTAATGCGCCCTGCTGGGGTGAGGGCGAAATCCCCCGGGATGGGGGCGTTTAATCGGCGATGTAAAAGACCCAATCGTCCTGGGAGACCAGCCCCAGGCGCTCCCGGGCGATGTCTTTCAAATAGTTGGGGTCATCGCGGTTTTCGATGGCGTTGGATAATTCGGTGTTTGTTTGGAGCTGCTGGGAGACCTGGGCGGTGAGCTGGTCCAGGTCGTTGGAGGCTGTCGTGATCTGCCCCCGGACCCGGACCAGCATAATGACCATGTAGGCCAGAAGGACCAGGAGAAGGAGCCGAAGGATCAGACCACCCTTTTTGCTGCGCGGCATGGTGCGACACCTCCTTTTTTCTGCGGGACACGCGCCGGTGCAGACAATGAAACTGACTCATTGTACTCCATCTTTGGGAAAAAGAAAAGGATTTTTTCCAATTTTCCAGGCGGGGGCGGATAAATTTTGCCCACTGGGCCGTGAGAACACTGCCCAGGCGGCGCAGAGGGGAGAGCAGGAAGCCCAGCAGCCGGGCCACCAGGGCGGCGAAGCGGGACAGGAGATGGCGCACGGCGGGGCTGAGCAGGAAGAAATAGGCCAGGCTGCCGCACAAAAGGGCCAGGGCCAGGTAGAGCCGGACGCGCCCCCCCTCTAGCCAGGTGGCGCAGAGGAAGAGCAGGAAGAAGGCCCCCAGCCAGAAGAGCAAGTCCAGCAGCTCTTGGGCCCAGCGGGGAGGGAGCAGCAGCCGGGGCAGGCGCAGCAGGTCATAGTAGAGGCCCAGGAGGGCCCCCATGCCCAGGGTGAGCAGGAAGGCTTGGCCCTGGGCTTCCAGGGAGATGGTCATCCCCGGAAGAGGCGGGAGAGGAAGCTGCTGGGGACCTCCTCTTCATAGGTCAGGGCATCTACCTCCCCCTGGACCAGGAGGTCCCCGCCGTCCAGGCTGAGCTTTTCAATGTGCAGGTCACTGCCGTGGATGATGAGGCTGCCGTCCTGGGTGCGCATGACGATGGAGGACTCGTCAAAGCTCTCCACCTCCTCCACCCCCGAGACGGTGAGGCGGCGGCGCTGGTCCAGGGTGATGCGGTGGGTGGGCGCAGGGCTTGGGTTCTTTTCGTCAAAGGGCATAGAGATCCCGTCCTTTCACTAGGGTGTGTGCTGATACAAAAGGATATGGGAAAGGACGGGAAAATATGTTTCACACTTCGGAGAGGGTGAAGGTAAATTCGGTATAGCCGTTTTCGCTGGTGGCGGTGATCTCCTCCTTGTAGGCATTGAGCAGGGTCTTGACAATGTAGAGGCCCAGGCCCACGCCCTCTTTGTGGGAAGAGCGGGAGGTGTCGGCCTTGTGGAAACGGTCGAAAATGTAGCTGAGCTGTTGGGGGGGGATGGTCTCCCCTTGGTTGCCGATAGAGACATAGGCCTTGCCGGCCCGGGTGGTGATCTTCAGGGAGAGGCGGCCGCCGGGGGTGGAGAATTTCACCGCGTTGTCCAGGAGGTTATAGCACACCTGGGTGACGGCGTCGGGGTCCCCCCAGACCATCACAGGGCCGTCGGGGAGGGTGGTCTCCACGTCCAGCTCCTTTTCGGTAATCTTCTGCTCTAGGCTCACCAGGACCCGGAGGAGGAGCTCCACGGCGTCGAACTGCTCCTGGGCGGAAATGCGCTGGTCAGACTGCATCCGGGACAGGTCCAGCATCCGGCGCACCAGGCGGGAGAGACGGCGGGTCTCGGAGGAAATCACTTGCAGGGATTCCCGCTCCTTATCCGGGGGGATGGTGCCGTCCAAAATCCCCTCGGCAAAGCCGGCGATGGTGGTCATGGGGGTCTTGAGCTCATGGGAGACGTTGGCCACAAACTCGCTGCGCTGGCGCTCGGCCTGGGCCAGGGAGTCGGCCATGGCGTTGAAGGCGGCGGCCAGCTCCCCAATCTCGTCGGTGCGGTTGGCGTATTGGGTGACCCGGGTGTCCACCTCCCCGTGGGCAAACTGGTAGGCGGAGCGGGACATGACCTTTAAGGGGTCCACCAGGCGCTGGACGGTGATGGAGCAGATCACCAGGGAGATCAGCAGCACCGCCACGGCGGTGAGGAAGAAGAGCTGGAAGGAGTTGCGCAGGAAGGCCAGCATAGAGGAGGCGTCGGAGGCGATGAAGAGGATGCCGGTGGGGTCCCCCATGGCGATGGTCTCCCCGGTGATGGGGTTCAGGGTGACGGGGATGATGGGGACGCCGGAGACAAAGCTCTCGGTGGTGAGGATGCTGTTGAGGGTGGTGGTGCCGCTGTAGCTCTTGTCGGTGAGCAGCTCCCCCACAGCCCAGGAGGGGACGAAGTCACCCACCACGGAGCGGTCCTTGGGCAGGGCATCCCCGGCGGCGTAGACGATGCAGCCATCGGACTGGCACAGCAGGACGGTGGCGCTGGTGATGGTGGCAATGGAGGAGAGGTAGCGGCGGAACTGGTCGGAGAACAGGGGCAGGCCCTGGCTCACCAGGGCGTTGGCGTATTGGGAGATGGAATTGATGTCCCGCTGGATGGTCTCCTGGACCTGGTTCTTATTGTAATGATAGGACAGGGAGAGGAAGCCCGCGCCCAGAAGGGAGATGCAGAACACGATGAGGGCGAGCATGACCCCCATCTGGCGCAGGTACATGGTGGTTTTCCGCAGCTTCATGGGGGGCCTCAGCTGGTGGAGCCGTGGAGCTCGAACTTATAGCCCACGCCCCAGACGGTTTTCAGGGACCACTGGCCGCTGACCCCTTCCAGCTTTTCCCGCAGGCGCTTGATGTGGACATCCACAGTGCGGGAGTCGCCAAAGTAGTCAAAGCCCCAGACCTCGTCCAGGAGCTGGTTGCGGGTGAACACCCGGTTGGGGGAGGAGGCCAGGTGGAAGAGGAGTTCCAGCTCTTTGGGGGGGGTATCGATGCGCTTGCCCTGGACTTCCAGTTCATAGGAGTCCAGGTTGATCACCAGGCCGTCGAAGCTGAGGCGGCGGGCCTTGCCCTCGTCGGTGCCCAGGCGGCGCAGGACCGCGTGGACCCGGGCCAGGAGCTCCTTCATCTCAAAGGGCTTGACAATGTAATCGTCGGCCCCCATCTCCAAGCCGGCCACCTTGTCGATGGTCTCGCCCTTGGCGGTGAGCATGATGATGGGGGTCTTGTCCGTCTCCCGGATCTTGGCGCAGACGGCCCAGCCGTCCATCACCGGGATCATGATGTCCAGAAGGACCAGGTCGGGGCGGAAGAGGCGGTAGAGCTCCAAGGCCTTGCCGCCGTCCTCGGCAACCTTCGTCTCGTAGCCTTCTTTTTTCAAATAGAGGTTCAAAAGTTCGGCGATGTTGCTCTCGTCCTCTACAATGAGTACCTTTCTTGCCATGGTGGGCACCTGCTTTCTTTTTTTGCGCGGGGCGCGATTCGGTTGAACATTCAAGTATGGACATTATGGCATGGAACGTTTTTTTCGTCAAGTGTATAACTTTTCGCCCAGGGGACATATTAAGAGCGAATCCCATGGAAAGGAGATGAAAGCTATGAGCCAGAAGAACAACAAGCCCTGCAACGAGTTCGGCTCCCAGCAGGCCCAGCAGAAGAGCCAGAGCAAGCAGGCCAACGGCAAGAACAGCGGCTCCGGCGTGTCCGGCAAGTCCAATAGCGAGTTCTCCAGCAACAACAACGGCTAACCATCGCCGGAAAGACAGCCCCCGGGGCGCCCTTTTTATCTGGGGCGCCCCGGGGGCTGCGCTATGCCCTGGGGAAAAGATGGGACTGGGGAAGGCAGGGCGGAGAAAAAAGTTTTTGGCAAGGTGTATGGGACTGTACATAAATCGGGGGAATCCCACCAGGGGTGTCAGGCGCTTGTTGCAGGCGCGGGCCTTGGAAAAAGGAGGGATGCCTTTGAAACAGAAAAAGAACGTGGAGCGCCAGGAGGTGCTGCGCAGGATGTTGGAGCTGGCGGCGGGGTCCGCCAACGACGCGGTGAAGCTGGCCTACCTCAGCGGGGAGGACCGGGAGGCCATCGACGGCTTGGAGTTGGGCTGCTTGACGGAGTTCCGGCGCAACAGCAACGGCACGGTGGAGGTGAAGCTCACAGACCGGGCGGCGGTGCTGGTGAAGCTGCTGGAACAGATGAAGGAGGAGGGGGGCGAGGGGCCGGCGGCCTTCCTCCGGGCCCTGGAAGAGGGCGGGGCCGGTGAGGGGGGATGATCCAACGCTTTTCCCCCAAGCAGCGCCAGGTGCTGCGGTGGTGGAGCGACAGCGCCCCAGAGCGGGGGATGGACGCCATCATCTGCGACGGGGCGGTGCGCAGCGGCAAGACCATGTGCCTGGGACTGTCCTTTTTCCTCTGGGCTATGGCCCGATACCGGGGGCAGCAGTTCGCCCTGTGCGGCAAGACCACGGAGTCCGTGCGGCGCAACCTGCTCTCCAGCGTGCTGCCGCTGCTGGGGGAGCTGGGCTTCCAGTGGGAGGAGAAGGTCTCCCGGAACAAGCTGCTGCTGCGGCTGGGGGGACGGGAGAACACCTTCTTCCTCTTCGGCGGCAAGGATGAGGGCAGCGCGGCCCTGATCCAGGGGGTGACCCTGGCGGGGGTGCTGCTGGACGAAGTGGCATTGATGCCCCGCTCCTTTGTGGAACAGGCCTGCGCCCGCTGTTCGGTGACGGGGGCCAAGTTCTGGTTCTCCTGCAACCCGGAGGGGCCGGGGCACTGGTTCTACCGGGAGTGGATCTGCCGCTGCCAGGCGCGCAACGCCCTGCACCTGCGCTTTTTCATGGAGGACAACCCCAGCCTCAGTGAGGAGACCCGGGCCCGATACCAGCGGGCCTTCCAGGGGGCCTTTTACCGGCGCTTTGTGCTGGGGGAATGGACGGCGGCGGAGGGCTTGGTGTACGACTTCTTTGACCAGGGCATGGTGGAGGCGGTGCCTGCAGGGGAGGCCCAGCGGTGGGTGATCTCCTGCGACTACGGCACGGTGAACCCCACCTCCCTGGGGCTGTGGGGGAAGTTCGGGGACCGGTGGTACCGGGTGAAGGAGTACTACTACGACGCCCGGGAGGCCAAGCGGCAGCAGACAGATCAGGAATACGCCCAGCGGCTGGGGGAGCTGGCCGGTGGGCGGGAGATTGAGGCGGTGGTGGTGGACCCCTCGGCGGCCTCCTTTTTGGAGCTGCTGCGCCGGGAGGGGTGGCAGGTGCGTAAGGCCAAGAACGATGTGCTCTCAGGCATCCGCATGACGGCGGACGCCCTGAAACATGGGCGGATCGTCATCTGTACCCCCTGCGGCGACGCCATCCGGGAGTTTGGGGCCTACTGCTGGGACCTGAGCGCCGGGGACCACGACAAGGTAAAAAAACAGTTCGACCACGCCATGGATGAAATCCGCTACTTTGTGGCCACGGTGGTGGCCCCGGAGGAAGGGGCGGGGACGGGATTTTTTGCCGGGTTTGTGGAGAGAGATGCGTAGAAAGGAGACGCGATGGGAATTTGGAAACGGAGACGGAAGGAGGAGAGCCCGCCGGCCCAGGTGCAGATCCGGCCGGAGCAGCGGCACCCCTTCCAGCTCATTGACGGGTACATCCCCATGCACCGGCCGGAGTTCAGCTTGTACCGGGCCATCCGGGAGGCGGTGCCGGTGGTGGACGCCGCCATCTTGAAGCTGGTGCGGCTGTCCGGGGGGCTGAGGGTGCTGTGTGAGGACCAGGGGGCCCAGGCAGGGCTCAACGAGTTTTTGCGCACGGTGCCTGCCGGGTGGAACCAGCGGGGCATCCAGGCCTTTCTGGACAGCTATCTGAACTGCCTGCTCACCTGCGGGCGGGCGGTGGGGGAGATCGTCCTCAGCCGGGATGGACGGGAGATTGCGGCGGTGCTGTGCGGGGATGTGTCCAGCATCCAGGTGAAGGAAAACGGCTCGCCCCTGGATATTTTACTGGCGGTGAAGGAGAGCAACGGGGAGAGCCGGGTGCTGCCCAGGCAGGAGCTGTTGTTGTTCACCCCCTACCACCCCAGCCCGGAGAACCCCTATGGGGTGTCGCTGCTGCACAGTATGCCCTTTTTGGCCAATGTGCTGCTGAAAATCTACCAGACCCTGGGGGCCAACTGGGAGCGGGCGGGGAATGTGCGCTTTGCAGTGACCTACAAGCCAGGGGAGGAGGAGTGGAACAGTGGCCGCCTCCGGGAGCGCAGCAGGGAGCTGGCCCGGGGGTGGAGCGAGGCCATGCAGAGCACCCGGGCAGGGGCCGTGCGGGACTTTGTGGCGGTGGGGGACGTGGAGATCAAGGTCATCGGGGCGGAGTGCAGCATCCCGGACTGCCAGGCGCCGGTGCGGCTGCTCATTGAACAGCTGATCTCCCAGACGGGAATCCCGCCCTTTTTGCTGGGGCTGACCTGGTCCTCCACCGAGCGGATGAGCAGCCAGCAGGCGGACATTATGACCAGCGAGCTCACCGCCCTGCGGCGGACCCTGACGCCGGTGGTGGAGAAGGTCTGCACAATGTGGCTGCGGATGCACGGCTATGACTGCCCCTTCCAGTTGGAATGGGAGGAGATCAACCTCCAAGACCAGGTGGAGGAGGCCAAGGCGGCGCTGTACCGCCAGCAGGCTAGGAAGCTGGAAGCGGGAGAGGATGTGTCCACCCAGACGGCGGAGGATGCGTCGGGAGACCCAGAGGAAAACACAGAGGATAAGGAGGCGTGCCCATGAAAACAGTGACCAAGCAGGCCCAGGGCCAGGCGGTTCAGGGGATGGAGACGGCGGGGCTGCCGGAGCAGGAGCTGGCGGCCATCAACCGGTTGAGCCGGGGGAATCTCAGCGGGGAGGAGGTGTACTGCTTCCCGGTGCGGCTGTGCGACAACCAGACAGACCGGGACGACGAGTACTTCGACCGGCGGGGGTTGGAGCTGTTGGCGGAGCTCTTTGTGGGAAAGACCGGCATCTTTGACCACAGTTGGAGCGCCAGGGACCAGACGGCCCGGCTGTACCGCACGGAAATCGTGGAGGAGCCAGGGGCGGTGAGCGAGGCCGGGGAGCCGGGGTGCTACCTGAAGGGCTATGCTTACATGCTGCGCACCCAGGAGAACGCGGGGCTGATTGCGGAAATCGAGGGCGGCATCAAAAAAGAGGTCAGCGTGGGCTGCGCGGTGCGCAGGAGCGTGTGCTCCATCTGCGGCAACGACATCCACGACCGGGGGCTTTGCAGCCATGTGAAGGGCCGGGTGTATGAGGGCAAGCGCTGTATCGTGCGCCTGGAAGAGCCGGTGGACGCCTTTGAGTGGTCCTTCGTGGCGGTGCCCGCTCAGCGGCTGGCGGGAGTGGTGAAGGGCTACCAGCCCGAGGGCTTGTGGCAGGCCCTCAAGCGGGCGGACCCGGAGGGCGCCTGGCAGGAGGACTTGAAGGGCCTGGAACAGCAGGCGGCGGTGGGCCGGCACTATCTGGAACGGCTGCGCCGGGATACCCTGCGGCTGGGGCTGATGGTCCAGGAGGAGCTGGACGGAGGGACCCTAGGGTCCATTGTGGAGAAATTGGAGGTGCAGGAGTTGGAGGCCTTACAGGAGAGCTACCAGAAGCGGATGGAGAAGCGCTTGGCCCTGCCGGTGCAGCTGCCCTACGGCGGCGGTGACGGGGAGGACGCGCCGTTGGATGAGGCGGCGTTCCAAATTTGACAGCAGGAAAACATCAAACAAAGGAGGAAAACGGGATGGTATCGTTTGAGGGAATCGAGATGGCAGTGGTGACCTTCCAGGAAAAAGACGTGACGGCGGGGGTCCCGGTGGCCATGGACAGCGACGGCACGGTGAAGAATGCCGGAAACGGGGCGGCCCTGGTGGGGTTGGCGCTGAATGTCCGGGGGGGCTGCGCGGCGGTGCAGGTGAAGGGCTACGCCCAGCTGCCCTATACCGGCACCGCCCCGGCCCTGGGCTGGGCAAGGCTGGCGGCTGACGGCAGCGGCGGCGTGACGGCGGCGGAGAGCGGCCGGGAGTACCTGGTGGTCCAGGTGGACAGCGGCAGCAAGACCTTGGGCCTGTTCCTTTGAGAACAGAGAGAAAGGACGGTAATGGTACATGGCATATCAGTTTGAGACGGTGAAGCTGGAGAAGGGGATGTACAACGAGGCGGGGCGCTCCTTCACCAAGGTGCTGGAAAAGTGCGACCCCTCGGAGCAGTACCAGGGCACGCCCCTGGAAAAGCTGGACGCCTTCCAGCGGCAGTTGAAGCGCTTTGACATCAAGGTAAACGGGCCGGCGTCGGATGTGGTGGCAAAGTTCTTCGCCACCTGGGAGTCTGCGGTGCTCTTCCCTGAATACGTGGCCCGGGCGGTGCGCCAGGGGATGGAGGAAAGTGACATCCTGCCGCTGATGACCGCGGCGGAAACCACCATCAACGGGATGGACTACCGCTCTATTGCCTCCCAGCCCTCCGACGAGGGCAAGAGCCTGAAAATGGTGGCGGAAGGGGCGGAGATCCCCCAGACCAAGGTGACCTCCCAGGAGAATTTGGTGAAGCTCCACAAGCGGGGGCGGATGCTGGTGGCCTCCTATGAGGCCATCCAGTTCCAAAGATTGGACCTGTTCTCTGTGACCCTGCGGCAGATCGGGGCCTACATCAACCGGATGCATGTGGCGGATGCCATTGATGTGATCACCAAGGGGGACGGCAACAGCAACGCCGCCCAGCGCTTCACCATTGGGGATGGGGTGATCTCCGGCACCGCCGGGACCCTGGACTATGGGGCCCTGGTGGACTTTTGGAGCCAGTTTGACCCCTACACCATGAATACCCTGCTGGTGGGGGACGCCATGGCCCAGGTGCTGAAGCTGCCGGAGCTGCGGGACGCGGCGGCGGGGCTGAGCTTCCAGGGCACCGGGAAGATGGTGACGCCGATGGGGGCCACCCTGCTGCGCAGCAGTGCGGTGCCCGCCCATACCATCATCGGCCTGGATAAGAATTACGCCTTGGAGCTGGTGCGCACCGGGGATGTGCTGGTGGAGTATGACAAGCTCATCGACCGGCAGCTGGAGCGGGCGGCCATTACGTCCATCTCCGGCTTCTCTAAGATTTTCCAGGAGGCGTCTAAGGTGTTGGAGCTGGGACCGGCTAAGGCTGGACAGTAAACAGAAATGGAGGGGTGCGGATGGAGACACAGGAGATCGTGACAGTGGCCCAGTGTTTTGCAGGGCGGGAGTTCAATGAACAGGAGCTGGCGGTGCTGGCGGATTTGTGCGCGGAGGCGGCAAAGCAGTGGCGGGAACAGCTCCGGGAGGGGGTGGAACCGGAGGACTGCCGGGGGGTGTTCCTCACCGCCAGCGCATGGACGGCCCTGGCGGCGATGTCCCAGGCCCTAGAGGCCAGCCAGCCGGTGCCCCTGGCCTTTACCGCTGGGGAGCTCAGCGTCCGGGGCGGGGCGGAGGGTTCCGCCTGCGCCCGGAGCTTGGCAAGGCAGGCCCGGCTGCTGTTGGAGCCCTATTTGCAGGACAGCGCCTTTGCCTTTTTGGAGGTGAGGGGATGAGCTTTGGCAGCGCCTTTTCCGCCATCGCCCGGCGGTATGGCCGCCTTGTGGCCTTGGAACGGGACGGGGTGCCCCTGGGGGAGGGCTTGGCCCTGGTCCAGCCCCTGGCAGACCGGGAGCGGCAGTTTTTGCCCACGGCCCTGGGAGTGCGGCGGCGGGAGTTCTTCCTGTGCTTGGGGGAGAGGGGCTTGCCCTTCTCCCCGGCGGCGGGGGACACGGTGCTCATCCAGGGGGCGGTGCGCTATGACGTGGTGAACGTCCGGGAAGTCCTGGTGGGGACGGACCGGGTGTATTGGCGGGCGGTATTGGAGCGGAGAGAGGAGGATGCGGAATGAGTACACTGGCGGCCTTGCAGGAGGCCATGGTGGCCTTTTTGCAACGGCAGGGAATCCAGGCCCTGAGCGCTTGGCCCCGGGAGGGCCGGGGGCGGTGGAAGGAGCCCTTGGCGGTGGTGGCGGTGAAGCGGGTGGAGGGGAGCCCCGCCGGCTTTGGGGGCTACCTGGGGGAGGTCTATGACCCGGTGGACCGGGGGTGGCAGGAGGCCTATGGACAGCAGGTGGGGGTGGGCTTCACCCTGGCGCTGTACAGCCCGGAAAAGGCCGGGGAGGAGGGCTGCCGCCTGCTGTTGGACCGGGTGGTGGAGGCCCTGGAAAGGGAAAAGCCCGCGGGGCTGACGGTGGAGAAGTGGTCCATGGAGGAGACTGGATTCCAGGAAGAGAACAGGATGTTTTGTGGGCGGTTGCAGCTCCAATGCAGGGGGATGCTGCTGGCCAAGGCAGAGGAGACAGGGGCCTTTTTGGGCTTTGAAGTGAAAGGTGGGTTTTTACTTGACAGCAATCACGAGACATGAGCGGCCGGGGGTCTATTCCATTTACACGGCTTCCGGCGTGGTACGGGGCACAGGGGGCCGGGGGACGGCGGCCTTGGTGGCCCAAAGCGACGGGGGGACCCCGGGGGAGCCGCACATACTCAACAGCTACAGCGACGCCGTGGCGGCCTTTGGCGGGGAGGACAGCTTCACCGCCCTGGCGAGGCTGTTGCTGGAAAACGGCGCGGCCCGGGTGCTGGCGGTGCCGGTGGCGAAGGAGGCGGATGTGGCGGCGTATACGGCGGCGTTTCAGGTCTTGGAGAACCAGGACGAGGTGAAGTTGGTCTGCTGTGACAGTACAGCGGCGGCGGTTCATGGGGCGCTGCGGGAGAGCGTGGAGCGCGCCAGCCACCAGCGGCGGGAGCGCATCGGCGTGGTGGGCTGTGAGGCGGCGGCTACGGTGAGTGCGTTGACGGCGGCGGCCGGTGAGCTGAACAGCGAGCGCATGGTGCTGGTGGCCCCCGCCGGGGACGGGACCGCCACCCCGGGGCCCTGGGTGGCGGCGGCGGTGGCCGGGGCCATCTGCGGCCAGAGCGACCCGGCGGTGCCCCTGGGTGGGGCACAGCTGCAAGGGATAGGCGGCTTGGCGGCCCAGTATACAGAGGAGGAATTGGACGCTCTCATCCGTGGAGGGGTGACCCCGGTGGAGCTGGCGGCGGGACGCTGCACGGTGGTGCGGGGGGTGACCACCCGCACCAAGACCAACGGCGCATCCGACAGCAGCTGGCGGGAGCTGGGGACCATTCTGGTCATTGACGACGTGATCCCGGGCATCCGCCAGGCCTTGCAGAGCCGCTTTGCCCGGAGCAAGAATACCCGGCAGGTGCGGGGGGCCATCCGCTCCCAGGTGGTGATCTTGCTGGAACAAAAGCTGGGGGCGGAGATCATCACAGGGTATGACGACGTGACGGTGGAGGCCTTGGAAGAGGACCCGTCGGTGTGCCTGGTGCGCTTCGCCTTTACGGTGGCCCACGGGCTGAACCAGATCTGGCTGAGTGCCCAGATCACGCTTTGATGGGAGAGAAAGGGGGAAGAACTATGCGGGGAATCCCGAGCAGCAGCGACATTTACTTAGAGGTCAACGGACGGAAGGTGGCGGTGGTGCAGAGCTACAGCGCCCAGAGTACCCGGGCCAGTACGGTGATTGAGGCTTTTGGAGAGACAGAGCCGGTGGCCACCATCACGGGGCCCAAGGAGCACTTGTTGGAGCTCAGCCGCATCTATGCCACCGATGAGGCCTTGACCGACGGGCTCAATTTCCACGAGTTGGAGGATTTCAGCCTGGTGATCTGTAAGCCGGACCGGCGGATCATCTATAGCAACTGCCAGTGGAGCAAGCTCTCTGAGAGCGGGACCCTGGGGGCTTCGGTGCTGGAAAAGGTGACGGTGGTGGCCGGGAAGCGCTTGGAGACCGGGCCATGAGTGCCTTTGCTTGGCTGAAGCTGTGTACCCAGCCGGGGCGGCTGACCCTGGGGAAGGGGTACAGCATGGGGCTGCTCCGGGCCCAGGAGGTGTTGGAGGCCCGGCGGGAGGCGTTGGCGTTGGCCCAGGAAGGGCGGGAACGGGCGCTATGCGCCAACGCCTGCCTGATTGCCCGCTTCCTGCGGAAACGGGGACGGCGGGCGTATGCCTCCGGAGCGGCGGTGTTGGAGGCGCTGACCGTGGAACAAATCCAGGACCTGGCGGGGCGCTGGGCGGCCTTTTGCCGGGAGGAGGACCCTGGGCTGGGGACGGAGAGAGGACGGTTAGAGACGTTAAAAAAAGCTTGGAGCACGCGCCGGAGGAACGGCTGCGGTGGCGCGTGCTCCGGGCGTTCCAGGCCCTGCCCACAGAGGCGCGGGTGAAGGAGATGAGCCAGAGGGACTATCTCTGGTGCGCCCTGAACCTGCTGCTGGATGAGGAGGAGGCCGCTGCCCTGCTGTGCCCAAGCTGCCGGGCGGAGGCTTCCCTCCCGCGCTGTCCGGTGTGTGGGCGGGAGACGGGGGAGCGCCTAGAAGAGGAAAACCCCGGCTTTGACATGGAACGGTTTTTGCAGCTGCGAGAGGGGGAGGCACCATGATGGACTATTTGGAAGAACTGCTCCCAGAAGAGGACGGGGAGGCGTTGGCGTTGGAGCTGGGACAGCAGGTGGTTCCGCGCCGTATGGAGGAGCCAGGGGCGGGGCAGGAACTGTCCCCCCCTGCCCCCGGGGAGGGGGCGGAAGTGCCGGTGGTCCAGCCGATGGGCAGGGCGGATGCGGATGAGCTGTGGGCTCCGTTGGAGGAGAAGGGACGGCGGACAGCTTGGCTCCGGGAGGCGGCCCAGGGGAAGCCCGAGACAGATGTTCCAGAAACGGCCTTGCCGGCGGCGGCGCTGGGGGAGGAGATGGCCTCTAGCCGGCGGACGGTGGGGGCGGCGGCGCTGTTGGAGGACTTGTCCCGGGCCAGACAGGTGGCGGAATATGGGGCAAGTACCGGCGGGGGCCCGGTGCGCCTGAGCGTGCCCCAGGCGGGGCCTGCCGTAGGCGGCGGGCTGGAATTGGAGGCCTTGGACCGGGCGGTGCAGCGGGACGCCCGGCGGTATGACGGGGGCTTTGCCCTATTTTGAGAAGGGGAGGTGGAAGCTTTGGAATTGACCCCTATGCAGTATAAGGACTATGTGTGGCCCCATAACCCCAGGACCTACCGCATCCGCTATGAGCGGCAGGTGGCGGTGCATAAGGTCCCCTTTGGGAACTACGCCACCCAGGACCTGGGGCTCACCCGGCGGGTGATGGACGGGGAAGGGGAGTTTTTCGGCCCGGAGGCGTATACGGAGTTCAAAAAGCTGGCCTCGGTGTTTTACAGCGGGGGGCCGGGGAATTTGGTCCACCCGGTGTGGCAGAGCGCCAAGGCGTATTTTGTCAGGCTGTCTCTGGCCCAGGAGCCCAGGAAGGACTATGTGCGCTACCGCTTTACCTTCTGGGAGGACTATGACCGCTACAGCCAGGGGCTGCGCCGGGAGAGCCTTCCGGCGGCGGAGAAGCCCGGCGGCGGGGACAGCGGGGCGGCGGAGTACTATGTGGTCGTCCGGGGGGATACCCTGTGGGGCATCTCCCGGCGGCGGGGGATTACCTTGGGGGCGCTGTTGGCCCTGAACCCGGAAATCCGCAACCCCAATGTGATTTATGTGGGGCAGAGGGTCCGAGTGAGGTGAGAGAATGGCAGAGTGGAAGATGGGCTGTTATGACGGGGAGCGGTTTGCGCTGCCCACCCCCCTGGCCTGGGAATTGAACTACGGCCTAGGGTCCCCCTGTGACAGCTTTTGGGTCAAGACGTTGTGGACCCCAGGGCAGGAGGAGCGCTTGGCGGCGGGAACCAGGATGCAGGTGATGGAGGGGGGCGGGACGGTGTTCACCGGGGTGCTGGACGAGTGCCAGTGCCAGTGGTCCCAGGAGGGCTGCGTGGCGGAGTTCAGCGGCCGGGGGATGCAGGCCCTGCTCCTGGACAACCAGGCGGGGGCTGTGGACTATGGACAGGCCAGCTTGGGGGAAATCCTGCGGGGGTATGTGAGCCCTTACGGCATCAGCTTGGAGAAAGAGGTTTATTTGCCCCCGGTTTGGGGGTTTTCTGTGGGCTCCGGAAGCAGCTGCTGGAAGGTACTCTATGACTTCGCCCGGTACCACGGGGGCGTGACCCCCCGCTTCACCCGGGAGGGGAAGCTGGCCCTCCACGGCTGGGAGGATGGGGCCCCGGTGGTGCTGGATGAGACGGCCCCGGTGGAAAGGCTGCTGTGGCGCTGCCAGAGGTACGGGGTGCTGTCCCAGGTGACGGTGCGGGATGTGACCGGCTGGAACCCCCAGACAGTGGTAAACGAGGACTTCCGCAGCCGGGGCGGGCAGTGCAGCCGGGTGATGCTGCTGCCCAAGAACACGGGCTACCAGGCCCGGCGGTATAACGCCCAGTTCCAGCTGGACCGGTCGGCGGCGGAGTGGGAGGCCATTGAGGTGACGGTGGCCCTGGGCTTTGCCGCCTGGCCGGGGGAACTGGTAAAGCTCCAGCGGGGGGACTGGGGGCGCAACGGGGTTTACCGGGTGCGGGAGAGCAAGGTGGCCTGGGACCAGGAGGGCCTGCGGACCACCTTGGTGCTGGGGGACCCCAAGGCGGTACTTTGAAAAAGGAGAGAGGACCATGTGGATGGCAAGACAGCAGGGACAGGAACTTTTGCAGGAGAGCGCCGCGGACTGCGGCCAGGTGACGGTGGACGGCCCGGAGCTGGCGGTGGCCCTGGCAGGGGAGCGGCGGCAGGTGGGCCGCTGGCTCCCTGGCGGCTACCATTGGAGCCCCAGGCGGGGGGACACCGTGCTGGTGGTGAAGAGCGGGGCGGAGGGCAGCCCCTGCCTGGTGGGGATGCAGGACGAAACGGTGTTGGAGCCGGGGGAGGTGGTGCTCTCCACAGCCCAGGGGACGGGCATCCACTTAAAACCCGATGGGCGGATCTTGCTCAAAGGGACAGTGGAGGTGGAGGGGACGCTGACAGTGAATGGACAGGAGGTGTGAGCCTTGGCAGTGAACCGGCTGAGGGATGGGGACTATGTGCCCGACGGCGTGGGGGGCTTCCTCCAGGCGTCGGGGGCGGAGGCGGTATTGGAACGGGTGCTCTTCTTGCTCACGGCCCGGCGGGGGAGTTTTCCTCTGCTGCCGGAGGTGGGGAGCCGTTTGTACCTGCTGCCCAGGGAGAAGGCCTCCGCCCGGCAGGCCCTGGGGGCCAGCTACGCCGCCGAGGCCTTGGCGGGGGAGAAGGACTTGCAGGTGACGGGGGCGCTGTGGGAGGAGGGCCAGCAGCGGCTGACGGTGTTCCTGACCTGGCGGGGGGAGCCCTTGGAGGCCCAAGTGGGCGTATAGAGAGGAGGAACCATGAAAACTGTGGAGGAAATCTACCGGGAGATGGTGGAATTGTTTGCCCAGGAGACCGGGGTGGAACTGGCCGGGACCGGGGAGATGGCGGTGCGGCTGTATGCCCTGGCAGCCCAGGTGTACGGCTTGTACGAGGAGGCGGCGTGGACCAAGCGGCAGTGTTTTCCCCAGACGGCCACGGGGGAGGATTTGGAAAAGCACGCGGCGCTCCGGGGGCTGCACCGGACCCCGGCGGCCAGGGCCACGGGGGTGCTGCGCTTTTCCCTCCGGGAGGCCCTGGGGCAGGGGGTCCCCATTCCGGCGGGGACGGTGTGTATGACCGTGGGGCTGGTGGCCTTTGCCACCACCCAGGCGGCGGAGCTGGCGGCGGGGGCGCTGTATGTGGACGTGCCTGCCCAGGCGGTGGAGCCCGGGCCCGGGGGGAATGCCGCGGCGGGGACGGTGCGGACCATGGCGGTGGCCCCGGTGGGCATTGCCGCCTGTACCAATCCCGTGGCCTTTTCTGGGGGCCGGGAGGAGGAGGACGACGGGGGGCTTCGGGCCCGGGTGTTGGCCTCCTACCGGGGGCTGCCCAATGGGACCAATGCCGCCTATTACGCCCAGGCGGCCATGGAGGTGGAGGGCGTGGCGGCAGTGAGTGTGCTGCCCAAGAACCGGGGGCTGGGGACGGTGGACGTAGTGATCGCCGCCGCCGGGGGTGTTCCGGACAGTGCCCTGGTTCAGTCCGTCCAGAAGCTGTTGGAGGAGCGGCGGGAGGTGGCGGTGAGCCTAGAGGTGAAGGCCCCTGTCACGGTATCCGTGGACGTGGTGGTGGCGGTGAAGCCTGCGGCGGGGCTGTTGGCGGCCACGGTGGTGGAACGGGTGCGCCAGGCGGTGAGTGCTTGGTTCGACGGGAGCCGCCTGGGACAGGACCTGCTGGTGGCTCAGATGCGGCAGTTGATTTTCCAGGTGGAGGGCGTGGCCAACTATAACCTGGGGGCTCCGGCCAATGATGTGACCATGCGCCGGGACGAGCTGCCGGTGCTGCGGGGCCTGACGGTGGAGGTGTTGACGTGAGCTGTGGAGGGCAGCTGCGGGACTTGCTGGAACCCCTGGGGGTCTACCGCTGGGAGGGCTCCTTCCAGTGGGGGGAGCTGAAGAGCGCCGGGGCGGTGCTGGATGGAGTGGGGGAGGCCTTGGCCCTGCTCCGCCAGGAAATGAACCCCGCCACCGCCCAGGGGGAGGGCTTACAACTGCTCAGCAGCCTGCTCAGCCGGGAGTATGAGGACAAGGACAGCCAGGGGCTGCGGGACTGCCTCACGGCTCTGCTGCGGGTGAACCAGGGCTGCTTTACCCTGGCGGCGGTGAACGACGCCCTGAAGGGCTGCGGCATCCCCGCCCAGGTGGAGGAGGGGCCGGGGCCCCTGCGGCTGACGGTGTATTTCCCCCAGAATAAAGAGCCGCCGAAGCATTGGGCCCTGGTGCGGGGGTTGATCGAGGACCTCTTGCCCTGCCATGTGGAGATCAGCTACCGCTTCCGCGCGGTCACTTGGGAGAGCGTGGAGGCGGCGTATCCCAGCTGGGCGGCCCTAGAGGCTGCGGGGCTGCTGTGGGAGGCGTTGGACTGAAAAGGGGAGAAAAATTTTTTTCTGGGTGATTTCGTCACCCTCCCCCGGCGGCGGGCTGTGGTAACATAAGAACATACAAGGGTTTCCGGCTACTATAGCTTGTGTTTCATCCCATCCCAGCCCACTAAAACTTGGTGGATTTTTTCAGGCTGGCTCTTGACGGGGCTGGGATGGGGTGCTATCATAGGGATGTTCCTTTTCAAGAACACACAAGATGATGTGCCAAACGGAAAGGATAACCACAAGAAATCGTTTTTCACACCAGAGTAAGAAGGGAAGGCGCTCCATGACAGTATTACAGCAGATCCGTAAGCGGGACGGCAGGGTGGTCCCCTTCCATGAGAATAAAATCGCCGACGCCATCAACAAGGCTTTCCAGGCCACCTACAAGCCCGACCACAACGAGACCGCTGCCAAGCTGGCCCATGAGGTGGGCTCCATCCTGGAGGTGGAGGGGGACAAGTGCCCCGACGTGGAGCATATCCAGGATATCGTGGAGCGGGTGCTCATGGACAATGGCTACATCCAGACGGCCAAGGCCTACATCCTCTACCGCTCCGAGCGCAACCGGGCCCGGGAGATGAACACCCGGCTGATGAAAATCTATGAGGACATCACCTTTTCCTCCGCCAAGGACAGCGACATCAAGCGGGAGAACGCCAACATCGACGGGGACACCGCCATGGGTACCATGCTGAAATACGGCAGCGAGGGCTCCAAGCAGTTTTACCAGATGTTCGTCATGAAGCCCGAGCACGCCAACGCCCACAGCAGCGGGGATATCCACATCCACGACATGGACTTTGCCCCCATGGGCACCACCACTTGCACCCAGATCGACCTGATCAAGCTCTTCCACGGGGGCTTTTCCACCGGTCATGGCACCCTGCGGGAGCCCAACGACATCGCCTCCTATGCGGCCCTGGCCTGCATCGCCATCCAGTCGAACCAGAACGACCAGCACGGCGGGCAGTCCATTGTGAACTTCGACTACGGCATGGCTGTGGGGGTAGGCAAGACCTTCAAGCGGGTGTACCGCCAGAACCTGGCGCGGGCCCTGATGCTGGTGAGCGGCCAGAAGGACCTGGAGAGCGAGATCAAGGCCAACATCCAGCGCCTAGAGAAGGAGACGGGCTTGTTCCCCAAGCTGGACGGCTGCGAGGATTACTTCCAGGCGGAGCTGCCCTTCCTGTTGGAGCGCTGCGGAGGGGACCAGGAGCAGGTGCGCAAGTGCCAGGAGTTCGCCCACTACCGGGCGGTGAAGGAGACGGATCGGGCCACCTACCAGGCTATGGAGGCTTTGATCCACAACCTGAACACCATGCACTCCCGGGCTGGGGCCCAGACCCCCTTCTCCTCTATCAACTACGGTATGGATACCTCCCCGGAGGGGCGGATGGTGATGAAGAACATCATGCTCTCCACCGAGGCGGGGCTAGGCAACGGTGAGACCCCCATCTTCCCCATCCAGATTTTCCGGGTGAAGGAGGGGATCAACTATAACCCCGGGGAGCCCAACTATGACCTGTTCCAGCTGGCCATGCGCTGCTCGGCCAAGCGCCTCTTCCCCAACTTCTCCTTTGTGGACGCCCCCTTTAACCTGCAATACTACAAGCCCGGCCACCCGGAGACGGAAATTGCCTATATGGGCTGCCGCACCAGGGTCATCGGCAACGTGGTGGACCCAGAGCGCCAGATCTGCAATGGCCGGGGCAACCTGTCCTTTACCACCATCAACCTGCCACGGCTGGGCATCAAGGCCAAGGGGGATATCAACCTCTTCTTCGAGAGCTTGGACCACATGCTGGACCTGTGCGTGGAACAGCTGTTGGAGCGCTTTGAGTTCCAGTGCCGCAAGAAGGTGAAGAATGCCCCCTTCCTTATGGGCCAGGGGGTGTGGATTGACTCCGACCAGTTGGAGTGGGATGATGAGGTGCGGGAGGTGCTGAAGCACGGCACCCTCTCCGTGGGCTTCATCGGCCTGGCGGAGACCTTAAAAGCCCTCATCGGGGAGCACCACGGGGAGAGCGAGAAAGCCCGGGTCCTGGGCCGGGAGATCATCAGCCACATGCGGGCCCGGATGGACCAGGAGAGCGAGAAACAGCACTTGAACTTCTCCCTGCTGGCCACCCCCGCCGAAGGGCTGTCTGGCCGCTTCGTGAAGATCGACAGGGAGAAATACGGCACCATAGAGGGGATCACCGACCGGGATTACTATACCAACTCCTTCCACGTGCCGGTGTATTACGACATTTCCGCCTATGATAAAATCGCCATCGAGGCCCCCTACCACGCCCTCACCAACGCGGGCCATATCAGCTACATCGAGATGGACGGCGACCCCACGGAGAACCTGGACGCCTTTGAGAAGATCATCCGCTGCATGAAGGAGAAGGGCATCGGCTACGGCTCGGTAAACCACCCTGTGGACCGGGACCCGGTGTGCGGCTTCTCCGGCATCATCGCCGACCAGTGCCCCGGCTGTGGGCGCAGGGAGGACGACGGGGTGGGCTTCGAGCGCATCCGCCGGATCACCGGTTACCTGGTGGGGACCCTGGACCGCTTCAACAACGCCAAGCGGGCGGAGGAACGCGACCGGGTGAAGCACAACGTTTGAGAAGAGAAGGGAGCCTGCGGTATGCAGGCTCCTTTTCATTGAGACAGACGTTTTGCAGGATTTCCGTTAAAGTCCCGAGGAAAGAACAATAGTGGGAATTCCAGACCAGGAAAACTATGGAAAAAAGTAGAAAAAACAGAACAGTCCAGGCGAAAAATAGACTTGAAAACCGACAGTGATTGTACTACAATAGACCAGTAGCGCATACGATTCTGAGATTAGCACCAAAGCCTCGCTTTTTGTCACGAGAGAAAAATGAAAGACAGGACAAAAAAGCTGCAAAACTACATTGACCTCCCAGTCGATCAAAGGAGTGAAGGAAATGACCGAGTTTATGTCAGGCGTCGATCTCTCCATGATGGAGGGCGTACTGCGCAAGTACCAGGACGACTCCACCAGCCTGATTATGATCCTCCAACAGGCACAGTCCATTTATGGATATCTGCCCCAGGAAGTGATCTACCACGTGGCCGAGCGGACCGGGAACAGCCCTGCCAAGGTGATGGGTGTAGCTACCTTCTATAGCTACTTCCGCCTGGCCCCCATGGGCACCTATCAGATCATGCTCTGCCAAGGCACCGCCTGCCACGTCAACGGTGCGGACCGCATCCGCCTGGCCATTACCCAAGAGTTGGGCATCAACAACGGTGAGACCACCGAGGACGGGATGTTTACCCTCAACGAAGTGGCCTGCATTGGCTGCTGTTCTCTGGCCCCCGTTATGATGATAAATGGCGAGACCTACGGCAACTTGACCCCAGAGAAAACCATCAAAATCCTACGGGATTTGCGCAAGCTAGAGTCTGGCGGCGGGATCCGGCTCTTGGTGGGACAGGGGAGCTGCGGTGTGTCCGCAGGTGCGGCCCGGGTGGCCAAGGTCCTCTCTGGGCACATGACCGCCACAGACAACTTTACCGTGCAGAAAACCGGCTGCATCGGCATGTGTTACTTAGAGCCTATCGTGGACATCTATGAGGGGGACACCTTCCTCCACCGCCTGGTGCGGGTGACGGAGACCGATGCCCTGGCCATTGTGGAAGCTGTGCGGAAAAAGGACTTCAAAAAATTGGAGCCCATGTTCATCAGCGACGACGACGCCCGCTTCCTGAAAAAGCAAAAGCGGGTGGCCCTGCGCCACTGCGGCGTTATCGACCCCACCAGCATCGACGACTACATCAAGAACGATGGCTATAAGGGCCTGGATAAGGCCCTGCAAAGAGAGCCAGAGGAGATCATCGAGGAAATCAAGATCTCCGGCCTGGCCGGGCGTGGCGGCGCCGGCTTCCCCACCTGGTTCAAGTGGGACGCTGCGCGGAAGGCAGAGGGGGAGGAAAAGCACCTCATCTGTAACGCCGACGAGGGCGACCCCGGCGCATTTATGGACCGCGCCGTCATCGAGTCCGACCCCCACAACCTCATTGAAGGTATGCTCATTGCAGCCTACGCCATCGGGGCCACGGATATGTTTGTGTACATCCGTGCCGAATACCCCTTGGCCGTGGAGCACTTGGGCAAGGCCATCGAACAGGCCCGGAGCCGTGGCCTGTTGGGGGAGAACATCTTGGGCAGCGGCTTCTCCTGCGACTTGTCCATCAAGATCGGCGCCGGCGCGTTCGTCTGCGGCGAGGAGACAGCCCTCATCGAGTCCATGGAGGGTAAGCGGGGTATGCCCCGGCTGAAGCCCCCCTTCCCCGCCCAGAACGGTTATCTCAACGAGCCCTCCAACATCAACAACGTGGAGACCTTCGCCAATGTGCCCTGGATCATCCAGAACGGCGGCGCGGCCTTCTCTGCCATGGGTACGGAGAACTCCAAGGGCACCAAGGTGTTCGCCCTTACCGGTAAGGCCAAGCGGGGCGGCCTGGTAGAGGTGCCCATGGGCAACAGCCTGAAGGACATCATCTTCGACATCGCCGGCGGCATCAAAGAGGACCGTCAGTATAAGGCTGTGCAGATGGGCGGCCCCTCCGGCGGCTGTATCCCTGCCGCCCTGGCAGATACCCCCATCGACTACAAGGCCCTCTCCGCCACAGGTGCCATCATGGGCTCCGGCGGCATGGTGGTCATGGACGACAGCACCTGTATGGTGAACATGGCCCGCTTCTTCCTGGACTTCACCGCCCGGGAATCCTGCGGCAAGTGCGTCCCCTGCCGGATCGGTACCACCCGTATGAAGGAAATCCTGGACCGGATCTGTGAAGGCCAAGGCCAGGAAGGGGACATTGAGCTGTTGGAAGAGCTGTGCCTGGCCATCCGGGACGGCGCCCTGTGCGGCCTGGGCCAGACGGCCCCCAACCCGGTGCTCACCACCATCCGCTACTTCCGGGATGAGTATGAGGCCCACATCCGGGATAAGAAATGTCCCGCCTGCGAGTGCTCTGCCCTCATCACCATTGCCATCGACCCGGAGAAGTGTACGGGCTGTACGGTCTGCTCCAAGAAGTGCCCGGTGGAGTGCATCAGCGGTACCCGGAAGGAGCCCCACGTGATCAACCAAGAGGCTTGCATCAAGTGCAAACAGTGCATCAGCTCCTGCAAGTTCGACGCGATTTTGGTACAGTGAGAGAGGAGGGCGCAGGACTATGAAAAAACGAATCAAAGTAACCATCAATGGGAAAAGCTGCACCGGCCTTGCCGGCCAGACCCTCCTGGAGATCGCGGAAAAGAACGGCATTGAGATCCCCAATCTCTGCCACAACGAACAGCTCAAGCACTATGGCGGATGCAGCCTGTGCGTCGTGGAGGCCGAGGGCAGCCCCAAGCTGCTGCGGGCCTGCTCTACGGTGGCCCAGGACGGCCAGGTGATCTATACCGAGTCTGAGCGGGTGGTGCGTACCAGAAAGACCAGCATTGAGCTGCTCATGAGTGACCACGACGGCGACTGCCGCGGCCCCTGTGTGTTGAAGTGCCCCGGCAGTGTCAACGCCCAGGGCTATGTCCAGGCCATTGCCCGGGGGGACGACAAGGAGGCTGTGCGCATCATCAAGGAGCGCCTGCCCATGCCCGCCTGTATCGGCCGGGTCTGCCCCCACCCCTGTGAGGACGGCTGCCGCCGCCAGATGGTGGAGGAGTCTATCTCCATCGCCTATTTGAAATACTTCGCCGCCGACCGGGTCATTGCCGACGGTGGCTATCTCCCCGCCAAGGCTGCCGCCAGCGGCAAGCGGGTGGGGATCATCGGCGGTGGCCCCGGCGGCCTCACCGCGGCCTATTTCCTCTCCCTCCAAGGCCACCGGGTTACCGTTGTGGACGCCATGCCCCAGATGGGTGGTATGCTCCGCTACGGCATCCCTGAATACCGCCTGCCCAAGAAGGTCCTGGACGAAGAGGTGGCGGAGATCGCCTCTTTGGGTGTGGAGATGAAGAACAACTTCCGCATCGGCCAGGATGCCTCCTTTGAGGAGTTCAAGAGCCAGTATGATGCGGTGATCCTGGCCATCGGTGCCTGGAAGAGTATGCCCATCGGCTGCCCCGGTGAGGAGATGGAGGGCGTGCTGGGCGGCATCGACTTCCTGCGCCAGGTTGCCCTGGGGGAGAAGCCGGACATCGGCGACAAGGTGGCCATCGTCGGCGGCGGCAACACCGCCATGGACGCCTGCCGTACCGCTGTGCGCCTGGGGGCCAAGGACGTGTACGTGGTCTACCGCCGTACAGAGAAGGAAATGCCTGCTGAGCAGTTGGAAATCGACGAGGCCAGGGAAGAGGGCGTGACCTTCAAGTTCTTGACCAACCCCGCCGAGATCATCGGCGAGAACGGTAAGGTCAAGGAGATGAAGTTGGAGATCATGGAGCTGGGCGAGCCCGACGAGAGCGGCCGCCGCCGTCCCATGCCCACGGGCAAGTATGAGACCCTGCCTGTCACCTGCGTCATTGCCGCCATTGGACAGAAGGCCAACGTCACCGGCTTCGACGCTGTGGAGCTGAACGGCAAGGGGATCATTGCCGCCGACGAGACCAGCTACCGTACCTCTGTGGACGGGGTGTTCGCCGTGGGCGACGCCACCAACCAGGGGGCCGGGATCGCCATTGAGGCCATCGGGGAGGCCCGCCGCTGCGCCAAGGTGGTGGACCTGTTCCTGAAGGGGCTCCAGGTGCCCTACCACAAGACCTACCTGTCTGTGAAGAACGTGTCTCCGGAGGCGTTTGAGGAGTACAGCAAACTGCCCCGGACTAAGATGCCGACCCGTCCTGCGGAAGAGCGGAAGCACGACTTCCAGGCGGTGAACCTGGACTTCAGCGAGTCCCAGGCCCGGTCTGAGGCCGCCCGCTGCTTGGACTGCGGCTGCCATGATTTTGCCGAGTGTAAGCTGATCCGCTGCGCCAACCTGTATGCCCTAGAGCCGGAGCGTATTGCCCGGATCAAGGGCAATGGTAAGACGCACCTGAGCTTTAAGGAGAAGCGCTTGGTGGCCATTGAGCGGGACCAGGGAAAATGTATTCTCTGCGGCCAGTGTACCCGTACCTGCGACGAAGTGGTGGGCAAGGGTATCATCGACCTGGTGGGCCGTGGCTTCGACACCACCATCCGGCCGGAATTCCTACAAAGCGATGTGATCCAGGAGTGCGTGGATTGTTTGGAATGCGCCAACGCCTGTCCCACCGGTGCGTTGCGGATTCGAGAGAACGAGCAGGTGGACGAGTAAGCCCTGTTGCGTGAGTTTTGTTGATATGGTAGGAGGCCCCCCAGCGGTGCTGGGGGGCCTCTTTTGTGGGTGAATATGCAAAATTCTTTTTATTTTTGGGTAATTGTACAATCCAGGGATTTCCTTTTCTGGGAGGGTAATTTTTAGGGCACACCGCCAGGTGTGCCCTTATCGTTTGCCC
>CAJUCB010000019.1 GCA_910584805.1 uncultured Oscillospiraceae bacterium
CCGCCCTCTGAAAAAAATATTTCAAATTTTTTCGCATTTACTCTTGACATTTCCGGGGTCTTTTCCCGCCATGGCCTCACCCCTGAAAGTTCACTGTGATACGGCACAGCTCACTGCGGGTCCCCAGGCGCATGTTGGGGCCAAACACCCCCACCCCGGAGGTGACGATATTGTGCATCCCATCCTTTTGGAGATATCCACAGGGGTTCTCCCAAAACAGGCCAATCAATAGGTTCCCAGGGAAGAGCTGCCCATCGTGGGTGTGGCCGCACAGGTCCACATCCACCCCGGCGTCCGCCAGCGCCTGTAGCTCCCTGGGCTCGTGGTCCAGCACCAAAATGGGCTTGCTGTGGTCTAAGCCCCGGGTCAGCTCCGCCGGGGTCTTGCGCCTTTCGATGCCCCGGCCAGGCCGCTCATAGTCCGCCCGGCCTAGAAGGTAGAACGAGCCGTCGATGAGCACCCCCTCGTCCCGGAGCAGGTGGATATTGGCCGCCTCCAAAAAGGCGTCCATGCGGGGGTCGCTGGCCTTCTCCCCGTCGGTGGGGAAGCTAAACCCTGCCAGGAGCTTTTCCTCCACATCGTGGTTCCCATAGCAGGCGTAGACGCCGTATTTGCTCTGGATGCTGCCCAAAATCGCCGCCAATCCTGCCGGGTCTTCCAGGGCGGCATAGGCGTTGTCAAAGATATCCCCGGCGATGACCACCAGGTCCGGGTTTTCCCGGTTGATCTTCTCCACCATCTGCCCCATCTGGGCCATCCCCACACTGTAGCCCAGGTGGAGGTCTGCCACCAGGACAATCTTCAATTCCTTCCTTGCCCCGGCACTTTTGTCCACCGTGAGGGTATAGTCTGTGGTCTGGATGTTCCGGGCGTTCAGGCTCCCCCCAACGCTGAGGGCAGCGATCAACAGGAGGCAGAGGGCCCCCGCAAGAATGCGGTGGCGGTCCGAAAGGGGTGCCCGCCCGTGGCGCTTGGCATACCGGCCCCTCAAGGCCCAGAAGAGCTCCGTCCCCGCCGCCACCAGGGCCGTGTACAGGAGCACCCCCAGCCAGAAGCTGTTGAACCCTTTCAGCAGCCGTTGGAGGGCGCTGGGTTCCAAAAAGGAGGCGGGGAGGATGCTCAGGTTCAGGCAGACGAAGAGTACAGCGGCCACCGCCTGTACCCCAGGCCACCGGCCCCAGGGGAACAGCTTCAGCCACCGGCGCAGGCGCCGCCAGAGATACAGGCAGAACAGAAGATAAACAGGTGCTAGGAACAGGGCGGTCATTGCGGCAACTCCTCCATCACGGCGGCGCTGGCCTCATAGTCCGTGATCCCCGCCCCGGTATTGGGCTGGATGGACGAGTAGACCTGGTCCGCCACAAATATCCCCAGCAGCACCAGGGCTGCCGCCGTCATGGCCTTGGCTGGGAGCTTGCGCATGGCCCCGTCCAGCAGAGGGGCCAGGACGTACACCACAGCCATCCCCGCCACCCCAAAGACCAGCAGGCCTTCGGCGCAGATCCGGCCATTGAGATTTAGAAAATAGCCGGTGTAGTCCCACCAGCGAGTCCCCCCGTGCATCAGCTCCAAGCCCAGGGAGGTGAAATACTCCACACAGCCGCACAGGACGACGGCGGAGAGAAATTCCAGCCCCGGCCGCTTCCGGAAACGGTTCAGCACCAGAAGGATCAGCACACTCCCCCAGCCGTAGATGGGCAGCCAAGGGCCGTGGAGAACCCCACGGTTGACGAATACCCCATCGGTGAGCAGGTGCAGGCTCACTTCCCAGAGCCACCCCACAAAGGACAGGGAGAAGAACATCAGCACCAGGGACCAGACAGAATAGTAGCGTATGTAGTTCAGGTTCCCCATCCACTTGCGCTTGCGCTTCTCCGGGATGGGGTGCAGCCGGGTGGGATAAACTAACCCTTCCAGGGCCTGGATGTCGTAGTCCAGCTGGGCCGCACGGTTCTGGGCCGCTTCCAGGCATTCCAGCTCCTGGCTCCGGCGGATGGTCACACCAAAGTTATCCGCCAGGAATTTGTGGATGCCCTTGAGGGGGGTAATCATCTCCGCCGCAGACTGGGCTTTTGCCTGCCGCACGTCCCCGTACCGCCGGGACAGCTCCTCCGGCTCCGCCTTTTGGAAGAGGTAGCGGTCGTTGAGGCGGGCACTGTGTTCCACCTGGCGCTCCTTCCCCAGGCGGCGCAGCTCCACATAGTATTCTGTCTGCACCGCCGTCATGTATGGCACGGTGTAGAGGCTGTTTACCACCCCTGCTGTGAGGGCCCCCAGGAGGACCCAGCCCAGGAAGGACAGCTCCATCCAGAAGCACTCCCACTTGTGGCCGTGCATCAGCCGCCGGGAAAGGGTGATGGCCTCCAAGGTCCCCAGGTCCTGGTTCTCCGCCATCAGGAAGGGGACCAGGTAATAGGAATAATACTTGATGGCTCCCCCCACGATGGTCAGGCTCCAAAGGGCGGTGAAGAGATTGACCACCAACTGAGTCACCCCCACGTGGCACCAGCGCTTCACCCGCATCAAAAACCAGACCCGGTGGGCGGGGAGCTTTTCATAGCAGCGGCCCTCCAAGAACATACGCAGGATCACCGCACGGTAGACCCCCAGCACGAAGATCTCCACCAGCAGCACCAGGGCCATGGCCAGGAGCAGCAGGATCACCACCACCGCGCTGTCGTTCCCCACCAGGGCCCGGATGCCCATGGTCAGGGTGACCAGGTATGCCCCGGAGGAGACCTTGTTCACCAGCATAGCCAGCACCCCATCGCTCCTGCCCAAAATCGCCTCCCGGTCCACCTGAGAGGCCGCCACATAGCCCTCCTCCGCCTGGCGGATGGCCTCCTCCCGCTGTGCCTCCTGGCCCAGGGCCAGGTCCACGGTGAACTCCACAAAGGCGTTCACCAGGGCTGAGAGCAATGTCACCCGGTTCTCCTGGTCTCCCGCCGGCGGCACGGATACGCTCACATCCGGTGGGACCATTGTCGCCTCCACCTGTGGGGCCTGGCTGCCCTCCGCCCTGGCGGAAACATTGCTGAACACCGTCAGCTCCCCGCCCAGGATGGCCGGCACCAGGCACAGCAGCAGGAAAATGGCATAATGCCGTTTCAGAGCCCGACGGCCCCTGGTCTTCAATTCTTTCCTTGTTGGCATCCTCTCGCCCCTTTTTCTTCTGTCTCTATGGTTTATGGGGACGAGGAAGCGTCCTCCAATTCCCGTGCATGGTCTTTGAAAAAGCCATAGTAGGCCTGCACCGCTGGGAGCTGCGTCCAGGGTTTGGGCTGGATGGCCGCCTGCTCCACAGACCCCAACTCGTCCAAATCATACACCACCGCCCCCGGCATGGCCAGGAGGAAGGGCGAGTGGGTGGACAGGATGAGCTGGCAACGGAAGAAGCGCACCGAATCCGCCAAAAAGCCCGCCAGCTCCTGCTGGAAGGCCGGAGATAAGCTGTTCTCCGGCTCGTCCAGCAGGTACAGGCCGTCCTCCTGGATTTGGTTGGTGAAGTAGTGCAGGGCTGTCTCCCCGTTGGAGCGTCCCCGGAGGTTGCCCCCCAAGGTCCGTCGCACGAAGTCCGACCCGCTGGCCTTTTTGCGCTGGGCCAGCACCAGCTTTTTCAGATGGTCAAAGTCCTCCAAGGACTCCATTTGAAACCTTTCCTCCCGGAGCTGTCGGTATTCCTGAAGCAGCTCTCCCCGTGCCAGGTCGATGCCCTGGTTCAGGCTGCGCTGGTCCAGGAGGTCGTCGAACACATCGTCACTGGTGAGGACCTTCCCCTCCCGCCAGCGTTTCCCGGTGGTGGTGCAGCGACACAGCGCCGCATAGGTCTGGAAGAAGGGGGTGCAGTTGTAGACGCTCCGCCGCGCCAGCCCCTGCTTCTCCCCCAGGAGGTTCAACAGGGTGGTCTTGCCGGAGCCGTTGCCCCCGTAGAAAATGGTGAGGGAGTGGAGGGGAACGGTCACTTCCTCCCAGTGGTCAAAGACCCCAAAGGGGTAGACATTGTTGTAACAGGTCCGCTTGTTGATCGCGGCCTCCAGGGCATCCTCTGCAGCGCTGCGGCTGGGCAGGCGCAATTCCGCAAGATACAACCTTCTCCCTCTCCTTTTCTGGATAAATTCTCCAATTTCCCCACCCTCATCCAAATTCTTCGTCAATTTGTCTGTAAAGTGTTTCTACTTGTAACCCTTTTGTAATATAAGGGGTCTTTCTGTCAGATGACACCACGGGCCTCCAAATCCTGACGCAGGGTGATGGTTTTCCCGGCAAGTTTACAGTCCAGGGCCGCCTGGCACAGCAGGACCACATCCCCACGGCTAATGGCCGCGTTTTGGTGCCCGGCGTGGTACTGCCCATGGGTGAGCCCCACTTGATCCGACAGGGTCCAGGGGGCGGCCCAGTCGAAGTCCTGGCCGCTCTGGTAGCCCAGGGCCCGGAGGAGGAAGGTCAGCTCCTGGGACACGGTGGTGGGATTGCGCCCGGAGAAGCTGGTGTTCCCCGTGCCGTAGGCGATGCCGTTGCGGTAGGCAAAGCCCACATAGGGGGAGGCCCATTGGGACACATCCTGGAAGGGGTGGGCCGCGGCATCACTGGCTCCGATCTCCCCCTCCCGGCCCAGCAGCCGCAGAAGCATGGTCAAGGCCTCTTCTCTGGAACACTGCTGGTCCAGGGCAAAGTCCGGCTGGCCGTTGGGCAGGGTCCCCTTGCCCAGGAATAGGCCCAGGCGGTACAGCTCCCAGGCCGCGGCCTCCTGGGGGGTGCCCTGTATGGTCACCGTGAGGGATGTGGTCTGGCTGCCACACTGGACCTGCACTGTCTGCTTCCCCACCACATGGGCGTTATAGCCGCTGCACATCTCCGGGGACAGGGGGAGGTAGCTGTCTCCATGCTCACAGCGCAGGACGATCACCCCATCCATGTCCTGAAGCTGGGTGCCCACGGGATAGGACGCCGCCCCTAGGCTAACGCGGCTCACCTGGGGGCTGCAAGTCCCCAAAAACATCTGGGTCCACCCCCGGCCGTTGTTGCCCATCCCCAAGTGGGTGTAGGGGCCGGTGAGGATATTCGACCGGTGGCCGGGGCTGTTCATCCAGCCATCCACCACAGCGGCGGGAGTGCCATAGCCGATGGCGATGTTCTCCCCGGAGCGGGTGAAATCGTAGGGGTCCAGCCCCACGTCATTGAGGGCGGTCATGCAGGACTGCCCGTTGGGCCGGGTGTGGTCAAACACCTGGCCGATCTCTCGGGCCCGAATCTGGGCGGCGGCATGGAGGCCCTCAAAGGTGCTCAAGGGCTGCAAGCCCTCTTTGGCTCGCTCCACATTGGTGAGCCGCAGGGCCTCCCAGGAGTTGGCCGAGATGGCCTCCCGCCAGCCTGTGCTGACCTGTTCCGGCCCCGTAACCGCCCCGGCGGTGACCCCCAGGCTCAGGGCCAGGGTCAGGGCTAAGAGCATGGACAAAAAACGCTTCATGGTGATTCTCTCCTTCTCATCGTTCTATGACACAGCCTGCCGCAGAGCATGTACGCACCGCGGCAGGCCGCTATCATCATGTTAGGAATGCTCCCGGCACGCCCGCAGAAAGGACAGGGGCGGGGCATACACCGGCAGTTGGAGGTGGAATTTCATCTCCGGGTGCCGGGCCTCCCGGAGGGGATAGCCCAGGGCGTCCAGCAGCAGGGGGGCCGGGAAGGCCACCGGCCGCAGGTCTGGGCCCACCAGCTCGATGGGGTCCCCCACAGAGAACTTGTTGCGCAAGGAAGCCAGCGCCAGGCCGTTTTCATCGCAGGACTCCACCACCGCCAGCACCTGCCAGTCCCGGATGTAGCGGGCATCCTCGGTAAACTGCCCTGGCTGGCCGTAGAAGAAGCCGGTGGAGTAGTGCCGGTGGCTGACCTTCTCCACTTCCTCCCGCCAGGCTGGGTCCAGGGGGTGGCCTGCCTGGGCAGCGTCGATGCCGTGGCGGTAGGCCCCGGTAACCACGGCGGCGTAGTAGGCGGACTTGGCCCTGCCCTCGATCTTCAACGAGTCCACCCCCGCCGCAATCAGGTCCGGGAGGTGGTCGATCATGCACATGTCCCGGGAGTTCATGATGTAGGTGCCCTTGCCGTCCTCGTAGACGTCAAAATACTCCCCTGGCCGCTTCTCCTCCATGAGGCTGTACTGGTAGCGGCAGGGCTGGGCACAGGCGCCACGGTTGGAGTCCCGCCCAGTCATGTAGTTGGACAGGAGGCAGCGTCCGGAATAAGACACGCACATGGCCCCATGGGCAAAGGCCTCTAGCTCCAAGCCCCTGGGGGCCTTGGCCCGGATGGTGGCGATCTCCTCCAAGCTCAGCTCCCTGGCCAGGATCACCCGCTGGGCCCCCAGGTCATGCCAGGCCCGGGCAGCCTGGTGGTTCACCACGCTGGCCTGGGTGCTGATGTGGATATGCAGGGAGGGGGCGTATCGCTTGGCCAGGGCCAGCACCCCCACGTCAGCCAGAATGATGGCGTCGGCCCCCGCCTCCTCCAGCAGCGCTAACCACTGGGGGAGGCGTTCCACTTCGTCGTTCCGGGGCATGGTGTTGCAGGTCACGTGGACTTGCACCCCACGGCCATGGCAGTAGGCCACGGCCTGCTGCAATGCCTCCGGGGAGAAGTTCCCCGCAAAAGCCCGCATCCCGAAGACGTCCCCGGCGAGATACACCGCGTCGGCCCCGTAGGCCACGGACATCTCCAACTGCTCCCAGTTGCCGCCGGGGGATAGGAGTTCTAGTTTCTTTTCCATTAGTTTCCACTCTGACTTGCCATAAAGTTTTCGTGCTCAGAGAGACTGTTAAAGAAGTGGTGGACACCATCGTCGCCCAAGGAATAGTAATAATAGTTGCTGCTATCCGGGTTCATAGCCGCCAGGATAGAGGTCATACCGGGGTTAGAAATGGGTCCAGGGGGCAGACCCTTGTTGAGGTAGGTGTTGTAGGGGCTGCTCAGGTTTCTATAGTCGTCCCTGGTCACCTTACGGGCCTCTGTTCCTTCCTCCGCCTGCTGGTCCAGGACATACTGCAAGGTTGCGTCGACCTGGACATAGCCCTGGGTGCCAGAATTGGGGTGGTTGAGACGGTTGTAAATCACCGAGGCGATCTTGGTGCGGTCGGTGCCGTCCGTCTCCCGCTCGATCATGGAGGCGATGATGATGATGTCCCGGACGGTCCGCCCGGAGTCGGCAATCTTCTGGCGCATCTCGTCGGTGACCTTGGCATCGAAGTTCACCAGCATCTTGTTCAGGATGAAACGGGGGTCCTCGCCCATGTAGAACTCATAGGTGTCTGGGAAGAGGTAGCCCTCTAGGCGGTTGGGGTCCCCCAAGGGGATGTCCTGTAGGAAGGAGAAGGCATAGTCGTGGTTGGCGGCCATATCCTCCAACTTTTCCACGCTGGAAATCCCCTTGTCCTCTAGCATCTGGAAAATCTGCTTGACGCTGTAGCCCTCCGGGATGGTCACGGCCGTACTCATGCGGCTGCTGGAACTGGACCCAAGGTTGTTCAAAATGGCACGGTAGTCCATGTCCGTGTTCAGCTCATAGGTGCCCACGGAGATTTTCTCCCGGCCGTTGGTCACAGCGGAGAAGAGGCGGAATGCCCACTTATAGTTGATAATCCCCTGGTCCTTAAGCTGCTTCACCACACCGCCAAAGTCATTCTCGTCCTGGACGTTGATGACCGCTGTGCCCTCTTCCTTGTTCAGGGCCAGCACGTCGTTGGCCAGGGTCCAGCCCACCACCGCCAGGATGACGGAGATGCCGCAGACCATCAGGATATACAGCATGGAGCTGGACAGGGTGGAGCGCTTTTTCTTCCGCTTCTGGTTGGAGCGGGACGGGGGCCGGTGGGGCGGCTCCTCCCGGTGGCGCCGGGGCTCCGGGTCCTCCCGGTAACGGCGCTGGTCTGGCTCCTCCCGATAGCGGCGCTGGGGCGGGTCGTCCCGGTAGTGCCGGGGGGGTGGGTCGTCCCGGTATCTTCTTCTCTCCGGTTCCTCCCGGTAGCGCCGGGGCTCCGGGTCGCCCCGATATCTTCGATTATCCATTTGTTAACCTCCCTCTGGATTTGCCCCGCTGGGTTGGGGCTTCCATTGGTTTCATCTCTCTTGCAGGTCAGGCCAGACCTGGCCCTCCTCGGTGAGCACATAGCGCACCCACACGTCCAGGGGCTCCCGTGGCAGGTTCACCTGGAAGAACTCCTCCCGGCACAGGCCGATGCTTATGCCGTCGTAGTCCTCCAAATAGCGGTCATAGTAGCCGCCCCCCTGGCCCAGGCGGTTGCCCCGGCTGTCGAAGCACAGCCCCGGCACCAGCACCAGGTCCAAGTCCTCCCTGGGCACCACCGGGCAGCCCTCCCCTGGGGCGGGGATGCCGTACTTGTCCGGCTGCAATTCCTCCAAGGCTGTGATGGCCCGGGCCTCCATCTGGTGGTCCGGCAGGCAGCGGGGCAGGCACACCCGCTTGCCCTGGTCCAGCAGGGCTTGGAGGATGGGCCGGGTGTCCACCTCTGTCCCCACGCCGCAGTAGAGCAGCAGGGTGCCCGCCTGGGCCACCTTGGGATGTTGGAGGAATTGTGCCGCCAGGGCCTGGTCGGACTCCGCCCGCTCTTCCTGGCTGAGCTCTTCCAGCACCGCACGCATCTGCTGGCGCAGAATCTGTTTCACTTGCGCTATCTCTTGTCCCATTTACGCCTTCTCCCTTCCGGAGAGCAGGGGGCGCACCGCCTGCCAGATCTCCTTGTGTATCTCCTCCACGTCCCGCAGGGCCCCCGCCCCGTCCAGGCAGGGCAGGCGCTTCCAGCCATATAACCGCCCCGCCTCTAAGGCCGCGGCGCGGCAGGCGGCCAGGTAATCCCTGTGGGTCTCGTGGATATCCCCCTTGGTGTTGGTGGCTGCCTCCCGCTGGCGGAGCAGCTCCACCGCCCGGTCTGTGGGCATGTCCAGATACAGCACCAGGTCAGGCCGGGGCAGCCCCAGGCAATCATATTCAAACTCCGCCAGCCAGCGCAGGAAGCCCTCCCGCTCCCCTTCCGGGAGCTTGCTGGTCTGGTGGACGGCGTTGGAGGTGGTGTAGCGGTCCGCCAGCACCAGGCCCCCGGCGCTGTACCAGTCCTCCCAGACCTTTTTCCAGGAGGCGTAGCGGTCCACCGCGTAAAAGGCCGAGGACGCGTAGGGGTTCACATCCCCCGGCCGGCTGCCGAACTCCCCCGCCAGGTACATCTTAATCAGCGCCGAAGAGGGCTCCTGATACTGGGGGAACACCAGCCGCTGGAAGGCAAAGCCCTCCGCCTCCATGCGTTGGCACAGCCGGGCGAATTGGGTGGACTTCCCAGAGCCGTCAGTGCCCTCTAGGACAATCAGTCTACCACTCATTTCTGTCCCCTCCCCTTCTGGGCCATAGCCCGGACCAGGAACAGGGGCAGCTTTGCCATCCGCCCCACCCGGCTGGGCTGGTGGAGCAGGCGGTAACACCACTCCAACCCCAGTTTTTGCCATGCCTCTGGGGCCCGTTTCACCGCACCGGCGTAGACATCCAACGCCCCCCCCAGGCCCACCATAAGCTGGGCCCCGGTGGCTGCGCCATAGCGGGCAATCCACCACTCCTGCTTGGGGGCCCCCAGGCAGACAAACACCACCTTGGCCCCGGCAGCCTGGATCTGTGCCGCCACGGCCTCGTTGTCCTGGAAATACCCGTCGTGGGTGCCGCAGATGGATAGGCCCGGGTAGGCCTTTTTCAAGTTCTCCGCCGCCTGCTGGGCCACCCCGGGCTTGCCGCCCAGAAGGTACAAGGCCTCGCCGCTCCCCGCCAGCTCCCCCAAAAGGCCGGAGGCGAAATCAATCCCCGGCACCCGCCCCTGTAGGGGGGTGCCCAGGAGCTTGGCAGCGTAGACCACGCCGATGCCATCGGGGAGCACCAGATCGGCGGCGTTGAGGAGCTTTTGATAGTCCTGAGACTGGCGGGCCAAATTGACAATCTCCGGGTTGGGGGTCACAACGTAGGACAGCCCTGGCGTCCGGGCCAGGGTGGCCCCGGCGGCCACCGCCTCCCCCAGGGTTAGATCATCAAAGGTCACGCCCATAATATCCGTTCGCACGTTTTGCATCTCCAAACATCAAACTGTCGCTTTCCCTGCCAGAATGACAGGACAAAGCATAACCTGTTGTATTTTATCACAGTTTTTGCCATTTGTCCACCGAACCATTCCCCCATTTTCTCCATCCTTCCCGCCACAATCCCCCGGCACTTGCAAAAAGCAGAAAGAACGGGTATGATTTCCCGGGAAACCTCCGGTTGCAACCCCAGGTTGCGCAAAAGAAACCGTAGTTTGGTGGCATTTTTTCCGGAAAACCACTACATTGGAGGCGAAAGGAGGATTTTGGAATGTCCTTTGGTGAAAAAATCCAAACACTCAGGAAAAAAGCCGGGCTCTCCCAGGAAGAGCTGGCCGACCAGCTGGGCGTCTCCCGCCAGGCGGTGAGCAAGTGGGAACGGGACAGCGGCTATCCAGAGACGGAAAAAATCCTGCGCATGGCCCGGCTCTTCCAGGTGACGGTAGACTATCTGCTCAATGAAGAGAGCGACACTTGGGAACGCCCTCCCGGAGACACGGGCTACTATGTCAGCCGGGAGACGGCGGCGGGCTTTCTCGCCTACCAGCGCCGGCGGCTGCACAAGCTGGGCGGCGGGGTGGGGCTGCTCATTGGCAGCTTGTCCCTGTCCTCCTGGTGGCTCTGGGGCGGTGATCTGCTGTCCACCCTTCTGACGATCGCGGGGATTGTACTGCTGTTCTCCTCCAAGCTCTCCGGTGACCCCTATTCCCGTCTGCGGCGGGAACCCCTGACCTTCGACCCGGCGGTAAAGGCGGAGCTAAACGGCGATTACGCGGAGCGGAAAAACACCCTCCACGGCTGCACCCTGGCGGGCATTGCCCTCATCGCCTTCGGCCTCCTGTTCTGCCCCCTGCTGGCCCCGCCTACCCGCTTGGAGGTACTGTTGGACGCCCTGGATATGGCCCTGGTGGGGGCTGGGGCCTACCTGTGCATCTATATGACCGGCCTGCGCCGGGCCTACCGGCTCTTACTCCAACCCGAAGAAGAACACCCCCACTAAAAGAAAGCGAGGTTTCCCATGAAAAAGTTGATAGTCTCCATCAGCCTCTGTGCCCTGCTGCTCTGCGGCTGCCAGGTGGTGCTGGCTCCCGGAGCATACGATCTGCACAGCGACGGCCTCACCAAGGCGGAAGCGCTGCACATTGTCCCTGCCGGGTCCTCCGAGGTAACCCAGGTCCTGGATGACCCGGCGGAACTGGACGCATTTTCCCGCATTCTGAACGACGCCGTGGAGACAGACGACTGGGCGATGTCCAGCCTCCCCCACGGGGCGGTCCCCCTGGGGACCATCACCTACACCCAGACAGAGACCCTCAAGCTGAGCCAGCGGCCGGAGGAGCGGCAAATGGAGGCACTGTGTGTCTTTACGGTCTACCAGGATATCCCCTATACCACCCTGGAACTGAACGGCCTGCGCCTGACCCTACAGCTCCCGGAGCCCTCAGCCGCCGCCTTGCGGGCCTACTTTTGAGCCGTGTTTTTCCATGCCGCCCTCCGGCCCCGCCGGAGGGCGGCCCAATTTATACTTGAATCGACCTGGCTTTCATGATACAATATAATATCCAAATTCATGAGTTTTTGTCCGATGCGTTCGACCAAAGAGGCATACCTATGAAAAAATCCGCCCTGCGTGCCATCTCCTGGGTGGCACTCCTCACGCTGGTGGCCAAGGGCCTGGGGATGGTGCGGGACATCCTGCAAGCCCGTGCCTTCGGGACCACCGCCGAGGTGGACCTGTTTACCGCCGCCAACAATTCCACGATCTATTTGTTCACAACTGCCGCCTACGCCCTGTGTCTCGCGGCAGTGCCTATTTTTGCCCAAAAACTGTCCAAGGACCGGGCCCTGGCCTTTCGCACCGCGGACAATCTCCTCTCCGTGACCCTTCTGGTGAGCCTGGCCGTCACGGCGGTGGTGCTGTTTTTGGGGGCCACCGGACTGCTGGAACAGGCCACCGGGCATTCCGGGCACTCCTTCCGCTGGTATGTCACGGTAATGGCCCTCACCCTGCCCCTGATTGTGGTCACTTACCTGTTGATGGCCCTGTTCCAGGCCATGGGGCACTACTCCCTCCAAGGGAGCCTAAGCCTGCTCTACAACGTGGCCCTGTGCGGCCTTTTGCTCTTTGTGGGGGCCCAGATGTCCGTGGCCGCCTTCGCGGTGGTGAGCAGCGCGGCCTGGGTGCTGCAACTGGCCATGACCCTGCCCTACCTGGTGCGGGAGCGCTACCGCTTCCACTTCCGCCTGGACCTGAAAGCGGACTACCTGCCCCTGTACCTGCGCACCGCTGTGGTCACAGCCTTTACCACGGCGGTCTTCCTCTTCTGCTACCTGCTGGACACCAACATGGCCGCCCCCCTGGGGGAGGGGGTCACCTCCGCCTTTTACTATGCGGACAAGCTCTTCACCCCTGTGATCACCACCCTGATTTACAGCATCGGCGCGGTGATGTTCCCCAAGTGGAGTGAGCGCCACGCCACCATGGAGGACGGGGCATACCGGGCCTATGTGGGGGAAGTGGTGGAGGGGACCATCCTGCTGCTGCTGCCCCTGAGCGCGGTGTTCTCCGTGTTCGGCATCCCCATCATCCGGGTGCTGTTTGAGGGGGGGAGTTTTACCGCGGACTCCACCGCCCTCACCGGCATGGTCTTTGCCCGCTACGCCCTGGGCATGGTGGGCTTCGCCCTGCTGGACCTGCTGGCCAAGGCCTATTACGCCATGCACGACACCCGCGCCCCCCTCTTCGTCAACCTGGGGGTTCTGGGGGGCAACTTCCTCTTGAATCTCCTGCTGATGTCCCTGTGCCCCACACCGGGGGCCCTGGCGGTGGCCACATCCCTGATGCTCACCCTGGGCGGGGTGGTGCTGTTGCTGCTGTTCCTCCGGGGCAAGGTTCGGGGCGTCCTCCACCCCCTGCGGCTGCTGGCGGGGGCGGCCCTGTCCGTCCTCCTCTACCTGGGGCTTGCCGTGGCCTCCAACGCCTTGCTGGGGGCGGCGGACGGGAAGCTGATGCTGGTGGTGAAGTGCGGTGCCCTGGGCTGTGCGGCCCTGGGGGTCTACTTGCTGCTGATGGGCCGGGCTTGCCTGGCCTCCTTCTCCCGCTCTTAGGAGGTGCCCATGGAAACACTGAAACGAAATCCCCTCTTATGTATTATGGCCCTTGTGGGGCTTGTCTGCTCCCTGGTCCTGCTCTTTGGACGGGTCCAGGCAGAGCAGCAATCCAACCAAGTGGCCTGTGCCATAAGCATTCTGGACGTGGGGTTCCTGTCTGCGGCAGATGGGCGAAGCGTGGAGGATTGGTTGTCTGATTTATCCCAGGCCGGGGTCCACTACCTGATCTTCCCCGACGGTACAGAAGCCCCCACCGGCTTAGCCCAAGCCTATGGCATGGCCGTTGCCCGGGCTGGGGAGACCGCCCAGCCTGGGGACGCCTTCCTCCTCCCCACGCCTCCCCTGCGGGGGACAAAGGGATATGAGGCCCCCGGCCTGCCCCAGGGGGACAGCACGGTTCCCCTGGCCCTGGTGGAGAACTACAACCGCACTGGGGTGGTCACAGACCCGGCCTTTGACCCAGAGAGCTGGGCGGGGCCCATGGTCAAGGCCCTCTATCTCTACGACGCCTACAGCTACCACTATGAAAAAACCGGCGACGCCCCCTCGGAAAATGAAAACATCCTCTTCCGGGCTGTCACAGACCGCTCCATGCGTCTCATCATCCTCACCCCTCTGGAACACGAGGGCGGCGGGATGGTCACAGACCCGGCGGCATACCAGGACTTATTGGACGGCCTGGGGACACGGCTGGAACGCCGGGGGCTGACCCTGGGGGAGACCTTCTCCTCTATGGACGCCCCCCAGCGCTCCCCCCTGCTGTTGGCTGGGGCGGCGCTGCTCCCGGCGGCCCTGGCGGTACTGTTCCTGGGGCTGGTCCTGCCCCTCCCTGGCTGGGGGAAAAACGCGCTTCTCCTCTTGGGCCTTCTGGTTGCGGTGGGCGGGGCATTCCTCCGTCCGGCGCTGTTGCAGACCTTGCTCTCCTTTGGGACAGCGGTGCTGGCCCCCTGCTTCACAGGACTGCTCTTTGCCGCCCTATGTGCCGGACGGGGGAAACGGCTGCAAGCCCTCCCCCTCCCCCTGGGCTATCTGGCCCTGCTGGGCCTGCTGCTGGCCATCAGCCTGGCGGGGGGGCTGACCATTGGGGCCCTATTGGCCACCCGGGCCTATCTGTTGGAATTCCAGGTGTTTACTGGGGTAAAGCTGGCACAGCTGCTCCCCCTGGCCGTCACGGCGGTGCTGTTGTTCCTGGCCCTTCGCCGCCGCCCCAAGGAGGAACGGCAAAGGCCCTCGCCGCTGCTGGTGGCTGTGGTGGTTCTGTGCGTGGCGGCAGCCCTGTTCCTGCTGGTGCTGCGCTCTGGGGACAGCCCCCTCCCGGTGAGCCGCTTAGAACTGGCTGTCCGAACCTGGTTGGAGCAGACCCTTTACGTCCGCCCCCGCACCAAGGAAATGCTCATGGCTTTCCCGGTGCTGGCCCTGTTCTTGCTGGCAGCCAGACGGCGTATGGCGGTGCTGGAACTGCCCCTGGGGGTGTTGGCGGCGGTGGGCTCCGTATCGGTGGTGAACACCTTCTGCCACATCTTCACCCCCGTCCACCTCTCCCTTATCCGTACCCTCCTCAGCGCGGGGATCGGAGCGGTACTGGGTCTGGTGGTGTTGGGGATTGCTTCCCTGCTGCTGCGCCCCCCCATGTCTACCAAATTATAACCATAAAACCACCGGGACAGCCCTTTGGCCGTCCCGGTGGTTTTGTCGTCTTATTTAGTAATTTAGTAATTGATCACCGACACTGCATAGTAGATGTTATACAGCACCTGGGCGGTCTCCCCTCTGGTGGAGGGGGCCTGGGGGGCGATGTATTCCAAGTCATTGTAGAGCAAATTCAGGGGCCTGCCGAATACGTTCTTCTGGCTCTTGGCCAGCAGCCACGCCCAGGGCTGGGACCAACTGCTATATTCCCCCGGCACGCCAGTCTGGGCGGGGACTGCCTGGGACGCACTGCGCAGGGTCATGTTCAGCTCTGCGCTCATACGGCCCAGCACTGTAATCATCTGCTCATGGGTCACCAGCCCTTGGGGGTCAAAGCGGCCCTCTCCCACGCCGTTCATATAGCCTGCCCCCACAGCACCCTGGATGTAGACGTTATACCAGGCATCCTCCGCCACATCGGTGAAGTGGTATGCCTGGGCAGGCAGGCGCAGGCCCATGGCCTGGCACAGCAGGGCGCAGAACTCCGCCCGGGTGATGGTGCCGTCGGGGCGGAAGCTGCCGTCGGCGTAGCCGTTGAGCATGGCATAGGTGTGCAGGGTGTTGGCCGCCCGCTCACAGTCCCGCCCCGCCACGTCGGTGAACACCCGGGGGGCGTAGCCTGCCACGCCGGTGTTGGCCGCCACCTGGGCGGCGGTGGTCCGGGTCCAGTCTGCCCCATTGCCCAGGTATAGCTCCGCGCTGGGGGGCAGGGCGGAGAGCAGTTCCGCAAAGTAGGGGGCGTTGTCCGCCGTCATGGCCTTGGCGATCTCCACATACCAGCGCCAGCCCCCCAGGTGCAGCCGCAGCCAGCCGTTGGTGTCCCCGGCGGGGGACTGAGAGGAAAAGAGCTGGGCAATCTCATCGGCATCCTCTGCCGCCACCAGCAGATCAGGGACAACGCCGATGTTCTGGGCGGTGTTGCCCTCGGAGCCGTAGTACTGATAGGCGGTAAGTTTTAGGGCGTCCCCCTGGTCAAAGGTCTCTGGCAACTGAGCCTCGCTGAGAATCAGCTGGGCCACGCCCTTGCCAAAGGTGTGGGCCCCGATCACCAGCCCACCGGCCTGGTCCTTCACCGCCAGGGCGAATATCTCCGCCGCGGAGGCGGTCATAGGGCTGGTGAGGACGATGGCGGGATAGATGGTGGTGCTCTCCTGGCTGGACGCGTAGTAGTAATACTTCCCCTCTCCGTCCCGGAGATAGAACATGGTCCCCTCCCCCAGGAAGGTGCCCAGGGTTTGGGTGACGGCGTAGACATCCCCACCGCCGTTTTGGCGCAGGTCCACAATCCACAAATTCACGTCGTCATAGGCCTGGGTGCCCTCAGTGAAATGGCCCAAGGTCTCGCTGCCGAAGGTGGTGCAGTTGATGTAACCGGTGGAGCTATCTTCCAGCTTCTCCGTCACCGTGGCGGGTATCTTCACCGGGGCCCGGGAGATGGTATAAGACCGCTCCCGTCCGTCGGCGTGGCGGACCAGGATATCCACCTTGCTGCCCTCCTCCCCCTGGAGCCAGGTGGTGATGGTCGCCGCTGTCTCCCCGGCGGTGTTGTGGCCTGCCACCTGTAGGATGAGGTCCCCGGCCACCAGACCCGCCTTTTGGGCAGGAGAGCCGTCATAGGTCCCCATGATGAGGAGCCCCTCCTCTGTGGCGGTGGCGGAGATGCCGATGCCCACCACCTGCTGGTCTGACATGCTGTCCAGCATGGCCTGGTATTCCTCTGCGTCCATGTACACGGTGTAGGGATCGTTTAGTGCCTCAATGACCTCCTCCACCGTCTGGGCATCCAGGGCGGCCTGGGGGATGTCATTCAAATAGTGCTCCTGCAAGAGCTCCTTGAGCTGGTCCGCTGTCAGCGCCTGGACTGCCGGGGCCAGGCACAGGCTCAGGCACAAGATCAGCGCCAGGGCCCGGGATAGAAAACGTCTCATGGTACCCCTCCTTCTCCTTCCAAAAGGGGCGCGGGGACACGACCTGTCCCCGCGCCTGTCCTGTGATGGTTCCGTTTTTACGATTGCCACTTCTCGGCCATGGCGCGAATCTGGGCGGTCATCTTCTTCAGGTCCTTGTTGGCCCCGCCCTTGCTGGCGCGGATGATGGCCATCAGGTCCATCGCCGCCACTTCCAGCTCGTGATAGGCCACAGACACATGGCCCACAGACTCGTAGCTGACCTTCTTGGGCTCCAGTTCCACACCGGCGGCCAGCATCTTGTTGGCGGCCAGGTCGAACACCTCTTCGTACAGGGGCGCGTGGGCAGGCATCCCCCGCTCCCGGAGGCTGTTGGCAAAGATCTCTGTCACCTGGGGGTCACCGTGGACCACGAAAATCTGCTGGGGGGCGGGCTCGTCCACCGCTTCGATCCACTTGAGGAGATGGTCCCGGTCGGCATGAGAGGACAGGCCCTTGAAATTATGGATGGTGGCATTAACCTTGATGTCCTCCCCGAACAGCCGCACCTGGTCGGCGCCGTTGAGAAGGTGGCGGCCCAGGGTGCCCTCCCCCTGGTAGCCCACAAACACAATGGCACATTCCTCCCGCCACAGGTTGTGCTTCAGGTGGTGGCGGATACGCCCCGCGTCGCACATGCCGGAGGCGGAGATAATCACCTTGGAGGCCTTGTCCATATTCAGCAGCTTGGATTCCTCGCTGCTCTCCGTCATCATCAGGCCTGGGAAGGTAAAGAGCCGCTCGCCCCCCTGGATCACCTCAATGGCCTCCTCGTCCAGGTAGCCCCGCAGGTCCCCAGAGAATATCTTAGTGGCCTCGTTGGCCAGGGGGGAGTCTACCACCACGGTGAAGTCGGGGTTGCTGTGTACCATGCCGTCCCGCTTCATCTCCCGCATGAAGTACAGCAGCTCCTGGGTCCGACCCACGGCAAAGGCGGGGATGATAACATTGCCCCCCTTGGCAAAGGTATCGTCGATGATCTTGGCCAGCTCCGCCGTGTAGGAGGCCACAGGCTCGTGGTTGCGGTCGCCATAGGTGCTCTCCATCACCACGTAGTCCGCCCCCCGGATATAGGAGGGGTCCCGGATCACCGGCTGGTTGATGTTGCCCAGGTCCCCGGAGAAGAGGATTTTCTTCTCCACGTCCCCCTCCTTCAACCACATCTCCACGCTGGCAGAGCCCAGCAGGTGGCCGGCGTCGATGAAGCGGAGCTTCACCCCCTCAAAGAGCTCCACCATCTGGCCGTACTCCACGGTGAACAGGTGCTCGTCCACCTGCTCGGCGTCGGCCACGGTGTACAGGGGTTCCACCGGCTCCCGTCCGGCTCGCTTGCCCTTCTGGTTCTTCCACTGGGCCTCCATCTCCTGGATGTGGGCGGAGTCCCGGAGCATGATGGACATGAGCTGCCCGGTGAGGCGGGTGGTGAAAATCTGCCCCTGGAAGCCCTGCTTGATGAGCAGGGGAATCCGGCCGGAGTGGTCGATGTGGGCGTGGGTGACCACCACGTAGTCAATGTAGTTGGGGGCGAAGTCCAGGACGCTGTTGTCCTGCTCATCCCGCCCCTGCTGCAAGCCGCAGTCGATGAGGATCTTCTTCCCGTTTACTTCCACGCAGTGGCAACTGCCGGTGACAGCTTTCGCCGCGCCGAAAAAGGTCAATTTCATTGTGTGACCCCCTCCTTTTCTAGTTTGCCTGTTTGCTGTATTGCTCCGGCCTCTGGGCCAGGCCCTTGGTTTTTTAAGCTACAATATTAGTATCATACCCCATTTTCTGCCGTTTGCCTAGTCTTTTTGCAAAAATTCATGGTCCCTGCCCTTTTTCTCCCTAGTGGAATGTGCTATAATCCTCCCATATTGTTGATATGGCGCCAAGTAACAGGAGGTTTTCATCCATGACCACATTGAAACACGTCTGCGTCCACGTCCTGGACCTGCCCCGCAGCCTGCGCTTTTACCAGGAGGCCCTGGGCCTCACCCCCCAGCGGGAGCTGTCCATGCCCGACCGCAGCTGGGAGCTGGTCTTTCTAGGGGACGGTGTGACAGACTTCCAGTTGGAGTTATGCCAGGAGGTGGGCCGTACCGAGCCCTTCCGCTTAGGGGACGACACCCCCCACGTGGCCTTGGTGGCCGACGGCTTCGACAGCCTAAAAGCCCAGCACAAGGCGCAAGGCCTTATCTTCGACGAGCTGTCCTCCGGCATCTATTTCATCCGGGACCCGGATGGGCATATCCTGGAAATTTTGCCCAAGCAGGTATAAAAAACGCGCCCCCCGCTTGACAAATGTGCAGGGGGCGGTATAATAAGAACTATAAGAGGGTACTGCTGGTCACGGCACGGCCCTAGGTTAACGGTTTATTTTGGAAACCGTCACCGGGCAGGGTGGCGGTTTCCGCGCTTCTTGACAACGATCGTAACCGTATATGGTCCGACGTGCAATGTAATACGCATGGCCTCACCTCCTCCCGGAGGATGTGACCGCACCGCAACCTTTTGGCAGCACCCCGTTGCCTCACCCTTACAGGCTTGGCATTCTCATTGTACCACAGTGTCGATTTTTGTCAAGATTGGTTAAGGCCTTTGAAAAACCGTCCCCATTCATCATTATGGGGACGGTTTTTTCTGTTATCTATCGTTCCCCGTCCACCCGCTCATAGGTAGCATAGGTGAAGCGCAAATCCTCATGCTGGAAGGGCCCCTCCTCTTCCACCAGCCGCCAGGCAGGGTCCGCGTCCAGATTGGGGAAATGGCGGTCCGCCGGGAAGCTCTTTTGCAGCTTCGTCACATAAGCCCGGCGGCAGTGGGGCAGGGCTTGGCGGTAGACGCTCTCCCCACCGATGACAAAGCTATCCGCCGGGGCGGCGGCCAGGGCGGTTTCCAGGTCGGAGAACACCTCCGCCCCCGGAATCTGCAAGCCCGCCTGATGGGAGAGGATCAGGTTTTGCGGCCCAGGAGCACTGCGTGGCCGGTGGTAAGGGCCTGGAAGCGCTTCAAGTCCGCCGGGATATAGCAAAGCTGGTCCCCATCCTTCCCGATGGCCCAGTGTTCATCTACCGCTACGATAACATTCATCTGTATCCCTCCTCACACTGCCACGGGAATTTTCTCGTCCAGAGGGTGGCACTGGTAGCCCTCTAGGCGGAGGCTGTCCGTGGTAAACCCATAGAACCCTGTCACCGCCGGGTCCAGCCACAGCTTGGGGGCCGGGAAGGGCTTCCGGGCAATGATCTCCTCCACAATGGGGACATGGCGGTCGTAGATATGGGCATCGGCAATCACGTGGATCAGCTCCCCCGCTTCCAGCCCCGACACCTGGGCCAGCATGTGGAGCAGCACCGCGTACTGCATCACGTTCCAGCCGTTGGCGGTGAGCATGTCTTGGGAGCGCTGGTTCAGCACCGCGTTGAGGGTCCTGCCACTGACGTTGAAGGTCATAGACCAGGCACAGGGGTACAGGGCCATCTCACACAAATCGTGGTGGTTGTACAGGCTGGTGAGGATGCGCCGGGAGGCGGGGTTGTGCTTCAAGTCGTAGAGCACCCGGTCCACCTGGTCCATCTCCCCCTCAGGGTAGCGGTGCTTCACCCCCAGCTGATAGCCGTAGGCCTTGCCAATGGAACCGCTCTCATCTGCCCAGGCATCCCAGATGTTGCTGTTCAGGTCGCGGACATTGTTGGACTTCTTCTGCCAAATCCACAACAGCTCATCCACCGCGCTTTTCAGGTACATCCGCCGGATGGTCTGAATGGGGAACTCCTCCCGCAGGTCGTAGCGGTTGACGATGCCGAAGCGCTTCACCGTGTGGGCGGGGCTGCCGTCGTCCCAGCGGGGGCGGACAGGCTGGTCTGTGTCCCAGACCCCGTGGGCCAAAATCTCCTTGCAGTTTTCAATAAAAAGCTGGTCTGCTCTGCTCATAATCCTTCCTTTCCATCCAGGGTCCCCAGGACCCCGTCCCCACCCAAGGCGGTGAGGCGCACCGCCCTGATCTGATTGTGGAGGTCTTGCCCCCGTGCTTCCACCTGCACTGCCATATACTGGGGGGTATGCCCCCGCCAAAGGCCCCCCTTCTCCTCCTCAAAGAGGACGGGGATCGTCTCGCCCAACCAGCTGTCCAGCCAGTCTTTCCGCAGCGCTTCCGCCACTGCCGCCGCCTGCTGGGCCCGCCGCCTCTTTTCCTCCTCCGGGACCTGGCCAGGCAGACCCGCCGCCGGGGTGCCCTGCCGCCGGGAATAGGGGAAGATGTGCAGTTGGGAAAAGGCACAGCGGCGGAGGAAGGACAAGGTCTGGGCAAACTCCGCCTCTGTCTCCCCGGGGAAGCCCACAATCAGGTCCGTGGTAATCCCCGGTTTGGGAAAATACCGCCGCAGCAGGGCCACGGATTGAAGATACCGGGCTGTATCGTAGCGCCGCCCCATCCGCCGCAAGGTCTCGTCACAGCCGCTTTGCAGGGAGAGGTGGAAGTGGGGGCACAGCCCCGGCAGGGCCGCCAGGCGGACACAGAAGTCCTCGGTCACCGTCCTGGGCTCCAAAGAGCCCAGGCGCACCCGCAGGCCTGGGGCCGCCTGGCACACCACCTCAATGAGCTCCACGGTCCCCGGCCGCCCCGGGAGGTCCCGGCCGTAGGAGGAGAGCTCAATACCGGTGAGGACGATCTCCCGGTACCCCGCCGCCGCCAGCCGTTTCGCCTCCGCCTGGGCCTGTTCCAGGGGCAGGGAGCGCACAGGGCCACGGGCGTAGGGGATGATACAATAGGTACAAAAATTGGTGCAGCCGTCCTCCACCTTGAGCATGGCCCGGGTACGCCCCTCTAGCCCTCCGGCGGGGAGGGTTTCAAAGTGGCGGCGGTGCAGGGCGTCGTCCAGGCGTTTCTGCTGTTCCCGCTGCTCCACCACTTCCTCTAAGGCCTGCAGGAAGCCCAGCCGGTCCCCACTGCCGCCGATGAGGTCCACCGGCAGGGCCTGAGCCTGCTGGGGGGATACCTGGGAGAAGCAGCCGCACAGGGCCACGATGGCCTCCGGGGCACGCTTCCTGGCCTGGCGTACCGCCTGGCGGGATTTCTTATCGCTCACCGCCGTGACGGTGCAGCTATTGATGATGTAGGCGTCCGCAGCCTCCTGGAAGCCCACCCGGGTGTGCCCCCGTGTGAGCAGCAATTCCTCCATGGCCTGGGTCTCATATTGATTCACCTTGCAGCCAAGGGTGTAGAAAGCAAATCGCATGGTGTTCTCCTGTCTTGGGGCTTGTCTCTTGCCAGGAAAAGCCGGCCACAGGGGCCCAGCACCTAAGGTGGGACCTGTGGCCGGCTTTTTTCATCGTTTCTGCCGTACCGGCATTACAATTATAAGTAGTAATTATACTGGCACCAGCCGGGAAAAGCAATGATATTTTCAAAATTTCGTCAAACATCCCCACCACTCTTCCAGGGCCCTTGAAAAGCCCCCCCTATTTTGTTATAATGAGGTCTCATACTCAGGAAACAACGCCATTCTAACTCATCATAAAAGGGAGCCGCTATGTCCTATCCTTTCTTCGCCTACCTCTCCCGGATGCGCTACATCAACCGCTGGGGGCTCATGCGCAACACCGTCCAGGAAAACATCCAGGAACACTCCCACACTGTGGCGGTGCTGGCCCACGCCCTGGCGGTGATCCGCCGGGACCGCTTTGGCGGCAGCGTGGACCCCGGCCAGGTGGCGGTGGCGGCGCTGTACCACGACGCCCCGGAAATCTTCACCGGCGACCTGCCCACCCCCGTGAAATACGCCAACAGCGCCATCCGGGACGCCTACAAGGCTGTGGAGCAGAGCGCGGCAGACCGGCTCTCCGCCATGCTCCCCCCCTCCCTGCGCCCGTCCTTCGACCCCATCTTGTGGGAGACGGACCCCCAGGTGTTGGCCCTGGTGAAAGGGGCGGACAAGCTCTCCGCCTATCTGAAATGCCTGGAAGAGCTAAAAGCCGGGAACCGGGAGTTCCAGTCCGCCGCCCGGCAGACCTTGCAGGCCCTGGAAGCCCTGCGCCTGCCGGAGCTGGACTACTTCATGGAGCAGTTTCTCCCCGCCTTCCAGCTGACGCTGGACGAGTTGGAAGAGGAGGCCAACGCCCCTGACCAACAGCTTTCCATTTACCAAAACAGCTGACCCTAAGCACCCTTTTATAGAACCCCTAAAAAATTAAAGCGAGGTATCATCAACTATGCGCGCAGTTATCACCGTGGCCGGCAAGGACCGGGTAGGCATCATCGCCTCCGTCACCCAAGCCCTGGCCCAGCACAACGTCAACGTCCTGGACATCACCCAGACCATCCTTCCCCCGGACTTCTTCACCATGGTCATGCTGGTGGATGCCGGGCAGTGCGCCGTTCCCTTCGGGGAGCTGGCCGATATCATGTCCAACCTGGGGAAAGACCTGGGGCTGTCCATCCACGCCCAGCGGGAGGACACCTTTGAAGCCATGCACCGCATTTAAGGAGGGTCTGTGCCATGCTCAATTCCGCAGAGATCCTACAAACCATCAACATGTTTGACCGCCAGCATCTGGACATCCGCACCATCACCATGGGTGTCTCCCTGCTGGACTGCGCCAACCCCGACGCCAAGGTGGCCGGGCAGCGCATTTATGACAAAATCTGCCGCCGGGCAGAGCGCCTTGTGTCCACCGGCATGGAGATTGAAAAGGAGTTCGGCATCCCCATCGTCAACAAGCGGGTGTCCGTGACCCCCATCTCCCTGGTGGCCGCCGCCAGCGACTGCACCGACTACGTTTCCTTCGCCGCCGCCCTGGACCGGGCCGCCAAAACCGTGGGCATTGACTTCATCGGCGGCTTCTCCGCCCTGGTACAGAAGGGCTTCACCGAGGCGGACCGGAAGCTCATTGCCTCCATCCCCCAGGCCCTGGCGGAAACGGACCTGGTGTGCGCCAGCGTCAACGTGGGCTCCACCAAGGCCGGCATCAACATGGACGCCGTGGCCCAGATGGGCCGGGTCATTAAGGAAACCGCCGCCCTCACCGCCGCCTCCGGGGGCTTTGGCTGCGCCAAGCTGGTGGTGTTCGCCAACGCCGTGGAGGACAACCCCTTCATGGCCGGGGCATTCCTGGGCCCCGGTGAGCCGGAATGCGTCGTCAACGTGGGCATCTCCGGCCCTGGCGTGGTCCACCACGCTCTCCAACAGGTGAAGGGGGAGCCCTTCGACGTGGTGGCGGAAACCATCAAAAAGACCGCTTTCCGCATCACCCGCATGGGCCAGCTGGTGGCCCGGGAGGCCTCCGCCCGGCTGGGGGTCCCCTTCGGCATCGTGGACCTGTCCCTGGCCCCCACCCCGGCGGTGGGAGACAGCGTGGCCCGGATTTTGGAGGAGATGGGCCTGGAAGTCTGCGGCACCCACGGCACCACCGCCGCCCTGGCTTTGCTCAACGACGCGGTGAAAAAGGGCGGCGTGATGGCCTCCAACCACGTGGGCGGCCTCTCTGGGGCGTTCATCCCCGTCAGTGAGGACGAGGGCATGATCGCCGCCGCCCAGGCGGGGGTCCTCCAACTGGACAAGCTGGAAGCCATGACCTGCGTATGCTCCGTGGGGCTGGACATGATCGCCGTCCCAGGGGACACCAGCGCCGAGACCCTCTCCGCCATCATCGCTGACGAGGCGGCCATCGGCATGGTCAACAGCAAGACCACCGCCGTGCGCCTCATCCCCGCCCCAGGGAAGAAGGTGGGGGACATCGTAGAATTCGGCGGCCTGCTGGGCTCCGCCCCGGTGATGCCGGTACATCCGGAATCCAGCGCCGCCTTCATCCAGCGCAGCGGCCGCATCCCCGCCCCCATGCAGAGCTTGAAAAATTAACGTATACTCCACGGCCCCACCGCATACAGTGCCCAAAGGAGGTAAGCCCTATGGAATTTGATGTCACCCACGCCCTGCCCTTCCTGCCGGAAAACTGGCTTTCCTCCCGGCTGGAAGGACTCACCAATGCCCGCAGCCTCCTGGAAACCGGCCGGGGCCTGGGGGGCAGCTTCACCGGCTGGGTCCGCTTCCCAGAGACCTATGACCGCAAGGAGCTGGAACGCCTGGTCCAAACCGCCCGGATCATCCGGGAACAGTCCCAGGTCCTGGTGGTCATCGGCATCGGCGGCTCCTACCTAGGGGCCCGGGCGGTGTTGGAGCTGCTCACCTCCCCCAACTACAACCTGCTGTGCCAGGACCGGCCCCAAATCTTCTTCACCGGCAACACCCTCTCCTCCGACGCCCTGTCGGAGCTGTTGGAATACGTGGAGAGCCGGCATTTCTCCGTACTGGTGATCTCCAAGTCCGGCACCACCCTGGAGCCCTCTGTGGCCTTCCTCCTCTTCCGTCAGCTTTTGGAGAAAAAGTATGGACGGGCGGGGGCCAGGGACCGTATCTTTGCCATCACCGACCGCCACGAGGGGGCCCTCCGGGCCTTGGCGAACCAGGAGGGCTATGCCACCTTCTCCATCCCCCCCTCCATTGGGGGGCGGTATTCGGTGCTCACCGCCGCGGGGCTGCTGCCCTTGGCCGCCGCCAAGCTGGACCCGGAGGAGCTGCTCAATGGCGCCGCCGACGCCATGGTCCGCCTGCGCACCCCCGGCCAGGACAACCCCGCCTGGCAGTATGCCGCCGCCCGGAATGCCCTCTATGAGGGGGGCAAGACCATTGAGCTGTTGGCCTGCTATGAGCCCGCGTTCCGCTGCTTTGGCGAGTGGTGGAAGCAGCTCTTTGGGGAGAGCGAGGGCAAGGAGGGCCAAGGGCTCTTCCCCGCCAGCGTGGAGTTCACTACGGACCTGCACTCCCTGGGCCAGTACATCCAAGAGGGGGAGCGGGACATCTTTGAAACGGTGGTCCGCTTCGCCATCCCCGCCGCCTCCTGCCCCCTGGACCCCAAGGAGGACCCCCAACTGGAATTCCTCCGGGGGAAGGACCTGCGTTATGTCAACGAACAGGCCCGTCGGGGCACCGTCCTGGCCCATGTGGCCGGGGGCGTCCCCAACCTGCTGCTGACGGTGCAGGAGCGCTCTGCCTACTGGGTGGGGCAAATGCTGTACTTTTTCGAGTACGCCTGTGGCCTGTCCGGCTACCTGCTGGGGCTGAACCCCTTCAACCAGCCGGGCGTGGAGGCCTATAAGAAAAATATGTTCGCTCTGCTGGGTAAACCCGGCTATGAGGGGCAGTTGGCCCCCTCGCAGCAGGGTTCCCTGTGAATTTTTCGTGAAATTCTATCCATCCCATTGCAATTTCCCCGGCAGGATGATAACATAGACCTACCAGACATTTTCTGTCATTAACTAAGGAGTGATTACTATGGTTCGAGTCATCATGGGTGCCAAGGGCACCGGCAAGACCAAGCAGATCATTGAGATGATCAACTATGCCGCAGACAACGAGAGCGGCAGCGTCGTTTGCGTGGAGATCGGCAAGAAGCTGGTCTTTGATGTCAAAAATACCGTTCGTCTGGTGGAGTCCAGCGACTTCGCCGCCGACAACTTTACATTCTTCAAGGGCTTCATCAGCGGGATGTACGCCTCCAACTACGATCTCACCCATGTCTTTATCGACAGCCTGTGCAAAATCATTCCCTCCGAGCCCGATTCCCCCGAGGTGGAGGAATTCCTGGCTTGGCTGGACCGCTTCTCTGAGCAGAACGGCGTGAAGTTCACCGTCACCATCAGCGCCGACGTGGCCCTGGCCACCGAGGCTATGAAATCCTATTTCTAAGCCCATCCAAGGGCCCAAAGGATACCACAACGTTAAGGAGGAACCAGTCATGGCATTGCAGGAAAAACTCAACAATCTGGCCGCTTCCGCTGGGAGCAAGGTCAACAGCGCCATCGAAAGCGGCAAGCTGCACATTAAGATCAACAACGAGGAGCGGAAGATCACGGAGTTCATCCTGAACCTGGGCGAGCTGACCCTGGACAAGCTGGACGCCGGGGAGACCTATGACGACGAGATCATGGCCCTCTACTCCTCCATCCAGGCTGCCCGGGAGGTCATTGCTGACGCCAAGACCACCATCGACGCCTACCGCCAGGACTTCACCAGCGCCCCCCCGGTATGCACCAACTGCGGCGCGGAGCTGCGGGACGGCGCTAAGTTCTGCGCCTATTGCGGCACCCAGGTGGCTGCCCCGGCATTGGCCAACGTCTGCCCCAGCTGCGGCGAGACCGTGGAGGACACAGACCTCTTCTGCATTGCCTGCGGCACCAAGGTGGGGGAGAACGCGGCGGAGTAAGCCACAGACTTCCCTACATAATTACATGAAAACAGGAGCGCTTCCCTTGCGGAAGCGCTCCTGTTTCTTGTTTATTCTTGTGTTTAACGGTAGGAATCGGCGTAAATCTTCACCATGTCCTCGTCGGTGAGCTGGATGCGGTCCAGGCCAAAGAGGATGCCCATGGTGCTCCGGGCGTTGGCGGCAAAGGTGGGGAACTCCTCCGGCTGGATGCCATAGTCGGACATCTTCAGCTCCGCCACGCCGCACTTCTCCTGAAGCTCCACCAGGGCGGCAATGAAGTCCATAGGCTCCTTGGCTCCCTCCCGGCCCATGGCCTTGGCCATGTCCACAAAGCGGGTATGGAGCTCCGGGCAGTTCTGGATCAGATGGGTGAAATAGGCGCGGCTAATCATGATGAGGCCTGCCCCGTGGGGCACCTCCGGGTGGTAGGCGGACAGGGGGTGCTCCATGGCGTGCTCCGAGCACAGGTTGTCCACACTCATCACCAGGCCGGACAAGCTGCTGCCAAAAGCCACTTCCTCCCGGGCGTGGATATCTTTCCCGTCAGCGCAGGCCGCCGCCAGGTTCCGACCCACAGCCTGGATGGCCCGCAGGGCGAAGGTGTCCCCCATGAGGTTCTCCTTCTTGTTCACATAGGATTCCACGGAGTGGAACAGAGCGTCGAAGCCCTGGAAGGCAGTGAACTTGGGGGGCACGGAGAGCATCAGCTCCGGGTCCACAATGGCCAGGACAGGGAAGGTGTTGCGGTTGCCGCCGCTCATCTTCTCATTGGTGGCCTCGTTGGTGATGATGGTCCAGGCATCCAGCTCCGTGCCGGTGCCGGCGGTGGTGGGGATGGCCACAATGGGCAGGGGCTTATTTTTCAGCTTCTGGCCGCCACCGGTGCCGCCGTAGACGTAATCCCAGTAGTTGCCGTCGTTGGGGGCCACCATGGCGATGGCCTTGGCCGCGTCAATGCTGCTGCCGCCCCCCAGGCCGATGACGAAATCGCAGCCGTTCTCCCGGGCGCAGGAGGCTCCGGCGGTGACGTTGTCAATGACAGGGTTGGCGGAGATGCCGTCAAACACAGCATACTCCACCCCGGCCTTGCCCAGCTGGTCCTGGACGGTGTCCAGATAGCCGTTGGCCCGGGTGGACTTGCCGCTGGAAATCACAATGAGGGCCTTTTTGCCCGGTAAGCGCTGCTTGTGCAGCTTCTGTACGGCCCCCTGGCCGAAGACGAAGTTGGTGGGAACCTGGAAGGAAAAACCCATGGTAAACTGCCCCTTTCTTTGGTGAAACAAGCCGGCTAGAGCCAGCGCTTGGTTTATACAAGAGGCCCCCGGAAAGTTTTACACTTTCCGGGGGCCTTTCCTTGGCACGCCAGAAGGGACTCGAACCCCCAACCCTCAGAACCGGAATCTGATGCGCTATCCATTACGCTACTGGCGCGTACCGCGTTGGTGCCACCGTCTGTGGCGGACTATGATATTATAGCAGTACCAGCAAAAATTGTAAAGTCATTTTTTGCGGTTTTTCAAATTTCTTTTCATTTTTCACCATGCGCTGCCATACCTTCCCTCTTAGGCATGGCAGCTTTTCAAACTATGTTGGAAAATCCCCGTTACCGGCGTTTTCTCTTCCGGAAAATTCCTTGCAGGGATGGCCCTGGCGTGGTAAAATAATAAAGTTATCTTATATTTTCCAAAAAACCGAGGAGGCGTATCCTTTGCCCAAGTACGAAGCTGAAATCAAGCGGCGTCGCACCTTTGCCATCATCTCCCACCCCGACGCGGGCAAGACCACCCTGACAGAAAAATTCCTGCTCTATGGCGGGGCCATCGCCCAGGCGGGGCAGGTCAAGGGGAAGAAAAATGCCCGCGCCGCCGTGTCCGACTGGATGGAGATCGAAAAGCAGAGAGGCATCTCCGTCACCTCGTCGGTGCTCCAGTTCCAGTACGAGGGCTTTTGCATCAACATCCTGGACACCCCCGGCCACCAGGACTTCTCCGAGGACACCTACCGCACCCTCATGGCCGCCGACTCCGCCGTCATGGTCATTGACGCCGCCAAGGGCGTGGAGGCCCAGACCCGGAAGCTCTTCAAGGTCTGCGTTCTGCGGGACATCCCCATCTTCACCTTCATCAACAAAATGGACCGGGAGGCCCGGGACCCTTTCGAGCTGTGCGAGGAGATCGAAAAGGAGCTGGGCATCGACACCTACCCCGTCAACTGGCCTGTGGGCTGCGGCAAGGACTTTCTGGGGGTCTATGATCGGGGCCGCCGGGAGATGCTCCACTTCTCCGCCACCGCCAGCGGCAAAAAGTCCGCCAGCACCCAGATCGACCTGGATGACCCTGTCCTGGCGGACATGCTGGGACAGGCCCAGCGGGACCAGCTCATGGAGGAAATCGAGCTGCTGGACGGCGCCGCTGCGGACTTCGACTTAGAACGGGTGCGCCACGGGAAGCTCTCCCCGGTGTTCTTCGGCTCCGCCCTGACCAACTTCGGCGTGGAGC
>CAJUCB010000020.1 GCA_910584805.1 uncultured Oscillospiraceae bacterium
TCACCGCAATGCGGATGCCCTGGAAGCTCCGCTTGGCCGGGTGCTGCTTTTCCCGGAGGGCAGCAGCAGGCATGGCACTGCGGATCACCTCCACCAGCTGCCCGGTGGTCTCGATGGGGGCGTCCTCCCGCCTGCGCAGGATGGCAGCGGCAATGGGACCGGCGTAGCGCTCCTCCCCGTACTGGGACAGGATACGCCGCAGCTGTTCCCGGGGCCATTGGTTCACCACCGTCCAGGCGGTGAGGCTGTCGTCCTGGCTCATGCGCATGTCCAAGGGGGCATCGTGCATATAGGAGAAGCCCCGCTCCGGGTCGTCCAGCTGGGGGGAGGAGACCCCTAAGTCAAAGAGCATCCCATCCACCTGCTCCACCCCTGCCTGGTCCAGCAGCTGGGGCAGCTGTGCAAAGTTCCCGTGGAGGAAGGTAATGCGCTCCCCCCAAGGGGCCAGGCGGACGCTGCCCTCTTCCAGGGCCTGTCGGTCCCGGTCGATGCAGAGCAAGCGGCCGGTGGTCAGGCGGCGGGCAATCTCCATAGCGTGGCCCCCGCGGCCCAAAGTCCCATCCACATAGATGCCCTCCGGCTGGATGTGCAGGGCTTGGATACATTCCTCCAACAGGACAGGGCGGTGTGTATATTCTCCACTCATCAGTCCACGGTCCCCCTGGGCGGGGCCATTCCCCCCGCAGTTTTTTCGCCTTTCTCTGACAAGGCCTGGGCCTTGTCAGGGCCCATCTTTCCCTTACATTATAAAGGCAGGCCCTGTAAAAATCAACATTTTTTTGGCACCCGCCCACTCCCCCGTGGCCCCCACAGCAGCCCCTTTTCCCCTATATCTGGTAGTTTCCCCTTGATTTCCAAGCATTTTATGGGCATACTCCCCAAGTCGCTGTTACGTTTTGTAAGAATTTTGTAAGAATTTCTCCCCAAAAACACAGGGCATCAAAAGGCGTCAAAAGGCCGCGGCCGATGTTCGGCCGCGGCCCAAAAAGCCTCGCAGCATTCGCGCCCGGCAGGGTGCGAAACAATGCAAATTTTGTTTTTCCCGGCGGCATACAGCCCCGGGTACGTGTAAACAAGCTACAATTCTCCCGCAAAAACGTGTTGTTTTTTGCGCCTCAATAATCGTCCTCGTCTGCCGCTGCGTCGTACATCCGGCGGCGGGGGGCGGCGGGGCCGTCCAGCAGCGCCCCCAGCGCGGAGCGGAACTTGGCCCGGGACTGCTTCACCTCATCGTAGGCGTCGGCCACGGCCTCCTCCATCCGGCGCAGGGCGTCCTCGCAGTATTCGCTGGCGGCGCTCTTAATCATCCGGCACTTTTCCTCGGTGTCCGCCAGGATATCGTCTGCCTGGGCCTGGGCCTCCCGGACGATGGCATCCTTGTTCACCAGCTGGCGGGCATAGTCCTCCGCCTCCTTGCGCATGGCGTCGGCCTCCCGCTTGGCGGAGGCGATATAGTCGTTGCGGTTGGCCACCAGGTCCTCCGCCCGCTTGATCTCCGCAGGCATCTCTGCCTTCACATCGTCGATCATATCCAAGATCCTATCCCGTTCAATGACGCACTTGTCATTGCTCAGAGGCATGGGCTTCGCTTCTTCAATTTCGCCGTATAGCTGTTCCAGTAATTGTTCAATGCTGGCAGTCATCGCACTCATCGCTCCTTTTTTTCATTTTCTTTTTCACGTCCTCTAAGATCTCACGGGGCAAAAATTCTTCCAGGTCGGCATCGTAGCGGGCCAGCTCTTTCGCCACCGACGAGCTGAGATAGGTGTACTTCTCACTGGATGGGAAAAACACGGTGTCCAGGTCTGGGTTCAGCTTGCTGTTGACCATGGCCATCTGGACTTCCTGCTCATAGTCAGACACGGCCCGCAGGCCCTTCACCAGCACCCGTGCGCCCTTCCGTTTGGCGTAGTCTGCCACAAGACCGTAGTTTATATCGAACTCCACGTTCTCCACCTGAATACTCTTGCGCATCAGGGCGATCCGTTCCTCCGGCGTAAAGATGCCGCCATCTTTCTTGGAGTTGACCATGACGCAGACAATCACCCGTTCAAAGGCGGCTGCGGCCCGTTTGATGATGTTGATGTGTCCCAGGGTAACGGGATCGAAGCTTCCGGGATAAATTGCGGTCTTCATAGGCTGTCCTTCCTTGTCTAACAGGTCCGATCAATCGGCTGTGCGGCGGTACAGGGCGGTTCTGATGCGCCCATACCGGTATTCTCTCTCTAATTGGTAGGGCCCCAGTGGCTCTGGCCATCCGGCATCCGACCCATTTTCGTACACTATTATACCATTTCCCGACACAATGTCAATCGTCTGGACAGACTCCATGGCTTTTTCCAAAAATCCGCTGCCGTAGGGCGGGTCCAAAAAGATCAGGTCAAAGGTCTCCCGGCAGCGGCTCAAAAAGGCGGCGTAATCCCCCTGGACCACCGTGGCCTGTCCGGCAAGCCCTGTGTGAGCCAGGTTCGCCCGGATGGTCTCCGCCGCCTGGCGGCTCAGGTCCACGAAGGTACAGTGGGCCGCCCCCCGGGAGAGGGCCTCAATGCCCATCTGCCCAGTGCCGCCGAAGAGGTCCAGCACCCGGCGGCCCTCGATCTCAAACTGGATGCTGGAAAAGATGGCCTCCTTCACCCGGTCGGTGGTGGGGCGGGTTTCCAGCCCCACCGGTTCTTGGAGCTTCCGCCCTCTGGCAAGTCCTGTGATCACGCGCATGGCTTAGTCCTCCTTTGCCGCTCCTGTTTCTTCTCTCAAGTAGTCATACACCTGGCAGGCCACGTTTTTGGGCAGCACCTGCTCCAACTCCGCCAGCTGCGCCCCTCGGATGGCCTTTATGCTGCGGAAATGCTTCATCAGTGCCTTCCGGCGGCTCTCCCCCACCCCGGGGATTTTCTCCAAGGTGGAGCCTAGGCTGCTCTTACTGTGCTGCTTGTGGTGGAAGCCCACAGCGGTGCGGTGGGTCTCCTCCTGGATCTGCCCAATGAACGCAAACAGCGCCGGCTGCCCTTGTATCCCGATCTCCGCCCCGCCGGGGGTCACCAGAGCCCGGGTGCGGTGGCGGTCATCCTTCACCATACCAAAGACGGGGATTTTGAGGCCGAACGCCTCCAACACCCGTTGGGCCACCGCCGCGTGGGTGTCCCCCCCGTCGATGAGCAGCAGGTCCGGCCGCTGGGCGAAGCGCTCGTCCCCCTCCTTGTCCCGGCGGAAACGCCGGGTGAGGACCTGCTCCATGGAGGCGTAGTCGTCGGGGCCTTTCAGGTCCCGGAGCCGGAAGCAGCGATAGGCCCCCTTCCGGGGCTTGCCCTCCTCAAACACCGTCATCGCCGCCACGATGTCCGACGCGCCGGTGTTGGAGATGTCATAGGCCTCAATCCGCCGGGGCGGCCCAGACAACTCTAGTTTCTCCGCCAGGAGGGTCAATATTTTCGCTGTGCGCTCTTCTTTCGTGGTCACCCGCTGGCATTCCTCCCGGGCGTTCTCCTGGGCCATGCGGATGAGCTCCACCTTTGCCCCCCGCTGGGGGGTGACAAGCTCTGTTTTCCGCTCCCCACGCTCTGACAAAAACCGGCCCATGTCCTCCTGGTTGTCCAAGTGCTCCGGCAATAAAATCTGCCGGGGCAGCCGCCCCCGGACGCCGTAATACTGCACCAAAAATGCCGACAAAATCTCCTGGGCCGGTTCCCCCCCGGTGGGGAAAAAGGTCACCTCCCGGCTGGTGAGCTGCCCTTGCTGGAAGTGGAGCACTGCCACGGCGGTGCGGACCTGGCCGCTGTAGAGCCCCAGCACGTCCATGTCCGCCAAAAAGCCCGCCACCACCTTTTGCCGCTTGCCCAACAGGGTGATGGAGCGCAGGCGGTCCCGGAGGGCGGCAGCCTTTTCAAACTCCAAATTCTCCGCTGCCTGCTCCATCTGGGCGGTGAGCTCCCGCTCCACCTCCCCAAAGCGGCCCTCTAGCAGCCGCACCGCCTGGCTGATGGCCTGCTGGTGCTGGCCCTGGGGGACCTCCCGGCGGCAGTAGCCGTCGCACAAGTCCATGTGGTGGTTGAGGCAAGGGCGCTCCTTCCCCTGATCCCTGGGGAATACCTTCCCGCAGCTGGGGAGCTTTAGGGCCTCCCGCAGGGCATCGATGATCCCCTGGCTCTCCCGCCGGCCGCCGAAGGGGCCGAAATACCGGGCCCCGTCCCCCACCGCCTCCCTGGTGGCCAGGGAGAAGCGGGGATAGGCATCCTTGACGCTGAGGCGGATATAGGGGTAGCCCTTGCTGTCCTTGAGCAGGATGTTATAGTGGGGCATGTGGAGCTTGATGAGGGAGCTCTCCAACACCAAGGCCTCGAATTCCGAACCGGCCACAATGGTGTCGAAGTGGTGGATCTGGGCCACCATGGCCCTGGTCTTTTCCGTGTGGGTGTTCTGATCCTGGAAATACTGGGACACCCGGTTCTTCAGGGCCTTGGCCTTGCCCACGTAGATCACCTGGCTGTCCTTGTCCATCATCAGGTAGACCCCCGGCTTCAAGGGCAGGCTGTGGGCCTTCTCCTTCAATTCGTCAAAGGTCATTTCCGCTCCCCCCTTTCTCCGCTTCTCCTGTGCCGAAAAAAAGCGCCGCGAAAGCGGCGCTTTTTCTGCTTCTCTGTGAAGAAATCAGTCGGCGAAATCAGAGCTGATGAGCTCCACCAAGGCATCCACTGCATCCTTTTCATCTGTGCCGTCGGCGATGAGGTCGATGGTGCTGCCCTTGATGATACCCAGGGAGAGAACGCCGAGCAGGCTCTTTGCGTTGACTCTCTGCTCGTCCTTTTCCACCCAAATGGTGCTCTTATACTCGTTTGCCTTCTGAATAAAGAAGGTGGCAGGTCTGGCGTGAAGGCCTACCTGATTATTGACAGTTGCCTGCTTGATATACATAGAAATTCCCTCCCAAAGCGTTTCCCATGATACTGGTATAAGGATATCAAATTTCATCCTGTCCGTCAATGCTAATTTTCACGTCTTTGCTTCGTTTTTAGTAAATTTTTTTGGTTTCCTTGCAGCTTGCCTTGCCCTGGCTCATTTCAGGCTCACCACGGTGACGCCGCTCTCCCCCTCGCCGTAGCGGCCCAGACGGAAGCTGTCCACCCCTTTGCAGCGCTTCAAATAGGCGTGGACGGCCTGGCGCACCGCGCCGGTGCCCTTGCCGTGGATCACCGTCACCTGGGTGAGGTTGCCCATGATGGCCCGGTCGATGAACTGGGCCAGGACCATTTCCGCCTCGTCGGTGGTCATGCCCCGCAGGTCCACCTCCCCTTTGGCCCCCAGGCTGCGCAGCTGCTGCTGGCTGCGCTGGATGTACTGCTTGGCCTGTTTCTGGCTCTGGGTCTCCCCTTCCACCACCCGGACCTCCTCCTGCCGGGCGGAGATGCGCAGAATGCCCGCTTGGAGCTGAAGCACCCCGTCCTTGTTCTCGGAGAGGACGGTGCCCTGGGTGCCGGTTTTCAAAATGGTCACGGTGTCCCCCCGCTTGGCGGGGCGGACCATCGGCGGCGGAGCCGCCTGTTCCTGGGCCCCCAACTGGTCCTGGGCCTGGTTGAGCTTGTGGCGCAAACCGGCACGCTGGTCGTTCACCGCTTGGAAGTCCCCATTCTGCTTGGCCTTCTTTCGCATATCCCCCAGCTCCCGGAACACCTCGTCGGCCGTGCGCCGGGCCTCCTCCAAGATGCTCCGGGCCTCAGCCTTGGCGGCGGCGGTGCTGCGCTCCCGCTCCTTCTCCAGGGCGTCCCGATGGGCCTGGGCCTGGGCGGTGGTCTCCTCCAACTCCCGGCGGATGCGGGCGGCCTCCTGCTGCTCCCGCTCCATCTCCTGGCGCTGGCCCTCTAGCTTGGTGAGCACATCCTCAAAGCGGATATTCTCCGCGTTGATCCGCTCGTTGGCCTTTTGGATGATCTCCTCCGGCAGCCCTAGGCGCTTGGAGATGGCAAAGGCGTTGGATTTCCCCGGAATGCCCACCAGGAGGCGGTAGGTGGGGGCTAGGGTCTCCACGTCGAACTCACAGGAGGCGTTCTCCACCCCGGGGGTGGTCATGGCGTAGACCTTTAGCTCCGCATAGTGGGTGGTGGCGGCCACCAGGGCCCCCAGGCCTCTGGCATGCTCGATGACAGCGGCGGCTAAGGCCGCGCCCTCCACCGGGTCCGTGCCGCCCCCCAGCTCGTCGAAGAGGATCAAGGTCTCGTCGCCGGTCTCCTCCAGCATCCCCACAATGTTGCTCATGTGGGAGGAGAAGGTGGACAGAGACTGGGCAATGGACTGCTCGTCGCCAATGTCCGCCAGCACCCGGCGAAACACCCGGATGCTGCTGTCATCCCCGGCGGGGATGTGCAGGCCGCACTGGGCCATCAGGGTCAGCAGGCCGATGGTCTTTAAGGTAACGGTCTTACCGCCGGTGTTGGGGCCGGTGATCACCAGGGTGTCGAAGCGCTCCCCCAGCTCCAAATCGTTGGCCACGGCGGTGGCGGGGTCCAGGAGGGGGTGTCGGGCTTTCTTCAAGTGGACGGCCTTCTGGGAGAGCTTCGGCTCCATAGCCCTCATGGAGGTGGACAGCCGTGCCCGGGCAAAGATGCCGTCCAGGCGCACCAACAGGTCATAGTTCTGGTTGATGGCCTCCTGGAAGGAGGCGGCCTCGGCGGAAAGCTCCGCCAGGATGCGGTCAATCTCCTTCTCCTCCTTGGCCTGAAGCTCCCGCAGCTCGTTGTTGGCCTTCACCACCCCCATGGGCTCAATGAAGAAGGTGGACCCGGAGCCGGAGAGGTCATGGACCAGGCCGGGAACCTCGTTTTTGAACTCCGACTTCACCGGCACCACATAGCGCCCAGAGCGCATGGTGATGATACTCTCCTGTAAATACTTGGACTGGGAGGAGGAGATGAGCTTTTGCAAAATATCCCGCACCCGGCTCTCTGTCGCCCGCATGTGCCGGCGGATGGAGGCCAGCTCCGGGCTGGCGGCGTCGGCCAGCTCCCCATCCCCCACAATGGAGCCAGTGATTTTCTCCTCTAGGAAGCGGTTGGGGGTGAGGGCGTGGAAGAGGTAGTCGATGACGCTCTTCTTCCCCTCGGCCCTCTCGTCCCCCTCCCCATAGCTCTTGGCAGAGCGGGCCGCCGCCAAAACGGCGGCAATGTCCAATAACTCCCGGGTGTTCAGGCTGCCCCCCATATCCGCCCGGTGGAGGGAGCTTGCCACCGGCTTTACCCCGGAGAAGGAGGGGCTGCCTTGGAGGACCATCCGGTCCACGGCGGCGCTGGTCTCTTTCAGGCGGTGTTCCACCTCCTCCGGGTCCGTCTCCGGCCGGAGGGCCCGGGCTCGCTCCTTGCCCTCCTCCGTCACCGCCTGGGCGGCCAGCAGTTCTAAGACCCTGGGCAGTTCCAGGGTCTGAATGGATTTTTCAAACAAATCAGTCATAGGTACTCCTTTCCCATAGAAATCGCCAAAAAACCAGGTTTTTTGACGGAAAGGCTCAAAATAGCTGTTTGTAATAGTCTAATGTACGAAAGCCCCGCTCCAACTGGGTCATGAGAAAGGCCTCGGTGGTGTCCCCCAGCAGCCCCAAGCTCTCCTCATCCAACGAGAAGGAGAGGAACTTTTTCGGCGGACAGGCAAGGAGATACCGTCCCGCCGACAAGGCCGCCGGGCTCAGGGGCATGGATACCCCCCAGCCCGCCTCCATCCCCCGGCAGCGGGCACAGTGGAGCAGCCCTTGGCGCAGGCTCAAGCGGGGTGCCTCCGGTTCCTCCCGGCCGCAGATCCCACAGCCCTCCAACATGGGCTCATAGCCCATGAGGCACAGCAGCCGCAGCTCAAAGGCCGCCTTCACCTGGACCAGAGGCTTATCCAGCTTGTCCAGGGCATAGAGGCAGTTGAGCAGCAGGGACAGCAGGTCCCCGCAGGCCTCCCCCTCCTGAGCGCAGTGCTCCGTGACCTCCGCAAAGTAGGAGGCCAAGGCCAGGCGTTCCAGGTCCTGGCGCAGGGACCAGAACTGAGCCAGGGGGTCCGCCTCGCTGAGGGTGAGGTACTCCCCCCGCTGGTGCAGGGTCAGGTCGGAGTACACCAGCAGCTGGCTCCCGGCGGTGAGCCTGCTGTTCTTCCGGCGGCAGGCCCTGGCCTTCACCGTGCGCTTGCCAAACTCACTGGTGAGGACCGTTAAAATCTTGTCCGCTTCCTTATAGTTGGTCTCCCGCAGGATGATCCCCTGGGTGGTGAGCCGCACGGGCCTCCCCCCTTTCCTCCGCCTCCCGGCGCTGGGCACGCCGGGCCAGGCAGTATGCCTCCGGCAGGCCCGTCTGGAAAAACAGGTCCCGCAGGGCTTCCGATGATTTCTCGTTCATATACAACCGCCTCCTGTCCCTATGTCTATAGCGTGACAATCAGGCGGGGCATTTATGAACGGTAAATTTTAGTCCCGGCTGTCAAAGCCCAGGCTGCGGATGAGGTTCAAGTTGTCCCGCCACTGCTCCTTCACCTTCACCCAGGTCTCCAAATACACCTTGGCCCCCATGAAGCGCTCGATATCTGCACGGGCCATGGAGGATATCTTTTTCAGCATGGCCCCCTGCTTGCCGATGATGATGCCCTTGTGGGAGGCCTTTTCACAATAGATGGTGGCGTCCAGGTCGATGATGCCGTTCTCCCTCTCGGAGAACTTGGTCACCTCCACAGCGGTGCCGTGGGGGACCTCCTTGTCCAGGCAGTACAGCAGCTTTTCCCGCAAAATCTCCCCGCAAATCTGCCGCTCCGGCTGGTCTGTCACCGCATCCCTGGGAAAGAGGGGTGGACCCTCTGGCAGGAAGCCTTCCAACAGGTCTAACAGCTCCTCCAACCCCTCCTGGCGCTTGGCCGAGATGAGCAGGATGGCGGTGAAGTCGTGGGCCTTCCGGTAGGCATCCATCACCGTGAGCAGGGTACCCTTCTCCACGGTGTCAATCTTGTTAATAATCAAGATACAGGGGGCGTTCAGCGCCTTGACCCGCTCAATGAGCTCCCGCTCCGGCCCCCCCACGTTGGGGATGGGCTCCACCAGCAGGAGCACCGCGTCCACGTCTGCCACGCTCTTTTTCACCACGTCCACCATGTAGTCCCCCAGGCGGTTGGCGGAGCGGTGGAGGCCGGGGGTGTCCAGGAACACAAACTGGCTCTCCCCACGGGTGAGCACCCCGCAAATCCGGTTCCGGGTGGTCTGGGGCTTGCTGCTGACAATGGCCACCTTCTCCCCCACCAGGGCGTTGGTGAGGGTGGATTTGCCCACGTTAGGCCGGCCACAAAGGGTAATCATGCCACAGCGGCGCACGGGTACTTCCTCCGGCAGTGCCTGTTCCAGGGGTTTGTCCAGTTCGTCATTCCACTGGTCCCGGGTGACCCCCAAACCCTCCAAAATGGCCTCCTCCCGACCCCGCATTTGGGCCTTCTGGGGGCCCTCGTCCAGGTGGTCATAGCCCAGCAGGTGGAGCACGGAGTGAACCGCCAAATAGGCAACCTCCCGCTGGACGCTGTGGCCGAACTCCGCCGCCTGTTCCTTGGCCCGCTCCACAGAGAGGACCATGTCCCCCAGGTGGCACAAACCAGTTTCCGGGTCCAGCTCGTCCTCCCCCTCTCCCGTAGGCGGGGTGCCGGGGGTGAGGTCCAGCATGGGGAAGGACAACACGTCTGTCACCGCGTCCACCTCCCGCTGCTCCCGGTTGATCTCCCGGATGCCCTGGTCGGTGGTCAGGAGTACGTCCACCCCGCAGGGGATGTCCACCCCCTCCTTGTCCAGGACCGCGGTGATCACCCGGGTGAGCAGGGGCTTGTAGGGATTTTGGCCGGGCAGCTCCCAGTCGATATAGATATCATGTTTTTTCATGGGACCGTTTCGCCTTTCTCTTGTTTTCGTCGTCCTCATAGGCCTTGATGATCCGCTGGACGATTACATGGCGGACCACATCGCTGTCGGTGAGGCGGCAGATCTCAATGCCCTCCACCCCCCGGAGCACCCGCATGGCCTCTTTCAGGCCGGAGACCTTGTCCCCCGGCAGGTCGATCTGGGTGATGTCCCCGGTGATGACGATTTTGGACCCAAAGCCCAGGCGGGTGAGGAACATTTTCATCTGCTCCCTTGAGGTGTTCTGGGCCTCGTCCAGGATGATAAAGGAATCATCTAACGTGCGGCCGCGCATATAGGCCAGGGGGGCCACCTCGATGTTCCCCCGCTCCACGTATTTGGCATAGCTCTCCGCCCCCAGCATCTCAAACAGGGCGTCGTACAGGGGGCGCAGGTAGGGGTCCACCTTGCTCTGTAAGTCCCCGGGGAGGAAGCCCAGCCGCTCCCCGGCCTCCACCGCCGGACGGGTGAGGATGATGCGGTTGACCTCCTTGGCCCGGAAGGCGGACACCGCCGCCGCCACGGCCAGGTAGGTTTTCCCTGTCCCCGCGGGGCCCACCCCCAGGGTGATGGTGTTGCGCCGGATGGCATCCAGGTACTTTTTCTGGCCCACGGTCTTGGCCTTCACCGGCTTGCCCTTGGCGGTGACGCAGAGCACGTCGGCCGCCAAGGTCTGGATTTTATCCTCGTTGCCGGACTGGACCAGCTGGATCAGATAGCGGATGATCTGCTCGTTGATGGCCTCCCCCCGGGCGGAGAGGTCGATGAGCCCTTGGATGACCTTGGCGGCACACATGACGGGCTCCGGTTCCCCGCTGATTTTTAGCTGGTCCTCCCGGTCCACCACGTGGACGTCCAGCTCCTTTTCGATGAGCCGCATATTCTCATCAAAGGAACCGAAAATGTTGATGGCCTCCTCCATCCGCTCGATGCTGACTGTCTGTTCGATCATGGGCTGTCCTCCGTTGTCTGTGTTTCCTCAATGGGTTTTGTGGGGTCCCGCCAGGGGGGATGCTCCGGGGCGGTGACCTTTTCCTGGGTGTCTATGGGCACCATGCGGCCGATCTGCTCCAAGCACTGGGCCCGGAGCTTCACTGTCAGGACGCTCCCCTCCAAGGCCGTCTCATACTCTGCCGTCAAGACCTCCCCCTGGTCCATGGCGCTCTCCAAGCGGCGGCGCAGCTCCTGGCGGAGCAGCGCCTCCCCCTTGCTCTGGTCCAGGGGAGCGGTGGTGAGGGTATACTCCCGGACCCGTTCCGTCTCCCAGACAATAGGGAGGGTCTTGCCCTCCACGGGGGTCCAGGACTTCAATTCGGTTATTGTATCATACTTTTCATAGGGAATTCCACTGTTTTGATAAAATTTCACCCGGCGGCCCATGATAGACAGGCTATGGCGGCTGGTCTCCTCCCCGGTATAGGCTTTCACCGGGGCATTCAGGTCCAGATTGGCGCTGAGGCTGTGCCAGGTCTCGGCCAGGACCTTCCCCTCGGCGTGCGCCAGCTTGGTGCCAAAGCTCTCCACCCCCTGTTCCAGCACCACATTGGGGGGCGCGTCCAGGTCCATGATACCGGAGATGAGCACGTCCCCCTTCACCACCATGTCCCCCTCCTGGAACAGGGCGTCCCCGCCCCAGGGCTCGATGTGGGTGACCCGGCCGGTGGCGGTGGCAATGACGTTGGTGGGCTGGCTCTGGTCCTTCACCTCCGGGGAGTCCCCTGCCTCCCGCACCAACACCTCCAGGCAGGTGCCACGGCGGTTCAGGGCGCAGAAGGACAGCTCATCCATGGCCAGCATCAACTGGTTCTCCTTCTCCCGGGTGGGGATAGAGGGGCCGAAGGAGCCCACCTCCACCCCGCACAGCCGCAGGCGGCTGATGATCTCCTCCGCTGTCAGGTTCACATTGCCGCTGACCTCGATGGTCAAAATCACCTGGGACCCCAGGGCCCCCAGCACCAGGCAGGCCAACAGCCCCGCCAGCAGGGCATAGCGCCGGCGGAAGCGCCGGAAGAACACCGGCACCCCCCAGCGCCGCTGCAAGGCCGTCTCACACTGGGCCCTCCGGGCTAGGGTACACAGCAGGGCATACTGCCGCTGGGGCACTTGCAGTTCCAGGCAGAAGGGGTCCCGCCAGATGGTTTTCCACAGGAGTACCCCCTCCTTGGCGCACAGGTTCAAGAGCAGCTCCGGCTGAACCCCGGTGACGGTCACCTGCACCGCGCCAAACAGCCAGGCCAACAGCTTCTTCATGGACGTCCCCCTCTTTCCTAAAGGATCTCCAAGCGGGTGATGCAGCCCCCGATGCGCAGCTCCCCTTCCCGCATGGCTTTCAGCTCCAACTCCCGGCCCTGGATGCGCAGCACCCAGGCCCCGCTGTCCACGTGGATTTCCTCCCGGCCGTAGGACAGGATGCCCTGGTAGTTCACCAGGTACAGGTCCCGGTCGCTGGTGAGCTCTAGCTTGGGCAGGCCTGCCGCCCCGTCCCCGGGGAGGTCCAGCAACAGGCACACCTGCTCCCGGATGCCAGGCTTCCGGGGGGCCTTTTCCAGCGCCTCCTTCTCCATGGGGCCACCTCCTCTCAAACGGGTAAACACACGGCGTTTTTTCACACCTGGTTATGTGTATGCGCCCCCCATCCAGCCCTTGCCTGTCCCAAAACCCTGGAAAGGAAAAATACTTTCCACCCCTTGCAAACAAAGACCGTTTGGGCACTTTCCTCTCGAAAAGCCGCCCAAACGGTCCTGTTTTGCTGTATCCTGTTTTTTCAGGGATCATCCTGCCAAAAGTGCCTCCAAACGGGCCCGGATGAGGCCCAGGAGCTTGCGGTTTTCCGGCATCTCCTTCCGCTCCTCCTCCGGGCAGAGGGCGGCCAAGTCCTCGGAGAGGTAGCCCTCCTCAAAGACCTCCAACCCCGCCTGATTCAAGCAGTCGGCAAAGTGGCACAGGGCGGGAATGCCGTCCATCTCCCCCCGCTTCTTCAGGGCCCCCGCCCAGGCGGCCATGGTGGCCAGGGGGTTGGTGGACACCGCCTCCCCCTTCTGGTAGCGGCGGTAGTGGTCGGTGACGGTGCCGTGGGCGGCCTCATATTCAAAGTTCCCCTCGGGGCTCACCAGCACACTGGTCATCATGGGCAGGGAGCCGGAGGCGGCGGCGATGAGGTCGCTCATCACGTCCCCGTCGTAGTTCTTGCAGGCCCAGATCATCCCCCCCTCAGAGCGGATGACCTTGGCGGCCACGTCGTCGATGAGGGCGTAGTGGTAGCGCAGGCCGGCGGCCTGGAATTTTTCCTGGAATTCCTGGTCAAATATATCCTGGAAGATCAGCTTAAAGTGCTGGTCGTAGTCCTTGGAGATGGTGTCCTTGGTGGAGAACCACAGGTCCTGGCCTACCTCTAGGGCGTAGGTGAAGCAGCTCCGGGCAAAGGAGCGGATGGAATCATCCCGGTTGTGCATCCCCTGAAGGATGCCGGGGCCCTGGAAGGAGAACACCGTCTGGCGGGAGAGCTCTTGCCCCGCCTCATCGGTGAACACCAGCTCCGCCTTCCCCGCCCCGGGGACCCGGTACTCCACCGCCCGGTAGATATCCCCATAGGCGTGGCGGGCGATGGTGATGGGTTTTTTCCAGCAAGTCACCACCGGCTTCACCTTGGACAACAGGATGGGGGTGCGGAACACTGTGCCGTCCAGGGCCGCCCGGATGGTGGCGTTGGGGGAGCTCCACAGCTTTTTCAAGCCGTACTCCTCCTGGCGCTGTAGGTTGGGGGTGATGGTAGCGCACTTCACCCCGATGTGGTGGCGCTTGATGGCCTGGGCCGCTTGGATGGTCACCTGGTCCTCAGTGGCGTCCCGGTTGGGCAGGCAGAGGTCGTAATACTCCGTGTTCAGCTCCACAAAGGGGCAGATGAGCTCCTCTTTGATCATGGACCAGAGGACACGGGTCATCTCATCCCCGTCCATCTCCACGATGGGGTTGGGCATCTTGATCTTTTCCATGGCGCTCACCTCCCCTTCTGGGCCGCATAGTGGTTCATCAGGCAGCCGTCCAGGAGCAGTTCCCGTTCCTCCGCCGTGGCGGCGGGGAGGTGGAGGGTAATGGGGCTGGTGCCCTGGGCTGTGACCACCGTGGCGGGGAAGCTATCGTCCCCCCGGGCCACCTTGGCCCGAACGTCGGGGACATAGATATAGTCGCCGGGGCCATAGGGGAAGTCCTCCCCCTCTGCCAGGATGAAGGGGAGCATCCCCCAGTTGACGCAGTTGGAGCGGTAGCGCTTGGTGGCAAACTCATAGCATAGATTGGCACAGCCCCCCAGCACCCGCTGGCAGGAGGCGGCCTGCTCCCGGGCGGAGCCGTCCCCGGGCTTGTTGGCAAAGATCACGCTGCCGGTCTGGACCTTATCCAGGGCATCCGCGCCCAGGCCCAGCTTTTCTGCCACAGCCAGGAGTGCCTCTCCGGGCTTCCCTGCCAGGCGTTCCTTCTCCCGGGCCTGGGCCGCCAGGGCACGGGGGACATAGTCCGGGTCCCGGCGGGAGAGGGCAAAGCTGGCCAGCTTCATGGGGTTGGAGCGATAGGAGGAGGTCTCCCCGGAGGGGATCAGCTCGTCGGTGGTGGTGACAGGGTCCCGGAGCACCGAGGCCACTTCCAACAAGAGGTGCTCTCCCAGGGCGGGAATCTCCGGCCAGGGGGCAATGTTGGGGCCGAATTTCAGCTCGTAGTCCTTCTGAGGCTGGCCGAAGCCGAAGTACACCCGGCGCTGGTAGACCTGGGCGTCAAAGCTCCGCTTGCCCTGCTGGGGCTGGGTGTAGGACACCTCCGTGGCGGGGGTGAGGACGCCGTGGTTCCGGGCGGTGGCGGCGATGGAGCGGGCGTCCATGAGCACCACCCCGGAGAGCTGGCCGTCGCCGGGCTTGGAGCCCTCCCGGTTGGGGAAATTCCGGGTGGTATGGCGGATGGACAGGCCGTTGTTGGCGGGTACATCCCCGGCCCCGAAGCAGGGGCCGCAGAAGCAGGGCTTGAACAGCGCCCCCGCTTCCAGCAGGGACTGCTGCACCCCGCTGCGGATCAGTTCCAGGTTCACCGGCACGGAGGGGGGATAGATGGACAGGGAGAAGTAGCCGCTGCCCACGTCGTGGCCCTCCAAAATGGCGGCGGCCTCGGCGATGTTGTCGTACATGCCACCGGCACAGCCGGCGATGACCCCTTGGTCCACCAGGACCTTGCCGTCCACCAGCTTGTCTGTCAGGGAGAGCTGGACCTTGCCGCCGAACTGCTCCGCCGCCCGCTGCTCCACCGCCCGGAAGATGTCCCCGGCGTTTTCCACCAGTTCCCGGATGGGATAGGCCTCGGAGGGGTGGAAGGGCAGGGCGGCCATGGGCTCCACCTGGGCGAGGTCAATGGTAATCATGCTGTCGTAGTACGCGCCCTCCTGGGGGTGGAGCGCCTGGTATTCCTCCCCCCGGCCATGGATGGTCAGGTATTCCTCCACCGCACTGTCGGTCTCCCAGATGGAGGACAGGCAGGCGGTCTCCGTGGTCATCACGTCGATGCCGATGCGGTAGTCCATGGGCAGGTTCTGGATGCCGGGGCCGGCGAACTCCAACACCTTGTTCTTCACAAAGCCGTTCTTATAAGTGGCGGCGCACAGAGCCAGGGCCACGTCGTGGGGCCCCACCCCCTGGGCGGGTTCCCCGGTGAGGTAGACCAGAACCACCTGGGGGGCGGCGATGTCGTAGGTGTTCTTCAAAAGCTGCTTGACGATCTCCGGGCCGCCCTCCCCCACGCCCATGGTGCCCAGGGCACCGTAGCGGGTGTGGCTGTCAGAGCCCAGGACCATCTTGCCGCAGCCGGAGAGCATTTCCCGGGCATACTGGTGGATCACCGCCTGGTTGGCGGGGACGTAGATGCCCCCGTATTTCATGGCGGCGGAGAGGCCGAACACGTGGTCGTCCTCGTTGATGGTCCCCCCCACGGCGCACAGGCTGTTGTGGCAGTTGGTGAGCACGTAAGGCACGGGGAACTGCGTCATGCCGCTGGCCCGGGCAGTCTGGATGATGCCCACGTAGGTGATATCGTGGGAGATGAGGCTGTCAAAGGCCAGGTGGAGCTGCCCCGCCTCCTCCCGCCGGCTGTGGCGGCGGAAAATCTGGTAGGCGATGGTCTTTTCCCGGTCCGCTGGGGCCGGGGCCGCGGCAGGGACCGGCGCCCCTCGGGTCCAGGTCACGCCACCTGCGTTCACTGTAATCATAGTATTTTTGTCACCCTTTCTGGGAAGTCAAAAAACGGCATCCCTCCACTCCGCCGCAGACCGACATCTCCCGGCTCCGGAGGGTATACGTTTTCCATAGTATGAGCACCAGTATACCACATCCCAGGAAAGAAGCAATGCAAAAAGAATCAATTTTGAAACTTCTTGCAAGCTAACCGAAAATGATGGGGATTATGCAAAACATTCAGGGATTTTTCCGTCCTCAAATGAAGCTTTGAAATTTTGCCTTGCAAAAAGAAGGAAAATCGGCTATAATAAAAACACAACATCAGTCAAAAAGGGTCCCGGTTTTCAAGCGGAGCGCCCGTGGTCACAGAAGAAAGGGGACTCAAACTATGGAAAGAATGCACCAGAAAGCCCACGAATCCGAAGTCCTGCAGCAGTACATTGGTTCCCTGCGGAAGCATATCCAAAAGGAATACACCATCAACCCCAAGCACTTCCGGGACGACATCAAGCTGGGCCTGCGCAACAGCGACGGCACCGGCGTCACCGTAGGCGTCAGCCAGGTGGGCTCCGTCCGGGGCTACACCGTGGAGGACGGGGTCCGTGTCCCCGCCCCGGGGCGGCTGTATTACCGGGGCATTGAGCTCAACGAAATCGTAGAGGCCCACCGCAAGGCCAACACCTTCGGTTTTGAGGAAGTGGCCTACCTGCTGCTCATGGGCTACCTGCCCACAAAGAAGGAGCTGGACCACTTCAACGATATCATGAACCAGGCCAAGACCCTGCCCAACGGCTTCACCGAGGACATGATCATGAAGAGCCCCAGCCGCAACATCATGAACAAGCTGGCCCGGAGCGTGCTGTCCCTGTACTCCTACGACAACAACCCCGACGACACCTCCATCCAGAACATGCTTCTCCAATCGGTGAAGCTCATTGGGGCATTCCCCAGCATCGTGGCCAACGCCTATTCGGTCAAACGCCACTACTTTGACGGGGGCTCCCTGCACATCCACCGCCCGGAGAAGAACCTCTCCACCGCGGAAAACTTCCTGCGGATGATCCGCCCGGACACCAGCTACACCGAAGAGGAAGCCCACCTACTGGACATGATGCTCATGGTCCACGCTGAACACGGCGGCGGTAACAACTCCACCTTCGTCTGCCGTGCCCTGTCCTCCAGCGGGACGGACACCTACAGCGCCATCGCCGGGGCTGTGGGCTCCCTGAAAGGCCCCCTCCACGGCGGCGCCAACGCCAAGGTTATGGAGATGTTCCGCTATATCAAGGCCAACGTGAACCCCAGGGACGACGGCTCCATCAAGGACTACCTGTCCAAACTCCTGGCCGGGGAGGCAGGGGACGGCTCCGGCAAGATTTACGGTCTGGGCCACGCGGTGTACACCATCTCCGACCCCCGGGCGGTGCTGTTGAAGAAGTACGCCCACCACATTGCCGAGCTCAAGGGCTACGCCGAGGATTTCCTCCTGCTGGAAAAGGTGGAAGAGCTGGGCATCCCCATGATCCAGGAGCGCCACGGCAATGACACCCCCATGTGCGCCAACGTGGATATGTACTCCGGCCTGGTGTACACCATGCTGGGCATCCCGGAGGACGTGTTCACCCCCCTCTTCGCCTCCGCCCGTATCGTAGGCTGGTGCGCCAACCGCATCGAAGAGGTGGTTTCCGGCCGCCGGATCATGCGTCCGGCCTACCGGGCAGTGATCACCAAGGTGCCTTATCTGCCAGTGGACGAGAGAAAGACCCACTTTATGGACGACTAACCAATACATTTTCAGAAGGGTACGGCAATGACAGTCGTACCCTTCCTATTCTTTTGCGCCAATTTGAGGTGAGATTTATGCAGACCATTGCAGTCATTGACGACGACGTCTACATCGGTGACGTTTTGGAAGAGCTCCTGACAGGCCAGGGCTACCGGGTCCTGCGGGCCTATTCCGGCACCGAGGCCCAATACCTGCTCTCCCAGCGGCCCCCGGACCTGGTGCTGCTGGACCTGATGCTCCCCGGCCTCAGCGGGGAAGCGCTCCTGCCCCAGCTCCAAGGCATCCCGGTGATCGTCCTCAGCGCCAAGGTGGACATTCAGGGGAAGATCGACCTGCTCCTGGGGGGCGCGGCGGACTACGTAACGAAACCCTTTGACAGCGGGGAGCTGTTGGCCCGGATCGCCGTGCAGCTGCGCAGCGCCGCCCTCCGGGGCGGGGGCAGCCTCACCGCCGGGGACCTGTTCCTGGACCCCACCGCCCACAGTGTCAGCGTCCGGGACGTGCCGGTCCACCTGACCAAAACGGAGTACGCCCTCTTGAAGCTGTTGATGCAGCATCCCCGGCAAGTCCTGGCCCGCTCGGTGATTTTGGAGCGCATCAGCGCCGATACCCCGGACTGCACCGAGAGCTCCCTAAAGCAGCATGTGAGCAATTTGCGGAAAAAGCTGCGGGACGCAGGGGGGAAAGATTATATTGAGGCGGTGTGGGGGATTGGGTTTAAGTTGGCGGAGGATGTTTGAGAACGCCACAAAAGGGGCTGTAAAAAACAGCCCCTTTTTCTCGTTATGGTTTATGATGTGACCTGTGATGATTTATGCATCAGTAACCAGCATACCACACATGGAAAATGTTTCATAAAAAAGCAGGCTACAAAGGTCTGCCAGATGGAATCTACCTAGGGATGCTATGCTTTTCACTGGATGGATACCAGCGGTATCTTCCACTGTTGCATCATTAGACGGCAATTCCCAATCTGGGAACAACTCAGAAAAGGCTAGAAGTTTCTCAATGACTTCTCCCGTTTCGGTATCTTCGACATAAGCAGCAATCCCATCTGCGGCCCAACTGCTATTATAAATAATCGTTTTTCGCGCATCCAAAATCTTCTTTCGCATGTCTGGTGTTGCTGTCTCAATATCGAGATATGCGTATCTTTCAGCTTCCTTTACCGCTCTGGATATCTGTTGTTCGGCGCTTTCCGCAGCACCCGCAGGCACCGACAGGGACAACGCCATAGCCAATGTCATCCCTAATGCAATCATACGTTTTTTCATGATCAAACCTCCTCATTTACTAGGAAAACATCTTATAAGCCTCACCTCCACAGTCTTATAGATTCAGTTTTCTAGATTTATTCTAACTGACCGAATTGTATAAAATTCAAATTATTTTGTCAATACTTCTTGGCGAAATTATTTTAATTTATTAAAATAATTCTAACAAAGCAACAAGGAGGTGAGACTATGAACTTCACAGAAAATGAACTACAGGTGATGCAAATACTCTGGAATGCCAAAACCGACCTATCCCGCAAGGATATCATCGAACAGTCTCCAAACCGCACTTGGAAGGACAACAGCATCCATGTCCTACTCAACTCGTTGATGAAAAAGGGGGCGGTCAAAGTCGTTGGTATGCAGCCAGCGGGCAAAGTATATGCCCGTACCTTTGCCGCCGATATCTCCCAGGAGGAATATCTCAGCGCACAAATGACAGTTCCCCCCCCCAAAGGGAAAGGACGCCTTTGTCGGATTGTTTGCTGCTTTGGTGGACCAGGCAGACCTTTCCGACGACACATTAGATGAATTACAAAAAATACTGGATGAAAGGAAGAAAAAGCCGTGAGTATCACCCCCTATTCTTTCTGTATGTCCCTTGTTTGGTTCAGTGCCTTTGTATTCGTTGCCGATCGTTTATACCGAAAAACTGGGTTCCTGCTCCACTATCGCATGGGACTCTTGCTCTTCTTGGTCGGGCTGAGCGATGAGGATTACATTGATATTTCTCCTGAAACCTCCTACATCCTGCGAACAAGGGAAGGCGAATATCACTTGTATTTCGACGGTGAATTTTTCACTGTAATTCCTGAAAGTGAGCTCTCAGTGTCCCCCCACGATGAATTAAAAATTTATAAAGAATAAAAGAGGTGTTCCTATGAAAAAGAAGTATTGCCGGCTCCTTTTCACACTTTTGTTGATTCTTGCAGCTCTTGGCCCCACCTCCGCCCTGGCCGCACCCGACGGCCCTGATCTCAGCCAAACGCAGGCGGAATCTAACACTGAGCGGGCAGAAATGACCCAATGGAAATATAAGTACGTCGATGGTGTGCGCTATAAGCGCCTATGGTCAATCACCTACAGTCGTTGGCTAACGGACTGGACTCCCTGTTAAGAAAGGGCCGGCGTTCTCGCCGGCCGCTCATTCTCCCCAATCTTGACCATTTCTTTACCCTTTCCTTGACCACTTCCTTGACCCTTCCCTGGTATCCTGGGAGCAGATCAAGGAAACGGAGGTTTTTTTCATGGACTACGTCCTTACCACACAAAACTTGAGCAAACACTACGGCCGCTTCAAAGCCCTGGACGGCCTCGCCATGCACGTGCCCCGTGGTGCCATTTATGGCCTTGTGGGCCGCAACGGGGCGGGCAAGACCACCCTCATCCGCCTAATCTGCGGGTTACAGCGGCCCAGCGGGGGCAGCTACAGCCTGTATGGCGCGGAGAGCACCACGCCCCGTCTGGCCACTGTCCGCCGCCGTATGGGTGCGGTGGTGGAGACCCCCTCCATCTACCAGGACCTGTCGGCAGTGGACAACCTGCGGGAGCAGTACCGGGTGCTGGGGCTCCCCTCGGAAGAGGGTATCCCAGAGCTGCTCCGGCTGGTGGGGCTGGGGGATACCGGAAGGAAACGGGCCAAGCATTTCTCCCTGGGTATGCGGCAGCGCCTGGGCATCGCCGTGGCCCTGGCGGGGGCGCCGGACTTCCTGGTGCTGGATGAGCCGGTAAACGGCTTGGATCCCCAGGGCATCATTGAGATGCGGGAGCTGATCCTAAAACTAAACCGGGAGCAGAACATCACGGTGCTCATTTCCAGCCACATCCTCGACGAGCTCTCCCGGCTGGCCACCCACTATGGCTTTATCGACAGCGGCCGCATGGTCAAGGAGCTCAGTGCCCAGGAATTGGACGCCGCCTGCCGCAAGTGCCTGCGGGTGGAGGTCAGCAGCACCCAGGCCCTTGTGGGAGTGCTGGACTCCATGGGCGTGGAGTACAAAATCCTCTCCGATACCCAGGCAGATATCTTCTCCCAAGTGAACATCTCCCCCCTGGCCCTAGCTCTGGCACAGGTCCAGTGTGAACTGGTCTCCGCCCAGGAGCGGGACGAGAGCTTGGAGAGTTACTTTATCAGCTTGGTGGGAGGTGGCAAGGCATGAGGAATCTATTGAGCGCCAACTTCCTGCGCCTGCGGAAAAGCTTTGTCTTTTGGCTGGGGATAGCCTATCAGTTTGTCGTGGGCCTCATCGCCGTGGGCACCCGCTGGCGGGAGATGCACGAAATGTCCGGCTACTTCCCCCACGCTGACAACATCCTCTTCTCCGAGGCCCTGTTCATGCCCATCGTGGCGGCAGTGTTCATCGGGTTGTTCATCGGCACAGAGTATAGCGACGGTACCATCCGAAACAAGATCGTGGTGGGCCAATCCAGGTGGGCCATCTATCTGGCTAACCTCATCACCTGCTCGGTGGCCCTGGTGCTGATGCACTTGGCCTTCCTCTTGGCAGTGGTGGCGGTGGGCTTCCCTCTGGTGGGGAATTTGGAGAAAACACCCCAAGAGCTGTTGCTCTTGGCCGCCCTCAGCCTGATGACGGTGCTGGCCCTGGGTGCCCTCTTCCTGCTGCTGGTGATGCTGGTGACCAAGAAATCCATCGCCGCTGTGGCAGTCCTATTGCTGGGCTTCGTCCTGATGATGAGCGCCATGGTGATTGACAACAGATTGAACGAGCCTGAATTTTACACCACCATCTCTTCCCGTTCCACCGACGAGGAAGGGAATACACAGGTACAGGAGGCAGGGCAGGAACGCAATCCCAACTATCTGGAAGGGACCAAGCGGGAGGTCTATGTCTTCCTCAACGACTTCCTCCCCGGCAGCCAGTTCCTTCAGTTTTCCAAACAAGAGCTCACCAGTCCCGTCCGCCTACCCCTGTACTCCCTGGTGATCCTGCTGGGCACCACGGCTTGTGGGGTGGTGTGCTTTGGACGGAAGGATTTGAAATAGCGCACCGTGGTTTTTCATTGCTTCCTGGGTAGACTTATAGTAGAATGAAAGGGGAAGGAGGTGCGCCCTATGGTCTATACCATCGACCAAATCAAAGCCATCGTCACACCCATCGCGGAGAAATATCACCTGCCCGCCATCTATCTCTTTGGTTCCTACGCCCGTGGCACCGCAACAGATGGCAGTGACATCGACCTATTGGTAGACACCACAGGGACAGACCTCACCAGCTTATTTCGCCTGGGGGCCCTTTACCATGATCTAGAGGAAGCTTTGGGAAAAAAACTCGATCTATTGACACTAAACTCCTTGGAAGGGCCGTGCCACAGAGAAAGTGATGTTTATTTCCGTGAACAGGTGAACAAAGAGAGGAGACAAATCTATGCTGTCGCTTGATTTACAACGTATCCTCAAAATCAAGGAATACTGCGACGACATCTCCAATGCCCTGACCCGGTATGGTATCTCCTTTGAAGCGTTCCAAGAGGACACCCTTTATCAATATTCGGTCTCCTTCTGTATTCTACAAATTGGGGAGCTCTCTGGTGGCTTGTCGGCAGAGTTTCGACAAGCCACCAATGACCGCATCCCCTGGAGCGCCATCAAAAGTATGCGAAATATTGTGGCCCACGGCTATGGCGGCATACGCCTGGATATTGTATGGCAGACGGTATTGAACGACGTCCCTATCCTGAAACAATTCTGTGAAGAAGAACTGGCGAAGTGTCAAGAATAGAGGTGACCCCCATGCTCCCTTGGCTGTTGTGCCTTGCCCTGGCCCTTCTCTTGCTCCTGCTGCTGCTCAAGCTCCACCTGCTCCGGCGGGGGATGCGGGAAATCGCGGGGCAGGTCTCCGCCCGGCTCTCGGAGGACAGCAACAACCCCATCTTCCTTTCCAGCCGGGACAGGGCCCTGAGACAGCTGGCTGCTGAACTGAACGCCCAGCTTCGCCAGCTCCGCCGCCAGCGGCAGCGCTATGCGGGGGGCGACCGGGAGCTGAAAGAGGCGGTGACCAACATCTCCCACGACCTGCGCACCCCCCTCACCGCCCTGTGTGGGCACCTGGACCTGTTGGAGGCGGAAGCGGTCCCAGCAGCGGCCCAGCGCCACATCGCCGCCATCCGCAACCGCGCCGGGGCCATGAAGCACTTGACAGAAGAGCTCCTACACTACTCCGTAATCCTCTCCACCCAGGAAGAATTGGCCTTGGAACCCCTGTCCCTCAACGGAGCCCTGGAAGAGAGCTTGGCCAGCTTTTACGCCGCCCTCACCCAGGCGGGGATCACCCCCCAGGTCCAGCTTCCAGATGCCCCGGTGGTGCGGATGCTGAACCGGGACGCCCTAGCCAGGGTCTTTGGCAACATCCTCAGCAACGCCCTGAAATACAGCGCCGGTGACCTGGCCGTCACCCTCAGCGAGAACGGAGAGGCCTGCTTCTCCAACGCCGCGCCGGGATTGAATGAAGTCCAGGTGGGCAAGCTCTTTGACCGCTTCTTCACCGTAGAGGCCGCCCGGAGCTCCAGCGGCCTGGGGCTGTCCATCGCCAAGACCCTGGTGGAACACATGGGCGGGCAGATTTCCGCGGAGTATGCGGATGGGGTGCTGTGCATCCGCCTGCGCTTTGAAGAATAGTACACGCTCCCCCGGACAGCAGCAGCGTTCCAGGGGAGCGTTTTTCCTGCCGCTCTGATGGTTTTTCTTGCCGGGACAGCCTATTCTATGGTACAATCAACATACCAATCCGCTATACTTGACCACGAAAGGACGGAACCGCCATGCGCCTGCTGTTCAAACAGCGTTTCTTCTCTTGGTTCGACAAATACGATATCTATGACGAGAACGAGAAAACCATCTTTACCGTGGAGGGCAAGCTCAGCTGGGGCCACTGCCTCCACATCCACGACAGCCTGGGGAACCATATCGGTACCGTCCAGGAAAAGGTCTTTACCCTCCTGCCCCAGTTCCAACTCTACGAGCAGGAGGACTACATCGGCTGTATCCGCAAGGAGTTCACCTTCCTGCGCCCCAAGTTCACCCTAGACTATGCCGACTGGTCGGTGGACGGCAATCTCCTAGAGTGGGAGTACACCATCACCAGCGCCTCCCGGGGCACCATCGCCACCATCTCCAAGGAGGTCTTTCGCCTGACGGACACCTATGTTTTGGACATCAACGACCCCGCCGACGCCCTCCGGGTGCTGATGGTGGTGCTGGCCATCGATGCGGAGAAGTGCTCCCGGGGAAATTGAATTTTGCAAAAGAAACGACGTACCAGCCGGTACGCCGTTCTTTTTTATTTCAACCGCTCATCCCTGCTCCGGTACCACCGCGAAGAACACCAAATCCCCATCGCTGTCATTGATGAGGCTGTGATCCTTGCCCTCGGGGCAGTAGTGGCAGCTTCCAGGGATCAGGGGCTCTGTCTGGCCCTGACTGAGGGCCTTCCCCGTCCCAGAGAGGATATAGATGATCTCACTGCTGGTCTGGTGGGTATGCAGGCCGATGGTAGCGCCAGGTGGCAGCTTTCCCTTCATAATCTTCATGGCGGGGGAGGCATACATATTGGCGTGTACCTCCCCTTCTCCCCCATACATACGGGGAATCGTTGTCTCAGGCAGAGATGCAAAGTCAATCAGCATAGTCCTTCTCCCCTCAAAGCCCCAGCTTTTCCGCCACGAAGTTGTCCACCGCTGCCAGGGCGTCGTCCAGCTTCTGCTTGTCCTTGCCGCCGCCCATGGCGCTGTCGGGCTTGCCGCCGCCGGAGCCGCCGCAGATCTTGGTCACCGTCTTGATGATCTCCCCGGCCTTGATGCCACGGGCCACGGCCTCCTTGCCGCACACCGCCAGGAAGGTGATCTTCTCCCCTGCGGTGGAGGCCAGCACCGCCACCACGGCAGGCTCCTTGTCCCGGAGCATATCCCCCATCTGGCGCAGGTCGTTGGCCCCGGCCTCAGGCACAATGGTGGTAAGAACCTTCAAGCCCCCCACCTCCTGGGTGCCAAAGAGAATGCGCTCGGCCTCCCCCTGGGCCTCCTTGGCCTTGAGCTTTTCCACCATCTGGTGAAGCTCCTTGATCTCCCCCATGACAGCCTTGGCCCGCTCCAACAGTTCCGGGGGCTTGGCTTTCAGGAACGCCGCCGCCCGCTGGATCATCCGCTGGTTGAAGGCGATGAGGTCCAGGACGGATTCCCCGGTGATGGCCTCAATGCGCCGCACACCAGAGGCCACAGAGAACTCCGCCAGAATATGGAACACCCCCACCTTGGCGGTGTTGTCCAGATGGGTGCCGCCGCAGAATTCCAGGGAGAAATCCCCCATCTCCACCACCCGGACGGTGTCACCATACTTCTCGCCAAAGAGGGCCTCGGCCCCACGCTTCTTGGCCTCCTCAATGGGCAAGACCTCTGTGACCACGGGGCTCCCCCCCAGGATGGCCCGGTTGACCACTTGCGTCACCTGGGCCAACTGCTCCGGGGTCACCGCCTCAAAGTGGGTGAAGTCGAAGCGCAGCTTGTCCGGCTCCACCAGGGAGCCCGCCTGGTGGACATGGTCCCCCAGCACGGTTTTCAGGGCCGCGTGGAGCAGGTGGGTGGCGGAGTGTGCCCGGGCGATGGCCTCCCGGCGCTCCACGTCGATTTCAGCGTGGACAATGTCTCCCAGCTTCAAGCTCCCCTCCGTGAGCTTGCCGTAGTGCATATACTTGCCGCCCTTGTTCTTCTTCACGTCGTGGACCTGGAAGAGGCAGCCCTCGGGGCCGCTTTTGGCAATATAGCCGTGGTCGGCCACCTGGCCGCCCATCTCCGCGTAGAAGGGGGTGCGGTCCAGGACCACGATGGCTTCCACGCCGGGGATGATCTCCTCCACCAGCTGTTCCTCCGCCACGATGGCCACCACCTTTAGGTCCACCAGACCGCCGTTCTCATAGCCGTCAAAGACCGTGGCGGGGACCTCCTTGCCGAACTCCACGCCAGACCAGCCCAGGTCACCCAGGGCCTCCCGGGCCTTCCGGGCCCGGACCCGCTGGGCCTCCATCTCAGCGTCAAAGCCCACCCGGTCCAGGGTCATGCCCTCGTCCTGGACCATCTCCTCGGTGAGGTCCACGGGGAAGCCGTAGGTATCGTAAAGCTTAAAGGCATCCTTGCCGGAGAACTGGCTCTCCCCCTTGGCCTTGTGCTCCGCCAGGAGCTCGGAGAAAATCTTCATGCCCCCGTCGATGGTTTTTGCAAAGTTCTCTTCCTCGGTGCGAATGACCTTGGTGATATAATCCTGCTTCTGGCGCAAGTCCTTATACTCGCCCTCGTTCTCGTGGATCACCGTGTCGATGATCTGATACAGGAAGGGCTCGTTCACCCCCAACAGCTTCCCGTGGCGGGCGGCCCGGCGCAGGAGGCGGCGCAGGACGTAACCCCGTCCCTCATTGGAGGGGAGGACGCCGTCGCAGATCATAAAGATGCCGGAACGGATGTGGTCGGTGATGATACGCAGGGAGACATCCTTGGCGTCGCTGTCGCCATAGTGGGCCCCGGTGATGTCACTGACCTTGTTGGTGATGTTCATCACTGTGTCCACGTCAAAGAGGGAGTTTACGTTCTGGCAGACCACCGCCAAGCGCTCCAAGCCCATGCCAGTGTCGATGTTCTTCTGGGCCAGCTCGGTGTAATGCCCCTCCCCGTCGTTGTCAAACTGGGTAAAGACGTTGTTCCAGACCTCGATATAGCGGTCGCAATCGCAGCCGGGGGCACAGCCAGGCTGGCCGCAGCCAAATTCCTCCCCCCGGTCGTAATAGACCTCGGAGCAGGGGCCACAGGGGCCGGCGCCGTGCTCCCAGAAGTTGTCCTCCTTGCCCATGCGGTAGATGCGCTCCTCTGGGATACCCACCACGTCCCGCCAAATGTTGAAGGCTTCGTCGTCCTCCTGATACACAGAGGGGTAGAGGCGGTCGGCCTCCAAGCCCACCCACTTCTCATCGGTCAAAAACTCCCAAGTCCACTGGATGGCGTCGTGTTTGAAATAGTCCCCAAAGGAGAAGTTGCCCAGCATCTCAAAAAAGGTGCCGTGGCGGGCGGTGTGGCCGATGTTCTCAATATCCCCGGTACGGATACATTTCTGGCAGGTACACACCCGCTTCCGGGGGGGCTCCTCCTCCCCCTTGAACCAGGGCTTCATAGGGGCCATGCCGGCGTTGATGAGCAGCAGGGAGGGATCGTTCTCCGGCACCAAGGGGAAGCTGGGCAGGCGCAGGTGGCCCTTGGACTCGAAGAAGGTCAAAAACATCTCTCTTAACTCATTCAAACCATAGTACTTGTGCATACAATTGATCCTCCAAACATGAAATATGGTCTTTCTCTCTTGGGATGGCAATAAAAAACACTCCACCCCTGAAACAGGGGCGAAGCGTGCTTCGCGGTACCACCCTGATTTGCCCACCGAAGTGCGCATCTCCTCTCGTCCTGTAACGGGAACGCCCCGTCCCGCTCCTCGCAGGCAGCTTGGAAGTGGCTTGCAGGCCGGGCGCACCGAGGGGCTTGCACTCTCCCCCTCTCGCTCTGGGCGGCACGGGCCTGCTTGGCTTCCGCATGGCTATGGTGTCAGTATTCCTCTATTTTAGCACAAAATCCGTGCTTGTCAAGACAGCAGGCAGGGTCTTTTCCCGCCCGTAGGTTGTAATATTAAATGCGAAAGAACACGAAGCCCCCAAAGCGGGGCGGGAGAGTTCTTCCGCATTTATTTTTTTATACCATGAAGCGCGGAAAATGTCAATAAGAGGGGTGAAAAAGCATGGCGGGAAGGTACAAATACCTGACGTTTGAAGATCGGCAGAAAATCGAAGTGTGGCACGCCCGCGGGGATCGCCCGCTCGAAATAGCCGCGCGGCTGGGCGTGCATACGGCGACGATCTACAACGAATTGAAGCGGGGCTACGTTGGGGAGCTGGACAGCAGGCAAAGGGAAATCTACAAAGCGGAGCGGGCGCAAGCAACCGTTCAGGAGCATTTCAAGCGGCGGGGCCGGACGGCGGCCACGGCTGGGAAGGGAGGTTAAAACCGTGACACAGTATGAACGGATCACAGAAAGCCCGCAGGCGTTGGCGGCCTTCCTTCGGGAATTGCCCGTATTAGAAGCCCCGTGGGATCAGGCTTTCCA
>CAJUCB010000021.1:0-927 GCA_910584805.1 uncultured Oscillospiraceae bacterium
AGGAAGCGCACGTCAAAGACCAGGTCGGCGTCCATAGGGATGCCGAACTTGAAGCCGAAGGAGGTTACGGACACGGTCATGGTCTCGTCCAGTGAGCCCATGCCGAAGAGCCGCAGCAGCTCCCCCCGGAACTTGGACAGGTTCAGCCCGGTGGAGTTCAAGGTGTGGCTGGCCCGGCGGCGCACCGGCTCCAAGGCCACCCGCTCCAACTGCACCGCCTCCGGGAGGGAATAGCCCTGGCGGGTGAGGGGGTGGGTGTGGCGGGTCTCCTTATAGCGGCTGATGATGACCTCGTCGGCGGCCTCCACGAAGAGCAGACGGTAGCGCAGGGCCATGGCTTCCAGCTCGTCCAGGGCCTGGAAGAGCTCGTCGAAGGTCTGGCCTCCCCGGATATCCGTCACCAGGGCCACCCGGCTATATTTGCCCGTCCCCGCCCCGGCCATGCAGATGCCGGCAAAGGAGGTAATCAGGGCCACGGGGAGGTTATCCACACAGTAAAAGCCCAAGTCTTCCAAAAACGCGGCGGCGGAGCTCTTGCCCGCGCCGGACTGGCCGGAGATGATGATAAATTCCATAGTGACCTCCCTGGCGGTGGGTTTTTTCAAGATACTCTAGTATAGCAAAAAAGTGGGATTCCTGCAAGGGGGCGGGGTATATCTTGCCCCCGGGCCTTCCCTGTGTTACACTATCAATGAAAATAAACATCACAGGAGGGCTAAGGCATGCGAATTTGTATCCGTTGCGGCGCAGAGATGCGGGAGGGCTGTGCTCTAAAGGTTGAGGGCGGCGCCTATGAGCTTCAGATCTGCAAGGAGGAAGGCGCCTGGTTCGGCGGGCGCATCGGGCGGCCCAAGGTGGCAATCTGCCCCAAGTGCGGGGAACTTTCCATTTACGCAGATGAGGACCAGCTGCGTGAGCTGTAAGCCT
>CAJUCB010000021.1:937-15841 GCA_910584805.1 uncultured Oscillospiraceae bacterium
TGCCGATGGTTCCCACATTCTGTATATCAATCAGCAGACCCCCGGCGGGAAACAATCCTTCCCGCCGGGGGTTTCCTATCCTCACATCCGCTGCTGATGATACGCCATCAGCCCCAGTTCCAACACCGTCTTCCCGGTGAATACCCCCACAGCCGCCAGGGTAAACCACAGGGGGCCGTCCATCAGGATGCACAGCCACGCCGCCGCCATGGTCAGCCATTGCAGCACCACTCCCGACTGGGCCTGAGCCCGGAAGCGGATGGCCTGGTTGCGCTCGTCCTTGGCCTCGATTTCCGCCTGATGCAGCGCCCGGGGGTGGGTCTCCTCAAAGCGGCCCAGGGCAAACCGCCCCACCCCAAGGCCCACCATGGCGCTGCCCAGGCCAATCAATATCCCCGGCTGGGACAGGCAGCCTTTCAGGGGCAGCGTCAGGGCCAGGACCAACACCCCGCACAGCCCCAGGGCCAAATACAGCTTGGTTTTCCTTCTCATGGTACGTCCTCCTCATAGATAAAAATATCCTCAATGCGCAGTTCAAAATACCGGGCCAGCTTAAAGGCCAGGAGGATAGAGGGGTTGTAGCGCCCCTTCTCCAAAGAACTGATGGTCTGGCGGGTGACCTCCAAGGCCGCGGCCAAGGCCTCCTGGGTGACCCCCCGCTCCTTACGGATGGCTTCCAAACGATTCTTCACAGCATCACCTCCCTTAATGGAAAGCTCACTTTCCATCCCTAGAATACACCTTGCTAGGGCAAATGTCAAGCTTGCTTTCCATTTTTCCGTAAAATTTTTGAAAAAAGAAAGGGGCCGGTGTTTCCGGTCCCTTTCTGTCTATTATTTCCCCACACAAAACCGCTGGAAGATTCTCGCGGTAATATCCTCCCGCACGCTGGCCCCGGTGAGCTCCCCCAGGGCCCCTAGGGCCTCCTCCACATCGCTGAGGAGCAAATCCGGCGGGGTGCCCAGGCGCAGGCCCTCCTGGGCCCGTTCCAAATCCCCCCGGGCCCGGCGGGCGGCCTCCATCTGCCGGGCGTTGGTGAGCAGCGCTCCCCCTTGGGTGTCTCCGGCGGGGAACAGCGCCGCCACCCGTTCCCCCAGGGCGTCTAAGCCGCTGCCGTCCTTGGCGCTCACGGGGCATATCCACGGGAAGGGCAAGTCCGCCGCCGCGAGCACCGGGGGCAGGTCGGACTTGTTCAACAGGCAGATACAACGGGGCCGCTCCTGGGCCAGGGCGATGGCCTCCCGGTCCTCTGCTGTCAGGGGCTGGGAGGCGTCCAGCACCAGGAGCACCAGCTCCGCCGTCTCCGCCGCCGCCCGGCTGCGGGCCACCCCCAAGCGCTCCGCCTCGTCCCCGGCCTCCCGGAGGCCGGCGGTATCTGTAAGGTTCAGGAGCACCCCGCCCAGGGTGGCCTTTGCCTCAATGGTATCCCTGGTGGTGCCGGGGGCCTGGGTGACGATGGCCCGCTCATAGCCCAGCAGGGCGTTGAGCAGGGAGGATTTCCCCACATTGGGACGGCCCAGCAGGGCCGTGGGCACCCCCCGGGTGAGCTGCCGCCCCCGCTGGTAGGTGGCCAGGAGGGCATCCAAGCCCCCCAGGGCCCCTTCCAGGGCGGCGGCGATGGTGTCGGCGCGGAAGGGGTCCAACTCCTCGTCGGGGTAGTCCAACACCGCGTGGAAATGGGCGGAGAGGTCCACCAACCCGTCATAAATCCCCCCGATGCGCCGGGACAAGGCCCCCTCCAACTGCCCCGCGGCAGCCCGGGCGGCGGCGGGGGTCTCCGCGTCGATGAGGTCAATCACCGCCTCCGCCTGGGTCAAATCCAGCTTGCCGTTGAGAAACGCCCGCTGGGTGAACTCCCCCGGCTGGGCGGCCCGGGCCCCGGCGGCGTACAGCGCCTCTAAGGCCAGGGACAGCACCATGGGGGAGCCGTGGCATTGGAGCTCCGCCGTGTCCTCCCCGGTGTAGCTCCGGGGGGCCCGGCTGACGAAGGCCAGGGCGCTGTCCAACCCCTGCCCCTTCTCGTCCAGGAGCTTACCATAGAGCAGCTGCCGGTCTGGGGCGTCCGCCAGAGCGGTGGACCCCGCCGGGGAAAAGACCTGGGCCGCCGCCTCTATGGCCCCAGGGCCGGAGAGGCGGAGGATGCCCACCCCCCCGGTGCCCGGCGGGGTGGCGATGGCGGCGATGAGCTGGGACATAAAACCTCCTCCCCCGGCGATTTTTAGCAAATCCACCGGGAACTTTTCTCTTGACATTCATTTTTGACATGTGGAACTGTATGTTAACAACCCTGTGGATAATGTGGATAACCATGTGGACAATGTGTAAAACCTTTGTGCCTGTTGAGGTTTTCCCCTTCGCTCTCCCGGGAATCCTGTGGAATCCTGCGTATATTTCCATGAAAAAACCCTTGTCAGAACGCACAAAGGGGAAAATCCCTTGTAAAAATGACGAAGTTTTACAGGCTGGTTACAAAAAAGTATCAATCCACAGGCCTGTTTATTGTCCACTGTGCTTAGGGTACAAGCCCTCCGGGCAGATTTCCACAGAGACCCCTGTGTAATAGTGTTTTAGGATATCCATGTATCCCTTCCCCTCTTTGGCCATGGCGTTGGCGCCGTACTGGCTCATACCCACCCCGTGGCCGAAGCCGGTGACGGAGAACTTCACCTGGCCGCCGGCGGCGGCCACGGTAAAGGCGGCGGAGCGCAGGCCAAAGATGGTCCGGGCCTGGGCCCCGGTGATGGTGATCCCGGCAATGTTGATGCTGTGGACGCTCCCGGCGTCGTTGACCACGCAGTCCCCGATCCAGGCGGCGGGGTCCTCCCCTTCCAACACCGCCTCCGGGTGGGCGGTGAGGAATTTTTCCCGGAACTCCTGGGTGGTGAGGATGACCTCGCTGTGGTAGTTGGGGACCTCCTCCCCCTCTGGGGAAGCCACGCTGTGGAGATAGGGCACATCGTTGCCCCAGACTTCCACGGCGTCCTGGGTGCCGGTGCCGGAGGAGGAGTGGAACACGGCGGTGATGAGGCCGCCCTCGTAGAGGATGACCTGTCCGTCGGTGGCGGCCACGGCGTCGGTGATTTTTGCGGCGTTGGCTTCAGCGTTTTCCCCCCAGTTGTTCCGGGCGGCATCCTGGGAAATCCAGGCCTGGCAGCAGGCGTAGTTGGTGCATAGGTCCGCCTCTGGGTGGTTCACCGCCCCGCCGGCCTTGTGGAGGGCGTAGGTCCGGGCGGCCACGGCCTGGGCCCGGAGGGCCTCCTGCTCAAAGCTGGCGGGCATCTCCGCCGCCACCACCCCCCACAGGTACTGGTTCAAATCCATGGGCTCCACGCCGCTGTCGGTGAGGATATTCAACACATGGCCGCTGTCGGGGAGCTGGGTGTGGGTGGTGGGCTGCTCCTCCTGGGCGTTGCGTTCCTGGCGCAGGCCCATGGGGATGAGGAAGATCAAAAGCGCTAGGACCAGCGCAATGCCGACGACTTTTTTCATGGCGATACTCCTTGCATTTTTTCAATGGTTCCACCCTGTCCCCCGCAACTTTCCCCCCTTCCGGGGGCATACTGCATGGAGCAGAAAGGGGCGTGGACAGGATGCGGAAAGATATCATCTGGGTGCTTTGGACGGTGGCCCTGTGTATGGCCTTGGCGGCGCTGTTGCTGCCGGGGGGCGGGTCTGCCGTGGCCACGGCGGCGGCGGAGCCCGCGGGCTACGTTGCCCTGACCTTTGACGACGGCCCCTGGCCGGGGACCACCCGGGTCCTTCTGGACGGTCTGGAAGAGCGGGGGGCCAAGGCCAGTTTTTTCCTCATCGGCAAGCAGATTTCCACCCGGCCGGAGCTGGTGCGGCGGATGGCTGACGAGGGCCATCAGATTGGCCTGCACAGCTGGGACCACGTCCAGCTCTCCGGCCTGGACCGGGATGGGATCAACCGGCAACTGGACCAGTGCCGCCACGCCTTGGAGGAATTGGTGGGGGAATCCCACTTTATGGTTCGTCCGCCCTACGGCTATGTGGACGAAGCCCTGGAACAGTGGGCGGACGCCCCGATTGTGTGCTGGTCGGTGGACCCCGAGGACTGGCGGGACGAGGACGTAGAGCGGATCATCCAGGCGGTGCTGGAAGATGTGGGGGACGGGGACATCGTCCTCATGCACGACATTTTCCACAGCTCCGTCACCGCCGCCTTAGCCTGTGTGGATGAATTGCTGGAACGGGGCTACTGCCTGGTGACAGTGGAAGAGCTCTTTGCCCTCCGGGGCGAGGTGCCGGAGAATGGGGTGGTGTACCACTGCCTGCCGGGGGAGTGAGGGGCCCCGGTTCCCCTCACATCAGCCCATACATCCGGGCCAATTTCTCAAACTTCGGCAGCGCCCTTTGGATCAGCTCCGGCTGGACGCAGTAGGAAATGCGCACATGCCCGCCGCAGCCGAAGCTGTCCCCGGGCACCAGGATCAAGTCCAGGGCCCTGGCCTTGGCGCAGAACGCGGCGGCATCGGGCTCCGGGGTCTGGGGGAAGAGATAAAAAGCCCCCTCCGGCTGGGCGCAGGTGTAGCCCATCCCCCGCAAGGCGGTGAGGAGGCTGTCCCGGTTTTGCCGGTAAATGCTCAAGTCCGAAAACACCCCGGTACAGCGCGCCGCCACAAACTGGAACAGGCTGGGGGCGCAGACGTAGCCCAGGGCCCGTCCCGCCCCGCACAGGGCGGCATAGAGCAGGGGGAAGTCCTCCACCGTCTGGGGCAGCAGGACATAGCCCATGCGCTGGCCTGGCAGGGAGAGGGATTTGCTATAGGAATAACACACCAGGGTGTTGCCGTAAGCATCCGGCACCCAGGGCGGGGGGGCGTCGCTGTAGACGATTTCCCGGTAGGGCTCGTCAGAGATCAGGTAAATGGTATGGCCAAATTCCTGGCTCTTTTCCCCCAGCATCGCCGCCAGCCGTTCTATGGCGGCCTTGGGGTACACCGCCCCGGTGGGGTTGTTGGGGCTGTTGATGAGCACCGCCTTGGTCTTTTCGTTGAGGGCAGCTTCCAGGGCGGCAAAGTCGATTTGGAAATCCTCCCGCCGGGCGGGGACCTCCACCAGGGTCCCCCCGGCGCTCTCCACAAAGACCTTGTATTCGGGGAAGTAGGGGGAAATGGTGAGGAATTCATCCCCTGGACAGCACAGGGCATGGAGGGCGCAGCACAGGGCCCCGGCGGCGCCGCAGGTCAAATAGAGGCAGTCCCTATCGTAGCTTGTGCCAAAGCGGCGGTTCAAGTCCGCCGCCAGGGCGGCCCGGACGCCGGCGTCCCCCTGGGCGGGGGTGTAGCCGTGGAGGGCCACTGGGTCCATCTCATCCAGCAGGGCCTGGGCCGTCTGGCGCACCAGTTCCGGGGCGGGGACGCTGGGGTTGCCCAGGGAGAAATCCTCCACCTGCTCCGCCCCCACCTGGGCAATGCGCTGTTGGGCAAAGGCAAAGGCCTCCCGGATTTCCGACCGGGCCGTGCCCAGGGCCACCATTCGTTGTGACAATCCTGCCATGGGTTGCTTCCTCCGTTCTATATTGAAAAAGTAAAACTTCCAGAGATAAAGTCCGGGCCCTGAGGATATCCTAGCTCAGGGCCACTTGGTATCACTGGTTCTATAGTATACCACAAAGGCCCCGTCAGAACAACGGCGGAAATGTTTGCCCCCAGCCATTGCATGCCCCACACCCAAATTAGCACTCAAGACTTTAGAGTGCTAACATTTACAATTTAGACACATTTTTATCTTACTTTATTCATAAAATCGCAGTAAGATATCTCACGTAGTCGGGACACAAGCCAGTGAAACCGGAGCGAGGCTCAGCACTCCCCGGTTCTGACTGCAAGCCACACCATGAGGCCCACCGGCAACTCTGCCGGACCGAATATAGAAAAAGGAGACATGATAGTATGTTTGGTATGATTCCCTTTGAACGCAGAGACGACAACTTCTTTGACATCTTCGACAACTTTGAGAAGAAATTTTTTGGCAGCACCAACGCCACCCTCCCCGCCTTCCGTACGGACATCCGGGACCAGGGGGACAAATTCCTCCTGGAAGCGGAGCTGCCGGGCTTTGGCAAGGAGGACATCCAGCTGGATCTGAAGGACAACATCCTGAGCATCAAGGCCCAGCACAAGGAGGAAAGCGGCGAGAAGGACGACAAGGGCAACTACATCCGCCGGGAGCGGCGGTACGGCTCCTTTGCCCGGACCTTCGACGTGACGGGGATCGACGAGAGCGCCATCTCCGCCAGCTACGAGAATGGCATTTTGTCCCTGACCCTGCCCAAGCAGGTACCTGTCCAGCCGGAGCGGCGGCAGATTGCAATCAACTAACGAAGCGCGGAGCCGTCGTGAGCAGCGGGCTAAGATTCGGAGCGCAGGCAAAGCCCAAGGAAGGCCATGCAATGGCCTGGATGGGTTTGCCGGAGCGCAGAAGCTTAGAACCGCGTCGCGAACCGGCGGAGCGTGACACTACTCGTTTTGATAATCTCAGACTGTCAAAAAAGCCTCCATCGAAAAAGGCAACGCTTTTTTGATGCACTAAATCTCTTAAATCCTCTCTCTTTCTAAACGGCAAGGGGCGGTGGAAGGGTAACGCCTTCGCCGCCCTTTGTTGTGGGGGACGGTGGTTTCCCGGGGGAGGGGCCTCGTTCCTGCGGAACATCGGCGTTCGACAATAGAGATATTGCGGGCGCTGCCCGCACCCGGCAGGGGCTCTGCCCCTGCACTCCGCCACCTTGGTGATGTCACGCTGCGCCATCTCCGGCCTAAGTGCCGCCGCTTCGCGGCGGTTGGCCTCCGAATCGCCCGCCTGCGGGCGGGTGTGTTCGCGACGCGGATTGGTGAAGGCCCTCCGACTCCGGCGAACCCATCCGGGGCCTGCGGCCCCTCCTTGGGCTTCGCCTGCGCTCCGGGGCTTAGCCCGCTGCTCACGACGGCTCCGCGCTTCAGCTCTGTCACGCTGCGCCTGTTCGCGACGCGGTTCTAAGCCCCTCCGACTCCGGCGAACCCATCCGGGGCCTGCGGCCCCTCCTTGGGCTTCGCCTGCGCTCCGGGGCTTAGCCCGCTGCTCACGACGGCTCCGCGCTTCGATTGAAAAAGGTGGACGAAAACTTTAATCTTTATCATCCTGGAAGGAGTGTGCTCTTATGACCGCAGAAAAACTCACCCAAAAATCCGCCGAGGCCATCCGGGACGCCCAATCCCTGGCCCAGGAATACGGCAATCCACAAATCGAGCAGATCCACCTGCTCTGCGCCCTCCTCCAGGACGAGGCAGGGCTCATCCCCCAACTGCTCACTGGTATGGGGCTTACCCTCCCCTCCCTCATGGCCGCCGCCGGGGACCTGTTGGACCGCCAGCCCAAGGTGGCCGGCACCGCCCGGGAGGCGGGGAAGGTTTACATCTCGGCGGAAACGGACAAGGCCCTGAACCGGGCGGAGCAGGTATCCGGGGAGATGAAGGATGAATTTATCTCCGTAGAACATCTCTTCCTGGGGCTGCTGGATGCCGCCGGGCGGGAACTGGCGGGGTTGTTCTCTCAGTACCAGATTACCAGGGAGAAGGTATTGCAGGCCCTGGCGGCCATCCGGGGCGGCCAGCGGGTGACCTCGGACAACCCGGAGGAGACCTACAACGCGTTGCAGAAGTACGGCACGGACCTGGTGGAGCGGGCCCGGGCCAACAAGCTGGACCCGGTGATTGGCCGGGACGACGAGATTCGCAACGTCATCCGCATTCTCTCCCGGAAGTCGAAAAACAACCCTGTGCTCATCGGGGAGCCTGGGGTAGGCAAGACGGCCATTGCCGAGGGCTTGGCCCAGCGGATTGTCAAGGGGGATGTGCCCGCCTCCCTGAAGGACAAGACCATCTTCTCCCTGGACATGGGGGCGCTCATCGCCGGGGCCAAGTACCGGGGGGAGTTCGAGGAGCGGCTGAAGGCGGTACTCAACGAGGTAAAGGGCTCTGAGGGGCGTATCCTTCTGTTCATTGACGAGCTCCACACCATTGTGGGGGCTGGGAAAACCGAGGGGGCCATGGACGCGGGGAATCTGCTCAAGCCCATGCTGGCCCGGGGGGAGCTCCACTGCATCGGGGCTACCACCTTGAATGAGTACCGGCAGTATATTGAAAAGGACGCGGCTTTGGAGCGGCGGTTCCAGCCGGTGCAGGTGAACGAACCCTCGGTGGAGGACACGGTGGCCATCCTGCGGGGGCTGAAGGAGCGCTATGAGGTGTTCCACGGGGTGAAGATACAGGACGGGGCCATCATCGCCGCCGCCACCCTGTCCAACCGCTATATCACCGACCGCTTTTTGCCGGACAAGGCCATTGACCTGATTGACGAGGCCTGTGCCCTCATCCGCACGGAGATTGACTCCATGCCCACGGAACTGGATGTGATCCAGCGGCGGATCATCCAGCATGAGATAGAGGAAGCGGCCCTGAAGAAGGAGACGGATGCCCTGTCCCAGGAGCATTTGGCGGAGATTCAAAAGGAGCTCTCGGACATGCGGGAGGCCTTCAACGCCAAGAAAGCCCAGTGGGACAACGAGAAGGAGGCCATTGGCAAGGTCCAGCGGCTGCGCACGGAGCTGGAATCCGCCAACGCCGCCTTGGAGCAGGCCCAGCGGGAATACGACCTGAACCGGGCTGCGGAGCTGCAATACGGCAAAATCCCGGCGCTGCGCCAGGCCCTGGAGGTGGAGGAACAGGCGGCTGCCAGCCGCAAGGCCGCGTCCCTGCTCCGGGACAAGGTGACAGAGGAGGAGATTGCCCGGATCATTGAGCGCTGGACGGGCATTCCCGTGGCCCGGCTCATGGAGGGGGAGCGGGAAAAGCTGCTCCATTTAGAGGACATCCTCCACCAGCGGGTGGTGGGGCAGGAGGAGGCGGTGCGCCTGGTGAGCGAGGCCATTTTGCGCAGCCGCGCCGGTATCGCCGACCCTGACAAGCCCATTGGCTCCTTCCTCTTCCTGGGCCCCACCGGCGTGGGCAAGACGGAGCTGGCCAAGACCCTGGCAGAGGCCCTCTTCGACTCGGAACGGAACTTGGTGCGCATTGACATGTCGGAGTATATGGAAAAGTTCTCTGTCTCCCGGCTCATCGGGGCCCCGCCGGGGTACGTGGGCTATGAGGAGGGGGGACAGCTCACCGAGGCGGTGCGGCGCAAGCCCTACTCTGTGGTGCTCTTTGACGAAATTGAAAAGGCACACCCGGACGTGTTCAACATCCTCTTGCAGGTTCTGGACGACGGGCGCATCACCGACAGCCAGGGGCGCACGGTGGATTTCAAGAATACCATCCTCATTTTGACCTCCAACCTGGGCTCCCAGTTCCTTCTGGATGGCATAGGGGACGATGAGGAGATTTCCCCAGAGGCCAAGGTCCAGGTGGACCAGCTTCTAAAGGCCACCTTCCGGCCGGAGTTCTTGAACCGGCTGGACGAGGTGGTGTGCTACAAGCCCCTGAGCAAGGGGGACATCACCGCCATTGTGGAGCTGCTCCTGGGCAATCTGGAACGGCGGCTGGCGGACAAACAGCTCCATTTGTCCCTCACCCCTGCCGCCAAGGCCTACGTGGTGGAGCAGGGCTATGACCCCCTCTACGGTGCCCGGCCCCTGCGCCGCTTCTTGCAGCACAGTGTGGAGACCTTGGTGGGGCGGAAGCTCATCGCCGAGGACATCCTCCCCGGCACCACCCTCACGGTGGATTGCGTGGAGGGGACGTTGGTGGTACAATAAGCAAAGCCCGTGGGAAGCGCTTCCCACGGGCTTTGTTTTGTTGCTCTCTTTCAGTTTCCGTCACCTTCCACAAATCGTCCATTGCCCTTTCCGCCATTTTATGGTATCATGTATCATATAAGATACGATAAAGGGGGGCATAAAGAATGAAACTTTCTACGGCAAAGTCTATACAAACTTGGTCGATCTGCGCTGCATTCCTCGTCTTTATGTTGGCTGCATTCACGGAATACGAGCTCATGCAAAACGTCTTTTTTGCTATATCCGTTGTGTTCCTGGTGTCCGGCTTGATTATCATGCTTCTCTTTTGGCGCTGCCCCTCTTGCCACGAGTCCTTGGGGCGCATGGATTGCGTCGGCGACTACTGTCCCCACTGCGGGGAGAAGTTGGATTTCGATTGAGAGGGAGTCCCCTTAAGGCAGCAAAAAGGCGAGGTCTTTTTTGCCACCCGGTCTTAGTTCGCAGGTGTTACCGTCAATTGCAATCCAAGATGCTGAAGGATGTTCAGCAATGTTCCCAGGTTGGGCGTGGTTTTGCAGGCTTCGATCCGGGCCACAGAGGATTGGGGAATCCCACACACCGCAGCCAGGTCCCGCTGGCTCAGGCCCAGCGCAGTGCGCTGTGCCACCATGGCACTGACGATGGCAGAAATTCCCTCCACCTCCTCCAGGTCCTTGGCAAAATCCGGGTCAACTGCTTTTACATGCTCCTTGTAATCATTCCACGTTTTCATTCTGCTCTCGCTCCTTCCTGGCCAGATAGTCGGCGCGTTCCGCTTTGGCGCGGTCCAGTTCACGCTTTGGTGTCTTTTGGGTTTTTTTGATAAATGAATGCAGCAGGACAAAGGTATCGTTTTCATAAAAGAAATAGACAATGCGGTTCCTGCCAGGACGCAGTTCCCAGATGCCGTCCTGAAGGTGCTTCGTAATGCTTTCGTTTAGACGGGTGCCATTGTCCTGAAGCAATTGGATGTATAGGCTGATCTGCTTATATTGGATGCGGGCATCTTTGCTGGTGGCAGCTTTTTTCCGCAGGGTTTCCAGAAATGTCCAGAGCTCAGAATTGCCGTCCTCTGTTTCGTAAAATTCCACGGTATACATCAGTTTATGTGCTCCAATTCGACTTTGCTTTTGTACCCACATGATAGCATAAATGCTATCAAAAAACAAGGGGCTTCCCGGCCTTGGTTCTCCTAAGGCTAGACAAACCGAGAGGGCCGCGCTTGTGTGCGGCCCTCTCGGTTTCTTATTCTATTTCCTCAAAACGGGTCCGGCGGCTGGTCGTCCTTGCTGTCCTTGGCTGGCGGTTCCTCATCCAAAGGCGGCAGCTGGACGTGATCCTTGATCAATTCGTCCGCAGCCCGCAGGCGTTTGGCGGTCTCCTCTTCCCATTGGGCTTTCATCCGCTCCCGCTCCTGGGCCTCCACCTGGGCTCGCTTCTCCCGTTCCTCCCGTTCCTCTGCCTTGCGCAGCTCTAGGGCCTCCGGGTCGTCGAACACCAGGGCGAAGTCCTCGGCGGACATGGTCTCGAACTCCAACAAATACTCCGCCGTGCGTTCCAGCTCTTCCCGGTGGCTGTTGAGGATTTCCTGGCAGCGCTGGTAGCCCTGGTCCAGGAGTTTTTTGACCTCCTCGTCGATGAGCCCTGCCACCTCTTCGGAGTAGCTCCGGGCCTGGGACATGCTCCGGCCAATGAACACCTCCTGGTCGCTGTCGTAGGAGATGGCCCCCAGGCGGTCGCTCATGCCGTATTTCATCACCATGCTCCGGGCAATGGCGGTGGCCCGTTGGAGGTCGTTGGAGGCGCCGGTGGACATATCCCCCAACACCAATTCCTCCGCCACCCGGCCACCCAGGAGGGTGGAGATGCTCTCTTGCAGCTCCCCTCTGGCCTGATAGGCCTTATCTTCCTCCGGCAGGGAGATGGTCATGCCCCCGGCGGCGCCCCGGGGGATGATGGTGATCTGATGCACCGGGTCCTGGGTCTCCAACTCGTGGATGACCACAGCGTGGCCTGCCTCATGGTAGGCGGTGAGCCGCTTGGCCCGGTCCGAGACCACCTTGCTCTTCTTCTCCGGCCCGGCAATGACCTTCAACATGGCCTCATGGACCAGGTCCATACGGATGAAGGGCCGGTGTGCCCGGGCGGTGAGAAGGGCGGACTCGTTGAGCAGGTTTTCCAAATCCGCCCCGGTGAAGCCCGCAGTGGCCTTGGCGATGGTGTGCAGGTCCACATCATCCCCCAGGGCCTTGTTCCGGGCGTGGACCCGGAGGATTTCCTCCCGGCCCTTGATGTCCGGCAGGCCTACATAAACCTGGCGGTCAAAGCGCCCCGGGCGCAGCAGGGCGGGGTCTAAGATATCCGCCCGGTTGGTGGCCGCCAGGACAATCACGCCCTCGTTGGAGGAGAAGCCGTCCATCTCCACCAGCAGCTGGTTCAGGGTCTGTTCCCGCTCGTCGTGGCCGCCCCCCAGGCCGGTGCCTCTCTGGCGGCCCACGGCGTCGATCTCGTCGATGAACACAATGGCCGGGGAGTTTTTCTTGGCCTGGTCGAAGAGGTCCCGGACACGGGAGGCGCCCACGCCCACATAGAGCTCCACGAAGTCCGAGCCGGAGATGGACAGGAACTGGCAGCCTGCCTCCCCTGCCACAGCCCGGGCCAGCAGGGTCTTACCGGTGCCCGGAGGGCCCACCAGCAGCACGCCCTTGGGAATCCGGGCCCCCAGCTTGGTGTACTGGTCCGGCTGGCGCAGGAAGTCCACCACCTCCGCCAGCTCTTCCTTCTCCTCCTGGGCCCCGGCCACATCGGAGAAGGTCACGCTGCGGCCGCTCTCTGCCAGGGTCCGGGCCCTGGCCTTGCCGAACTGGCTGGCGCCCCCTACGCCTGCGCCGCCCCCTTGGGCCCGGCGCAGGAAGAGGAAGTACCACAGCACCGCCACCACCACCAGGATCACCGCCCAGGTGAGAATGCCGCTGAGCCAGGTGGGGGAGGGGCTGTCGGGGTAATCATAGTGCTTGATGATCCCCTGGCGGTACTGCTCCACCAGGAGGTCGTTGAAATCATCATAGAAGAGCTGGAAATTGTAGAGGGAATAGGTCACCGTATGGCTGCCGTTCACCGCTTCCCGCAGGAACAGGGTGAGGGTATCCTCCTCCACCTTCACCTCCATCACCTTTTCCTGCTCGAAAAGGTCCCGGATTTCCCCATAGCTGTACTCCGGCTTATCGTTGGAGTCCCGGAACAGGGTGGTGACGCAGAACACCAGGGCCAACAGGCAGGCCACCATAATCAGAGCCCGCAGGGGGCTTGCATTTCGCTTCAATCCATCACATCCTTTTGCTGCATCATTGGTAAATGCTGGGTTTCAAAATACCGATGTAGGGGAGCTGGCGGTACTTCTGGTTGAAGTCCAGGCCGCAGCCCACCACAAACTCGTCGGGCACCGTGAAGCCCACGTAATCTGCCTCGATCTCCGTCACCCGGCGCTCCGGCTTGTCCAGGAGCACACAGAGCTTCAGGGAGGCGGGGTGGCGTTTTTTCAGCTCCGTCACCAGCTTGGACAGGGTACGCCCGGTGTCCAAGATGTCCTCCACCAGGAGCACATGCCGCCCGATGATCTCCTTTTCCAGGTCCAGGCGCATCTCCACCGTCCCGGTGCTCACCGCCCAGGAGCCATAGGAGGAGGCGGCCACGAAGTCCAGCTCCAGGGGGGTCTGGATGCTGCGCACCAAATCCGCCATAAAGATGAAGGAGCCCCGCAGGACCCCCACCACCAGGGGCAGCTCCCCCTGGTAGTCCCGGGTGAGCTGCTCCCCCATGGCCTGGATACGCGCCGCCACTTCTTCCTTGGTATAGAGGATCGCCTTCATATCTTCTTCCATCATCGCTGCTGTTCCTTCCTCTCTATCTTCTTTCTCTCTAGGACGAGACACACCGCCGCCTCCCCTGCCGCTGCCAGCCGGGGGGCATGGGGCCCCAGCCCCGCCGCGGCCAGCATCCCCCGGGCGTCGGAGAGCACCGGGAGGCTGTCCCGCTGGGCTTTTGGAATCTTCTCGTCGATATACCACTTTTTCAAGCTCTTTTCCCCTCGCCGGGGGAGCTTGAGCCGGTCCCCGGTCTGCCGGGGGCGGAGGGTCAGGGGGAACACCGGGTCCCGGAGATACCACCCCTCCCCTTCCACCGGGCAGGTGGCGGGGGTGATGCGGAGGGTCCAATCCCCCCAGTGGTACTGGCCGGGGCCGGGGAGCTCCATAGGCGGCGGCGCTTCTGCCTCCCCCAGGGCAAAGAGCAGGCGGCCGTATTGCCGCCGCACCCGGAGCCCCTGGGGCAGGTCTATCTGCCCGGAGGGCTTATCCCCCAGGGCCAGCTCCACCACCGCCTCCAAATGGGCGGCGCTGTGTTCCCAGCGGCCCAGCGCCGCCAACGCCGCCTTCACCCCCCGGATGGCCACCGGGCGGGGGGCCTCCCGGAGGGCTTGGACGGAAAGGGCAATCCCTTCCTGCGTCCGCTCTCCCCCTTGAACCAGCGCCTGGCCCAGGCCGTCCAAACAGTCCCGGTCCGCCCGCAGGTGGCGCAGGTTCGCCGCCAGGCGGCGGGAAAAGCTGGGGTTCAGGCGTTCCAGCACCGGCATCACCTCCCGCCGCAGCAGGTTGCGGCGATAGGTCACGTCGGCGTTGGAGCTGTCCTCCACATGGGGGATCCCCTGGGCGGCCAAATATGCCTCCAACACCTCCCGGGGGCACTCCAACAGGGGGCGGCACAGCCTGCCCCGCCGGGGCGGGATGCCCGTCAGGCCGTCCAGGCCGCTGCCCCGGAGCAGGTGGAGCAACACCGTCTCGGCGTTGTCATTGGCGTTGTGGGCGGTGGCAATCAAGCTGCCCTCCCCCAAGCCCTGGGCGGTGCGCTCCAAAAAGACGTAGCGCAGCTGCCGGGCGGTGTCCTCAATGCCCCGGCCTGTCCGGGCGGCCTGGGCGGCCACGTCCCCTTGGCCCAGGTGCAGGGGGACCCCCTGCCGCCGGCACCAGTCCTGGACAAAGGCCGCGTCCCGCTGGGATTCCGCCCCTCGGAGCTGGTGGTTGTAGTGGGCGGCGTGAATCCTCAGCCCCCGCCCTTCCGCCAGCGCCAGCAGCAGGGTGAGCAGGGCCATGGAA
>CAJUCB010000021.1:15851-28244 GCA_910584805.1 uncultured Oscillospiraceae bacterium
GAGGGCACACAGGATGGTCCCCCCCTGGGGGAACATCCCAAAGCCGTCCCCAAAGGCCAGCACCTGGCGGGGGAGCTCAGTAGGGCTCTTCATAGTTGTTTTCCACAGAAGAGAAGGTGGTGAACTCCGGCAGCCATTGGAGGGGGATGGTGGTGGTCTCCCCCCGGCGGTTCTTGGCGATGATGCACTCGGCCTGGTTGTGCTTGTCGCTGTCCTTATTGTAATAGTCCTCCCGGTAGAGGAACATCACTACGTCGGCGTCCTGCTCAATGGCCCCGGACTCCCGCAAGTCCGAGAGCATGGGCCGCTTGTCCGACCGGCTCTCGTTGGCACGGGAGAGCTGGGACAGGCACAGCACCGGTACCCGCAGCTCCTTGGCCATGATTTTTAAGGCCCGGCTGATATCCGCCACCACCTGCTGCCGGTTTTCCCCGGCATAGCTGCGGCCCATGCCCGAGGACTGCATCAGCTGCAAATAGTCGATGATGACCAGCCCCAAGTTCTCCATCCGGCGGCATTTGGCGTTCATGTCCGCCACGGAAAGGCTGGGGTTGTCGTCAATGTAGATGGAGGTATGGGACAGGGCGGTGGCCGCCAGGGTGACCTTATCCCAATCGTCCTGGTTTAAGCGCCCGGTCATGAGTTTTTTGTTGTCCAAAAAGGCCTCGCTGGACAGCAGCCGGGTGGCCAACTGCTCCCGGCTCATTTCCAGGGAGAAGAACACCACCGCCTTTTTGGAGAACTTCCCCGCGTGGAGCAGGATGTTCAGGGCGAAGGAGGTCTTGCCCATGCCCGGCCGGGCGGCCAGGAGGACCAGCTCCGTGGGGTGGAACCCTGTGAGGGTCCGGTCCAGGTCCCCAAAGCCGGTGGCCATGCCGGGGATTTCCGAGCCGGAGGCGGAGAGCTCTTGGAGGCGGTCGCACACGTCCACCAGAATCTTGCTCAAGGGCTCCAAGCCCTGGGCACTGCGGCCCTGGCGGATGGCGTAAATCCGCTGCTCCGCCAAGTCCAGCACCGCCTGGGCGCTCTCGCCCCCCTCTTGGACCAGGGAGGTCAGCTCCCCGGCGGTGTCATACACCCGGCGCAGCAGGGACTTGTCCTTGACGATGCGCACGTACTCCATGACGTTGGCCGCCGTGGGGGTAATCTCCATAAGTTGGAGGATATAGCTCCGGGAGTTGGCCTCGTCATAGACGCCGTCGCGGCGCATCTGTTCCAACACCGTCACCGGGTCGATGGCGGCGGAGAAGTTGAACATGCCATAGATGGTCTGGTAAATCTCCCGGTTGGCTTTCAGGTAAAAGTCCTCCCCGGTGAGCCCCTCCACCACGTCGGGGATGCAGCGGGGGTCGATGAGCATGGCGCCCAGGACGGATTGCTCCGCCTCCACACTGTGGGGAATCTGCCGCAGCAGCAGGGATTCGTCCATGGATGTTCACCTCCCGATCCCCTTAGTTTTCTTCCAAAACCTCCACATGCACTGTGCCGGAGATTTCATAGCCCAGCTTGCACTTGAGCTGGTAGGCCCCAAAGGCCTTGATGGGCTCCTCCTGGACGATCTTGGTCTTGGCCACGGCGATGCCGTGCTGGGCCTGCAGGGCGTCGGAGACCTCCTTGGAGGTCACCGCCCCGAAGAGCCGGCCGTTGGCCCCGGCCTTGGCGGGGATTTTCACCACCACGTCCTTAAGCTGCTTGGCAACGGCCTCTGCCTCGGCCTTCTCCGCGGCCATCTGGGCCTTCTTGGCCTTGTCCTGCATCTTCATGGTGTTCACGTTCTCGGCGTTGGCCTCCACGGCCAGCTTTTTGGGGAACAGGAAGTTCCGGGCGTAGCCGTCGGAGACGTTTACCAACTGCCCCCGCTTGCCCTGGCCCTTCACATCCTGCTGTAAAATGACTTTCATAGTTCATGTCCTCCATTCGATTGTGGTTTCTTTCTATTTTTATTTCTATGGTAGGGGCCGCCAATGGCGGCCCGGCCCCTGGGTTAGCTGTCCTCGTCGAAATACTGGTCGATGGCCCCGGTGAGGGCGGGGAGCACCTGCTCCATGGTCTGGCCGGGGAACTGGGCCCCGGCGGTGGCGGCGTTGCCGCCTCCCCCCAGCATTTCGCAGATCACCTGGACGTTCACATCCCCCCGGGAGCGGGCGGAGAGGTAGAGCTGCCCCGCCTCGGCAAAGAGCACGAAGGAGGCGTCCACCCCCGCAATCTTCAACAGCTCATCCGCCGCCTGGGCGGCGATGATCCGCTCCACCTTGGCGGCGGTGGAGGCGATGGCGATGTTGTCCCGGTAGGTCTGGGCGCTCTGGATGATGCTGTATTTTTGCAGGGTATCCTCTAGGCCGTTCTGGAAGTGGCGGTTGACCTGGTTGATGTCCGCCCCGGACTTGCGCAGGAAGGCCGCCGTCTCAAAGGTCCGGCTGCCGGTGCGCATGGTGAAGCTCTTGGTGTCCAGCACGATGCCCGAGAGCAGGGCCTCCGCCTCGGCGCGCAGCAGGTCGCCGCTGTCCAGGGCGTATTGGACCAGCTCCGTCACCAGCTCGCTGGCAGAGGAGGCGTAGGGGTCGTGGAAGCTCAGGGCCGGATTCTCGATGTAAGAGGCCGCCCGGCGGTGGTGGTCGATCACCGCCACCCGGGCCCCGGTTTTGAGCAGCTCCGGGTCCTGGGTCTGTTCGGGGCGGTTGGTGTCCACCACCACCAGCAGGGTGTTGGGCCCCGCCAGGTGCCGCAGCTCTTCGGCGGGGAGGAACACCCCCTTGTATTCTGGCAGGGCCATCAGGCTCCGGGCCATGTCCTGGGCTGGGTACGGGCCGGGGGCCTTCACCGCGTGGACGCTCACCCCCCGCTTCCGGGCCAGGGCGCACACCCCCGCCACAGCCCCCACCACGTCCAGGTCCGGGAACTTGTGGCCCATGATGAGCACTTGTTGGGTGCCCGCCATCAGCTCGGAGAGGGCGGAGGCGACCACACGGCTCTTCACCTTGGTGCGCCGCTCCACCTCTTTGGACCGCCCCCCCACAAAGGAGAAGCTGTCGCCGTTTTTCAGCACCACCTGGTCCCCGCCCCGGCTCAGGGCCATGTCCAGGGCCAGGGAGGCATATTGGAACAGGGTCTTGGGGTCCGGGGCGCTCAGGCCCAGGCCGATGGACAGGGTGGCGGCCACGCCGTTGGGGCTCTGCACCCGGCGGATGTCGTCCAGGATGGCGAACTTTTTCCGCTGCAGCTCCTGCAAGCTGCCGGTTTCCAGCAGGAAGAGGTAGTGGTCCCGGCTGTAGCGGCACAGCATCCCCCCCACTGGGTCCAGCCAGTCGGCGATATGGTTGTTGATCTCTGAGCGCAGGGCGGAGCGCTCCCCTTCTTCCAGGCCCCGGGCCAGGTCGTCGTAGTTGTCCACCTGGATGATGCCCAGCACCTGGCGGCTGCGCTGGTATTTCTCGTCGATGCCCGCGTAGCGGGTGATGTCCACCCAGTAGGTGGTGGCCAAAAACTCGCTCTCCCCCTCCACGCACACCAGGTTGCCGTAGACCAGATAGTACCGCTCCCCCACCTGCACCGGCTCGGGGCACAGGTGCTTGCCGTCCAGCAGCCACTGGGTCTGGAAGTTGGGCACCAGGGCGGAGAGCTTGGTCTCGAAGATGTGGTTCTTATCCCCTGTGAGCCGGAGGAAGCGGCTGTTGCTCCAAATGATCTCCTCGTCGTCCGGGCGCAGGATGAGGATGGGCAGGGGGGAGGCGATCATGGTCTGGCGGGAGGCACAGTTGACGTCGCTGGTCACCGTGTCCAGGTAGGACAGCAGGGCACTCCTGCGCCGGGCCGCACTGGCGCGCAGCACCAGGCACACCCCCACCAGGGCGGCCACCTCCCCCAAGGACAGCCAGGGATTGAACATCGCCGTGAGGCCGGCAAAGACCAGGCAGGTGACGAGCATCACCCGCATCCCGGTATCCGTCAGGCTGGATACTGTTTTGGTAAAGCTCTGTTGCATCATTGCGCCTCCATGGGCTTGGGCCGCCGGGGCGGCCAGGGTGGAAGTGTAGTGTGATGAAATATTATACCATAGTTTTCCCCCGGTTACAAGGAGGAACCTTGTCGTATCTGCCAGGGGGCGGAGGCCCCGCCAGGCCCCCGGTTTTTCCCCCTTGATTTTGGGAAAAGAGGGCTTCCTTCCCGGCGGAGACTGTGGTATACTACGGGGCGAACAGACATAGATTCTGTCACCATCATCAGCGCGGCAGCCAGGGGCGCAGCCCTCCTCCCCCGGACCCTTTGACCCCTTGCCCCGCGCAGGAAAAGGAGCGATCAAACCGTGGCTGGGAAACAGACACACTCCCACAGCCGGGAGACCAGACGGAGCCTCAATGGGAGGATCCTGAAAAACACCACCCTTAACATCCTGATTTTGGTGGTCATCTGCTGCGTGATCATGGCCATTTCCATGCAATTTCTGGCCAACAACATCCTGTTGGACAGCCTACAGCCCATGGCCCGGCAGTCCGCCAAGACCGTGGAGGCCAACATCCACATGCTGGCAGACCGGATGATGACCGTGGCGGGGGACCCCCGTATGGCCCCCACCGGCGACGCCGACCCCCGGAGCAGCCGCCAGGCGGTGCTGGCAGAGGCCGCCGAAATCTATGAACTCCACACCATCGCCCTGTACAGCCTAGACGGCAGGCTGGTCCAGGGCATCAGCGGCGCACCGGAGCAGCTGGACGGCAGCTTCCTCTCCCTGCTCCAAGAGACAGACAATCTCACCACCGACAGCTCCACCCGCTTCCAGGGCAGCCTGGGCGTCACCATGGGCATGCCCGTCAAGGCCGGTGGGGAAACCGTCCTGTACCTGGTGGGCGTGTATAAATACGATACCCTCAACGATGTCATCAGCAGCATCAACCTGGGCCGCCACGGCACCGCCTATATGGTCGGCCACGACGGCACCATCACCGGCCACCCGGACCAGGCCCTGGTCCAAGGGGGCGGCACCCTGGGCCAGCTCAGCGGCGACAACCAGGAGGCCATGGAGCGCATCGTCACCGACGAGACCGGCTCGGCGGAGTTCCCCGTGGACGGGGAGACCATGCTGGTGGCCTTCTCCCCCATCCGGGGGACCCAGTGGTCCCTGGTGATCCAAATCCCCAAGGCGGACTATAGCTCCATGATCAACGGGGCCATGCTGGTGGCGGTGGCGGCCACCCTGGTGGTGCTGGTGGTGTCCATCCTGCTGGTGCTGCGCCTGGCACAATCCATCTCCCGCCCGGTGAAGGGGGTAACCGGGCGGATGGTGGCCCTCTCCGACGGGGACCTCCACGCGGCGGTGGTCCCTGTCCGCTCCGGCGACGAGCTGGAAGTCCTCACCCGGACCCTGGACACCACTGTGGAGAGCGTGAACCGCTACATTTCAGACATCCAGCAAGTGCTCACCCAGGTGGCCGGGGGCAACCTCCAAGTGGAGCCCCAGGTGGATTACAAGGGGGATTTCGCCCTGATCCGCGCCAGCCTGGGCACCATCATCCAGTCCATCAACGAGACCATCGTGGGCTTCCGGGCCGCCGCCGCCCGGCTGGCAGATATGTCTGAGGAGCTCAACAGCCAGTCCAGCCAGCTCCACCAGGCCTCGGTGGAGCAGACCCAGTCCACCCAGGCCCTGGTGCAGGAGGTCCACCGGGCGAAGGACCGCCTCTCCAACGTCATTGAGAGCAGCGGCCAGACCCGGGGCAAATCCGCCGAGATTGCCCAGCGGGTCCAGGAGGCCAACACCCACATGTCCGCCCTGTCCAACGCCATGGACGACATCAACAGCAACGCCCAGGAGATCACCCAGATCTCCAAGGACATTGAGGACATCGCCTTCCAGACCAACATCCTGGCCATCAACGCCTCGGTGGAGGCCGCCCGGGCCGGGAGCGCCGGAAAGGGCTTCGCCGTGGTGGCGGAGGAGGTGCGGCGGTTGGCCGCCCGCAGCGCCCAGGCTGCCCAGCGGGCCACCCAGATGATCGACAGCACCCACGACATCATCCAGACCGGGGTCATCCTCACCGCCGACACCGCCGGTTCCCTCCAATCCATCTCCCGGGTCACCGGCCAGATCAGCACCATCGCCGACCACCTGGTGGCCGCGGTGGAGGGCCAGGAACAGGACCTGTCTGTTATGGAGGAGCGCATTGAGAACATCTCCACCATCGCCAACCGGAACCTGCAAAACGCCGGCGGCACGGAGCAGTCCAGCGGCCTGTTGGCCCGGGAGGCGGAGGCCCTCCAAGCCCAGGTGAACAAATTTGTCCTGAAGGAGGAATGTAAGCGATGAAACGGATGTTTTGTTTTCTCCTGCTGTTGGCCCTGGCCCTGCCCCTAACGGCCTGCGGCGGCCAGGATACCCTCCAGGACGGCTACTACACCGCCCAGGCCGCCGAGTTCAGCCACGGCTGGAAGGAGTATATCACCATCCTGGTCAAGGACGGGAGCATCATCTCCGTGGAGTACAACGCGGAAAACGCCAGCGGCTTCATCAAGAGCTGGGACAATGCCTACATGCAAACCATGCTCCACTCCAACGGCACCTATCCCAACGAGTACACCCGCAACTATGCCAGCCAGTTCCTAGAGGGCCAGGGCACAGGGGAGGTCAATGCCATCACCGGCGCCACCTCCTCCCACGGCTCCTTCCAAAAGCTGTCCGCCGCCGTGCTGGACCAGGCCCGCAAGGGGGATTCCAGCGTGGTGTTTGTGGATACCAGCCATTGACAGCTTATTCATCAACACATAAAAGCGGGAGCTCATCGCTCCCGCTTTTTTGCTCTATTATAACCCTTTATACACATCGCCCCGATTGTCCACCTTGATCACACTGACCGTCAGAACATCCTGGTAAAGGTCATAAATGGCCCGATATGTGCCAATACGGACCCGGTAGCGCCCCTTTTGCCCACGAATGGGAAAGATATCCCCTTCATAGGGTAGCTTATAGCGTGCGGCCACGATCCGCTCCTGTTGGTCCCGTGGCTGCTTTTGGATAAACTTCCGGGCGGGGCGCTCAATGACAATCCTGTATTTCATAGCTGAATCCCCAGCTCCTTGGCAAAATCCTCAAGGGGCATAGGGTCTCCCTTATCTGGGTCACGCTCATAGTCCTCGATCATCCTCTGGCAAAAGGCCTCATCCTCTAGGTCGTCAATGGTCTGCCGCATGGCTTGGAGCATGGCGGCGACGTTGACCAATTGGGCCTCGCTGAAGCTGTCTAAAATCGCGTCGCATCGTTCACGGTTGCTCATGGCCAGCCTCCTTCCCTTCGTCTGAACATAATACCTGGGAACGCCTTTATTGTACCACATCCAGCCCCCTCTATCAATCCATTCCTCACCGCCAATGCCGCCAGAGGTCCAGTTTTCCGTCTGGCCGCCGGCGGTACCACACGCTGGTGAACACAATCCCCAAAAAGAGGATTTGGCCGCAGAAGTACAGCCACACCAGGAGGATAATGATGGACACCAGGGAGCCGTAGACCAGGGAGTAGCGGGAGGACAGGCCGATGAACCAGGAAAACAGGGCGGAGGCCGTCACCAGGGCCAGGGCACAGACCAGGCTGCTGACCATCATGGGCACCCGGGGCGTCCCCTTGGGGGCGGCCATGACGAACACCGCCAGGACGAATAAGTAGAAGATGAAAAACAGCAGGAGGTAGCGCAGCCACACCCAGGGCTGCAAGGTCTGGTCCAGGAAGGGCAGGTGTTGGCCTAAGCTCTCCAAGGTCCGCTGCCCTGTGACCACCACAATGATGGACAGGTCGATGGTCAGCAGCAGGGCCAGGGGGAAGGCCACGCTGACCACCATCCCCCGGACCATGGACTGGGACACGTCGGTATACACGTCCAAAATCACCCGGGTGATGGTGCGGAAGGCCGCCGCCGCAGAGAACCACCCCGCCGCCAGCCCCGCAATGAACAGCCCCGGGCTCTGGCGGTAGGAGATATAGCGCAGGTAACTGCTGATGACCTCCAAGGCCTCGTCGGGGAGGACGCTGCCCAAGCTCTCCATGAGGCTCACAATGTCGATGTTCACCAGCCCCAAGACGAAGGACACGCAGATGAGCATGGGGAACACTGTCAGCAGCAGGAAATAGGCCAGGCACGCCGCCGCCTGGGGGGCCCGGCAGCTAAAATACAGGGTCAGGGCCTCCCGCAGGAAGCGCACGGCCCTTGCCTCCCACAGCTTGCTCCACAGCTTCTTCAAAAAAGCCACCTCCTACCAGTTCTTACCCCATCCCGCCCCGCATACCATGGGAGATACGGGAGCGTGATGCAAATGAAACGAAAAACGCAGGCCGCCACCAGGGGGCTGCGGCGGGGCGTGGGGGGCCTATTGGCCCTGGCAGGCCTGGGCATGACCGTTGCCACCGCCGGCTTCGACCTGGAGGCCCTCAACGACTTGGACGCCTTTTCTGCCGCCCTCTCCGCCCAAACCACCCCGGCGGACGAGCCGGTCCCCCGCCTGCAGCGGCTGCTGCTGGGGGAATCTGCCCTGCTGTCCCACTGGGCGGCGGGGACGCCGCCCCAGGAGATCACCACCGCCGAGGACGACGGTGAGGACGAGGTGGAGCTGGACGCGGTGACGCCGGAGCAGATCCAGCCCAAAACCATCACCGGGTCTGGGACGGGCTATCTCAACGGCCAGGGGGTCACCCTGTACAACCGCACGGAAAAAACCGTGGACCTGGACGCCATTGCCCAAGGGGGCAGCAGCCTCCACCTGGGCAGCGCCCAGGCGGGGCCCCAAATCCTAATCATGCACACCCACGCCACAGAGGCCTATGCCCAAAACCCGGACGACCCCTATCCAGAGAGCGGCACCGCCCGCACCACGGACCCCTCCCATAGTATCATACGGGTGGGGGACGAGATCACGCGAATTTTCACGGAAATGGGATTAAATGTCATCCACGACACCACCCTCTACGACTACCCCTCCTACAACGAGGCCTACACCCGCTCCCGGGCGGGGATCGAGGCCATCTTGGCCCAGCACCCCACCATCCAGGTGGTGCTGGACATCCACCGGGACGCCCTGGTGGGCTCCGACGGCACCATCTACAAGCCTGTCATAGAGCTGGACGGGGTATCCACCGCCCAGGTGATGATGCTGGTGGGGTCTGACGACGCCGGGGCGGAGTTCCCCGACTGGCCGGAACACCTGGCCTTGGTGATGTCCGTGCAGCAGCAGATGAACTCCCTTTGGCCCCAGCTGGCCCGGCCCATCACCCTGCGCACCGCCCGCTTCAACCAACAGCTCACCAAGGGCTCCTTCCTGGTGGAGGTGGGCAGCCACGGGAATACCCTAGAGGAAGCCCTGGCCGGGGCCCGGCTCTTTGCCCGGGCGGCGGGGAAGGTATTTTTGGAGCGCTGCGGATAAAGGCAGGCCTCCCCTTGTATACATTAAGCCCCTTGCTGTTTACAGACAAGGGGCTTAAACTTTTTTCACCACCGGCTTCCCACTGCCGGGGACAAAGTACACGCTGCATGGTGGTTCCTCACCACACTTATTATATGCAAGCAGCAAGGCGCTGTCAATCCCGACCCCCAAGCCCTCTTTTCCAAAGAGGGTGTCACGGCGCAGCTCGTGACGGGTGATTTCCTTGTGGGGGTCACAACAACACTGCGGTCACCCCCTAGGCCAATGGGAATGCAATCAAGGGTTTTAAGCGTATTGCCTTGGATGTGTGCTCTCATATTCCTGGCCCCGGTTCTGGGCATAGAAGTCCATGTTTTGCAGCACGGCGGCAATGTCCGGGGGGATGTTGGAGACGGCGCGTCTGACGGTTTCATAGGCGTTGACGCTGGCTGGGTACAGCACGGGATTCATGCGCGTAGGAACCCGGCCCATAAAGGACCAATTCTTGGTCCAGACAACCAGCAGACTGTCGTCATGGTGGCCCTCTATGTCATTGGTGGGGCGGGTAGTGGGGGAACCTTGGGGCCGACCCCGCCATACATCCGGTAGAAGAAGCGGAAATCCTTAGGTGGGACAAAGCCCTCGTTGAGGAAATTCCCAATGTGTTGTCGTTGCGCATCCGGCCAGTGTGCGCACTGGGGCACGGCCCTCAAGGAGGGAGGTTTGGGACGATCGTTCATACTTTGGATATTTTATAATCCTGGTAGAACCAGGGGAATTTTTCATGTTAAAGAACTACCAAAAACAGGACCTCACTGTGACTTCGCAGTGAGGTCCTGCCAAACAACGTTTATTCACTTTCAGCTTTTTCATCTTGAGAAGATGCTTTTCTCTTTTCCCATCTTTCCCAAAGCAAAAAGAGTGAAATCAAATTAAACGTGATAAAAAAGAAAATACTTGCTTTCTCAATAGAAACAACGGGGTACAGTGATGACCATATTATTTCTAACTTTGTCCCAAGTACTAAATGTCCAATTCCTATTTCTATAAGAGTCAAAAGCATCGACATCAATAAAGACAAGGGATAAGACAAAAAAATCAAAACAAAGGGAATTCGTTTCATAATTATTAGTAAACCTTCGCACTACCAGTAACATGAAATTCAACATATTTTTATTATATCATAAAACCCATAACAAATCAAGTTGTTTTGTGCTTTTCGCACAATTAAAACTATCCTAGCGATTATGTCCTGAAAATATATATTATTTCTCGAAAAAGTAAACAACTTTCGGTTTACATTGGGGGCAACTACTGGTTGCCCCCCTGCAAAAAGGCCCAAAAACCACAGGAAACTGTCAATTCTGCCGCATAAACCCTCCTCTGCCAGGCCATACTTAGGGAAGAACAAGGAGGGAGCGTTATGTATCTCGTTGGTATCTTAGAGAGCCGTCCGGCCCTCTCCACCTTCCTCTCCGGCACCTTGCCGGAGGGCCTGCGGCAGCAGGTGTCACTGTGCCCTGTGGGGGAGCTGCCTGCGGGGCAGACGGCGGACCTTTTGGTGGTCTCCCCGGACTTGGCGGAAAAGGACGTGACGCCCCCCGCCTGCCGGGCGCTGCTGGTGCCGGGGCGGCTGTCGCCTCTGGCGGGGGATATCCCTGCCGCCTGGGCGGTGAGCTATGGCATCTCCTCCCGGGACTCCCTGACCCTGTCCAGCCTGGGGGAGGAGGCCATCAGCCTGGCACTGCAGCGGGAGGTGGTCACCCTGGCGGGGGACTGCCTGGAATGCCAGGAACTGCTGCTGCCCCGGGGCGGGCACACCTCCCCCCTCCACGTGCTGGCCTGCGCCGGGGTACAGCTGATGCTGGGGGTACCCCCGGAGGAGGTCAGCGTGGGGACCCTGGGGCGGGTGCCGTCGTGAAGGGCGTACCCGCCTGCCACAACACAACGAGGGGGCTTGCAGCCATAGCGGCGCAGCCCCCTCGTTGTTATCATGATACGCTGCCCATTAGAACAACAGCTCTCGCAGCAGCGGATAGGTTTCCACTATAAACAGCACCACACAGACCGCAGCGCAGAGCAGCCCCCCAGCCAGGAACACGCCCCGCGCCCGGGCTTCCCTGTCCGGCAGGAGCCCCCGCCGCCCATATATCAGCAGTCCCCCCGCCAGTCCAAACAGCAGGATGATCCCCAGCTCAAACAGGTTGTATTGGTCCATTATAGGCCTCCTTGCTTTCGTCGTTAGTTTATCGTATAATGAAAAAAAGGCGGAATGGGCGGTGGATGCAAGGTGCAGACAATAGGGAAACTCGATAAACAAAAATATAGCAGCGTTTCTACTGAAATCCGTTCTGACAAAATTATTTTAACCGATCACCAGAAAGAACATATTATAAATCGACGCGGGCAAGTATTTTTTGACCGCTACTACCCATTTTTCCAGGAAATCGCAGAGGATCCAGATTATATTTTCAAGGATAGAGCCCATGAACACACAGCCATTGCCAGCAAAACCATATCCCTCGATGGAAAGAACATCAATCTAGTCATACGCCTAGCAGTCGTCGGGGACGATACAGGTCTTGAAAATTCTATCATTACTGCAATTGCAGAAAATGAAAAGCGTTATCAGCAAAGATTGAGAAATAATCTGGTTCTTTACAAGAAGGAATAATCCGTGTATAATGATGATAGAATAGGACTGGTTACTTGAGGTGGTGGATTTCGTAGCAACCACACGCCCTCCGGGCCAAAAGGGACGCAGGAGAATGCTACGCCTGCCAAGTAACCGCCCAAAAGGCTTCCTCTCTGAGGGAGCCTTTTTCTTTATTCAGATATTAGCAACATTACACAGGAAACAGGTACTGCATGGTAGGGAGAACCTCCACCACAAGCAGCAGAGGCAGCAACATCAAGATGGGATACATCCAATAGGGAAGGGTCGGAATACTCCCCCAAGCTGCCTCGGGTGCTCATTCATCCTTGGAACCGTAATTCTTTGCAAACCCCGGAGCC
>CAJUCB010000022.1 GCA_910584805.1 uncultured Oscillospiraceae bacterium
TTTATTATACCGACAAAAAGCGCCGTTTGTCAACAAGGGCCAGGGAAATTCCCTGGCCCTTTGGCGTGTCAAAACCGTGGGTGAACCCCTCGTGGGCCGCCGAGGGCGGCGGCCCCTACTCTTTTGACACATCGAGACCCTCTGCTCTTTCTTGCAGGGTCATTCTTCTAAACGTCTCAATTTTTGAATCAAGGCCGAAATCAATACCATTGATTCATCATCCAGTCCTGATACTTCCAAAAGCTTGGGTTCATCTACGCGAACCAAATAATCTACACTTACGCCGAATAACTGGGCCAGCCGAACAAACATCTCCACAGAAGGTGCCTTGCTGGCGGTTTCATAGGCGCTAACCATCGCTTTAGAAACCCCGATACGTTTCGCAACCTGTTCTTGTTTCAGTCCGCTTGCCGCACGAAGCGCTTTCAGCTTTTCGGAACAATCAACCATAGGCATCCTCCTCTTACATTATTAGTGTACCAAAAGGAGGTCTCCTATTAGGAGATTTAATATAACTGTAGGTTAAATTTCAACAATGTTCGACACAATTATTGTGGTAAACTTTCGATACAACAATGTTAGGAGGAAAAATTTATGTTTCTTTACAAGAGCAGCCGCCTTCACGTCGGTCCCGTCTCCTTTGCTCTCCCAGAAGGCTTTTACCTGGACTCCGACACGCCAGACGGCTACGCCAACGCCTTGACGTTTTATGCACCAGACCACCGCTTTTGTTTCCACATTGCCACAGAAAAGGACCCCTTGGATTCCCACAACTCCCTGAAATCCTTCATCGGTGAACTCAGCAAGGAGCGCATTCTGCGCCAGATTACCCCCATCACCCACCCCATTCCTGGCCATGAGGTCATCTATACGGAGTATAAAAACAGGGCACGGGCAAGCTATGAAGCCCACTTCGACTACTATGACAAGGGAGAACATTATAACTTCATCCTCTACACCACCGGCGACGCACCCGTGGATGAAGTCATGTCCCATCCTGGTTTCCAAGCGGTTTTTGACTCCATCCGCTTAGACCCCCAGACGGAATAAGGACAGGAAAAGGGCCAGGGAACACTTCCCTGGCCCTCGTTTTTGTGGTCGGATATGAATGGCGGTTTTACTGCCGCAGCTCCTGGGGCATGGGCAGGCGGTCTAAGGTGATGTAGTCCACGCAGCGCAGCAGGAGCAGGGCGGCCTGGGCCCGGCTGGCCACTGCCGTGGGGGCAAAGTTCCCCTTGGCATCCCCTTGGAGCAGGCCGCTGGCGGAGAGCTCCCCCACCGCCTGGGCGGCCCAGGCCGGGATGGCATCGGCATCCTGGAAGCCGCTGATATCCCCCTTGGACAACAGCACATCACAGTGGAGCAGGTAACGGTAGAAAATCAAAGCCAGCTCCTGGCGGCTCACCGGCTGGTCGGGGTGGAAGCCGCCGTCCTCATAGCCCCGAACCAGGCCAGACTCCCAGGCCCAGAGCACAGGGCCGAAGTAGTAAGCCGTGCCCGGCACGTCCGGGAAGGGCAGCGGGGTGCCGTCTGGAATCTCGGCGGTGGCGCGGTAGAGGATGGTCACAAGCTGGGCCCGGGTTATGGGGGCGTCAGGCTGGAATTGGCACCCCTGGCCCCCCTGCAGATAGCCCGCGGCGGCAGCCCGGTCTATGGCGCTGTAATACCACTGCTGCGGGTGGACGTCGGCGAAGAGGTTTTTCAGCTGGGAATATGTATACTGTACCTGGGCACTGTCCAGGCAGCCGCTGGCGCTGGCCCAGGCGGTGACGGTGGTGCCGGGGGTGAGTTCCATTGGCGCGGTGTAGGCCTGGGCCCCGTCGCTGGTCTGTGCCCCGGCCAGGGTGTAGGAGATGGATGCGCCGGGGGTTTTGCAGTCCAGGGCCACCCGCCCGTCTTGGAGGGAGGCGGTGGGGGCCTGGGTGATGGGCATGGTGAAGTCCTGGGTCACCACCTCACTGCGGCTGCCGTTCATGTTGAACGCCGCCACAGCCCGGAGGCTACAGGGCGGTGACACCAGCAGGGGTTCCCCGTACCGGGCGCTGGCCTGGTTCAGGGGGGAGCCGTCGGTGGAGTAGTAGATTGCAGCCCCCTCCTGGGCGCTGAGGGTAACGCGGAGCTTGTCCCCCGCCGGTTCCACGGTGACGCTGGGGGCCTGGACGGGCCCCAGGTCTGTGCCGTTGGGGGGACAGCTTGTATATTGCACCCCGTTTTCCAGGGCCACCCCCCGGCGGCGGAAGAGCTCTTGGACGGTGACAAACTGGTAGCCCTGGCCTTTCAGCACGTCAATGGCAGCCAGGGTGCCGTCCACCGTGGTGGGGTGGATGTCGTGGACCAGGATGATGCCCCCATCCTTGGCCCCGTTGACCACGGCGTTTTTCACGGTGGTGGCGTTGCGGTTTTTCCAGTCCAGGGTATCCACCGACCAGAACGCCAGGGGCGCCCCCACCGCCTGGCGGACGGCGGCGTTGGTGCTGCCATAGGGGGCCCGGACCATGTAAGTGCTGCCTGCGCCGCAGGCCTGGTCCAGCACCGCGTTGGTGTTCTGGATCTGGTTGCGCACCCCCTGGGTGGACAGGCTGGTGAGCTGGCTGTGGTTATAGCTGTGGTTGGCCACCTGGTGGCCCTCCTGGTACACCCGCTTCACCAGGTCCGGGTACCGGGCGGCACTCTGGCCTACCATAAAGAAGGTGGCCTGGGCCCCCCGCGCCTTCAGGCCGTCCAAGAGCCGGGCAGTATGGGCCCCGGGGCCGTCGTCGTAGGTGATGGCAAGGAGTTTCTCCCCCACCGCATAGGCGGGGACGCAAAACAGGGTGCTCAGCAGGAGGATAGAGAGGAAAAAAGCCAAAATTCGCTTCATAATGTTAGGACCTCCAGAGTTGATTTGCCCTTATCATACCACAGCCGGCAAATTTTGACAACATCCGGGGGGAAAAGGAACCCTCCAAGCCCCAAGGCCCGGAGGGTTCTTCCATCATTGTTTTTCCAACAAGTCAAGATACTTCTGCCGCTCCCCTTCTGGGATATCCAGAATCACCATAGCCTGGGCAGCAGATACATGGATGTTTTTCATCAGGCTCTGGATGGAGGTTAGGATTCCCTCCGCCATGCCCTCTGCACGGCCCTCCGCGCGGCCTTCCGCCATACCTTCGGCACGGCCTCTGGCCAAGCCCTTCCTCAAAACACCTTCGCTCAAGTTACACATAGACGACACCTCCTGATCCAGCTTCTGTGTCATAGGGATGGCATATTCCTCCTGTAAAATCTTCTTTTTCTCCGCCACGCTGGTCTTGTCGGAAAACAGAACATCCAACATCCGAAGGGCGCTCTCGCTGCCCCCCGCCTCTGGGTCCCCCAGGCAGATCATGACGATGGACAGCAGGTCGTAATGGTCTACCGCTTCTTTGGCCGCACCCGCCAAGTGTTCCTCCACCAAACGGTAGCGGTTGATGGTATTTTCCTTCCCCTTGGGTGGATTCATACAGATCCAGATAGAGTAGACTTTTTTGAGCTTCCCATAGTTGGGCCCAGTAAATTCCCGGCCATACTGGGCGGAGACCATCCGGCAACAATAGTATACGCCCCGCATGAGCAGGGGATACCCAGGGTAGTAATCGTTCTGTGCCTCCACGTTGACAATAAGGCTGATATGCTCCCCGGTACCGGGGACGATGGCCCGGAAGCGGATATCATAGGTGACGGTCCCCTCTCGGAGGGATGTATCCTGGGTATCCATGCCGTGGATTACCGTGCCGTCCTCATCTGGCAGCACTGGAACAGAGGCCACCTGGGGTTGCCCCTCGATGTACTTCTCCGCGATCTCCTGAACATTACAGTCCTGATACTCCTCCAAGCAGGATTTCATAATCCACGCCAGGATGGACTTCTCTGACAGTACCCGCTTACAGGCCGCGTCATAGCGGGCGCTAAGCTCTGTGATGTGCAGCCCTTGGGCTGTTGTGGTCTCCCAGTCCATGGGCCTCACCTTCCTTTTCCTCTATTTTATCACAGCCCCCCCCGCCGCGTCCACTGTTTTTGTGGCAAACAAAAGCCCCTGGGCTGCCGCATACGGGCTTGAAACGAAGGGGCGGGCTGTGGTATAATTTTCCGGGAAACGCCAGATTTTGGGCCGCCTGGGGCGGTCTCTTTATTTTTTAATTGCCCTGCGCCGTAAGCGCCAAGGAGGAACCCGCTATGCCTGCCGTATTCATCAACTGTGCCGTCATACTCCTGTGCAGCGCCCTGGGCCTGCTGCTGAAGCGCCGTCTGCCAAAGCGGCTGCTGGACGCCCTCATGGAGGCCATGGGCCTGTGTGTGGTGGTCATTGGCATCGCCGGGGCCGTGGCCACGGAGAATATGCTCTGCGTCCTGGTGTGCCTGGTGGTGGGCACCGCCATCGGCACCCTCATCAACATAGAAAAACGCCTGGACAGCCTGGGGGAACTTCTGCGCCGCCGCTTCGACGGCCCCGGGGAGGGGGAGAGCAGCTTTACCCAGGGTTTTGTGGGGGCCTCCCTGGTGTTCTGCGTGGGGGCCATGGCCCTGGTGGGCAGCCTCCAAGCGGGGTTGGAGGGGGACTGGTCCGTCCTCCTGTCCAAGAGCGTTATTGACGGGGTCACCGCCGTGAGCTTCACCGCCGCCCTGGGGGTGGGGGTGCTCTTCTCTGTGCTGCCGGTGCTGCTATACGAGGGGGGCATTGTGCTGTTGTCCGGGGTGCTGGCAGGGGTGCTCAGTGAGCCAGTGATCGGGGAGATGTCCGCCGTGGGCGGCGTGCTGATCCTGGCTCTGGGGATCAACATGCTTGGCATGGGCAAGCGGCCCATCCCGGCGGGGAATATGCTCCCGGCCATCTTCCTGCCGCCGGTATACCTGGCTTTGCTGGGGAATCTTGCATGAACCCTCCTGAAAATACCACAGAAATGGCGCTGCACTTTCTCTTTTTTTGGCAAAATCAGCGAAGAGTTTCGCCTTGTTCCCAGGGGAAAAATGAAGTATACTGATATTGAATTATTGTTGCAGGTGAACAACATCTGCAGGGGTCTTGTGTGCTTTTTGCCAGGCCCAGGACCTAGTCTTTGATTCCTAGTTATTTTTAGGAGGTAACACTATGGCTTTAGTAGAAGTCACCAAGCAGGACCACATTGGTATCATCACCATGAACCGTCCTGAAGCCCTGAACGCCCTGAGCAAGGCGGTCTTTGCCGACCTGAGCACAGCGCTGGATGAGGTGGAGCGCGACGACGACATCTACGTCGTGGTGATCACCGGCGCAGGCCGCGCCTTCATCGCCGGCGCTGACATCGGCGAGATGGCCACCATGAACGTGGAAGAAGGCCTGAACTTCTCCGAGCTGGGCAACAACCTGCTCATGCGGGTGGACATGTTCCCCAAGCCCACCATCGCCGCGGTGAACGGCTTCGCCCTGGGCGGCGGCTGCGAGATGGCCCTGGCCTGCGACATCCGCATCGCCTCTGAGAAGGCCAAGTTCGGCCAGCCGGAAGTGGGTCTGGGCATCATCCCCGGCTTCGGCGGCACCCAGCGTATGGCCCGTATCATCGGCACCGGCGCTGCCATGGAGCTGATTTACACCGCCGACACCATCGGCGCCGAGGAGGCCAAGAGCATCCGCCTGGTGAACCACGTGGTCCCCGCCGAGGAGCTCATGGACTACACCCTGAAGCTGGCTACCCGCATTGCCAACAACGCCCAGGTTGCCATCCGCACATCCAAGATGGCCATCCGCCGGGGCATCGACTGCGACATCTCCACCGCCGTCACCTACGAATCCCTGGCCTTCGCCACCTGCTTCGGCACCGAGGACCAGAAGGACGCCATGAAGGCGTTCGTGGAGAAGCGCAAGCTCAGCGGCTTCAAGAACCGCTAAACAGACAAACAACACAGAAAGATCATTTAGGAGGAACACTATCATGGCTATCAATAAGATCATGGTGCTGGGCGCCGGCACCATGGGTATGGGCATCGCCCAGGTTTTTGCAGAGGCTGGCAAGACCGTCATCGTCCGTGACATCGCCGACGCTTTCATCCAGCGCGGCGAGAGCGTGCTGAAGAAGAACATGGAGAAGAAGGTCTCCAAGGGCAAGATCAGCGAGGCCGACAAGGACGCCGTCCTGGGCCGCGTGAGCTACACCCTGGAGCTCTCCGCCGCCGCTGACTGCGACCTGGTGGTGGAAGCTGCCATCGAAGTCCTGGACATCAAGAAGGAGATCTTCAAGGAGCTGGACGAGCTGTGCAAGCCCGAGACCATCCTGGCTTCCAACACCTCCTCCATCTCCATCACCGCCATTGCCGCCGCCACCAAGCGCCCCGACAAGGTCCTGGGGATGCACTTCTTCAACCCCGCTCCCGCCATGAAGCTGGTGGAAGTCATCCGGGGTGCCCGTACCAGCAATGAGTGCTTCAAGGCCGTATACGACTGCGCCGCCGAGATCGGCAAGAGCCCTGTCGAGGTCGGCGAGGCCCCCGGCTTCGTGGTCAACCGCATCCTCTTCCCCATGATCAACGAGGCTATCATCGTCCTGGAGAACGGCATCGCCTCCAAGGAGGATATCGACACCGCCATGATGTACGGCGCAAACCACAAGATGGGCCCCTTGGCCCTGGCCGACCTGGTAGGCCTGGACATCTGCCTGGCCATCATGGAGACCATCTTCACCGAGACCGGCGACTCCAAGTATCGTCCTGCCCTGACCATGAAGAAGATGGTCCGCGCTGGCCTGCTGGGCCAGAAGACCGGCGAAGGTTTTTACAAGTACGACTAATCTCTTAAACTCCTTTCATGAAATGCCCCTAGCGAAAGCCAGCCCCGCGGGAAACCGCGGGGCTGGCTTTTTAGTGCGTCAAAAACGGCTTCGCCTTTTTTGACGCACTAAAAAGCGGCAGCCGTGAGGCTGCCGCTTTTGTTATCCTATGCAGTTAGGTCATGGTGCTGTAAGCCTGCTCCTTGCGCAGCTTGAACTTCTTGGTCTCCTCTTCCAGGAGGTGGACCTGCTCAAAGAGCTCGGAGCTCACCGCTGCGGACTCCTCACTGCTGGCGGAGTTGGTCTGGACCACGGAGGATATCTGACCGATGCCCTCGGAGACCTGGGCCAGGGATTCCGCCTCCTCGTGGATGGCGGCGGCGATGGCGCCGATGGCGCTGTTGGACTCCACCACCAGCTCCAGGGTCCGCTTCAGGGACTGGGACACCTCGCCCACGATCTTTGTGCCACGCTCTGTGGCCAGGATGGAATTTTCAATGAGGTCCTTGGTTGCCTTGGCGGCCTCGTCAGATTTGGAGGCCAGGCTGCGCACCTCGTCAGCCACCACAGCGAAGCCCTTTCCGGCGCTGCCCGCCCGGGCAGCCTCCACGGCGGCATTCAGGGCCAGGATGTTGGTCTGGAAGGCGATGTCCTCAATGGTGGCAATGATCTTGCCGATCTGCTGGGATGCCTCGGAGATATCCGTCATGGCAGAGACCATGTTCTCCATCTGCTTGCTGCTCAGGTTGACCTGCTCACTGGTGTTCTGGGCATTGCGCTGGGCCCCGCTGGCCAGCTCCACATTCTTTTCAGAGCTCTTGGAGAGGTTATCCACTGTGGCGTACAGCTCCTGCACAGCGCTGGCCTGCTGGGTCGCCCCCTGGGCCAGGGCATGGGAGCCACTGGAAAGCTGCTCGGCGTTTCCCGCCACCCGGCGCTCGGCCTGGTAGATGTGCCCCAAGGATTCAGACAGGGCGGAGGTGAAGCGGTTCAAGGATGCCTCAATGGACTGGAAGTCGCCGATGTAGCGAACGCTGGTGCCCACATCGAAGTTGCCCCGGGAGAGCTCTTCCATCACCCGGTTGATGTCGTCTACATACTCGTGGATACGGCCCATGGATTGCTCCAAGGTCTTGGCCAGCTGCCCCAGCTCGTTCTTGGATTTGTAGTTGAGGCGCAGGGTCAAGTCGCCCTGCTGGAGGGGCTTGGTGCGCTCGGTGATGCGCAGCAGAGGGCGGATCACTGCGCGCATCACATACACCACCAGGCTAATCAGGGAAATCAGGTTCAGGGCCAGGCAGATGCAGGTGAGCACGTGCATGATGTTGATGGTCTTCTGCATGGCCTCAGCGGCATCGTTGCTGAGCTGTGTGCCGCACTCCACCACCTGGTCCAGCAAGCCCACCAGGGTGGTCAGGTTCCCCTGGATGGTCTCCTGATAGTAGGCCTGGGCCTGGGCCGGGTCGGCGGCCAGGAGGGACAGCGCGGTGCTGGCGGATTCATGGAGCTGTCTATGGAGGGGTTCGATTTCAGCCCGGAGCTGTTCCAGGGTGGTGTTCTCCATACCCAGTTCACTGTAGAGCCATTTGCCTAGGACGCAGCCGGTGTGGTCCATACTGCCAGTGAACTCTGTACCAGCGTAGAGGGCATTGCTCAGGTTCGCGGCCCATTTATAGTGGGCGGTCTCGGCTGCTTGGGCATGGTCCAACACATTGCGGGCCTGGCCGCTGGCATCTTGGGTATCTTGGATCCGGATGATATTCACCGTCGTCACGACGCTGAACAGGAGCACACCGATGATGGCACAGGCAACCCGGATCCCAATGGATCTTTTGATACTGGTTCCCATGGGAAACCCTCCTTACGATGAAATATATGTTTGCGGGGAAGGGGGGGACGAAGCGGCGTTACGGCACGCCCCTGGACAGACAAATGACCGCCGGGGCAGCCCCGAACGGTCAATCAATCCAGGCGGCTTGAAACGGCTCCGTCATCTTGTTTTTTCATTATAGCGGGGGAGCGGCAGCTTGTCAAGAAAAGAGTTTTGGAAGATGGGCGCAGGCCGAACCAGCCCCCGCCCAGTGTTCCAAAGGGTGTTATGCCGCCTCCCCGCTTGCCATCACCGCGTCGGCGCTGCGCAGGGCTTTTTTCAGATAGACGGCGCTCATCACCAGTGCCACCACCTCCGAGATGGGGAAGGCAAGCCACACCAGGGTCAGGTTCCCCGTCTGGGACAGCAGCCAGGCCACGGGGAGCAGCACCACCAGCTGGCGGCACACGGAGACCACCAGGCTGTGCATGGGGTTTCCGATGGCCTGGCACACGGCGGCGGCGGGGATGTTGTGCCCCGCCATGATAAAGGACAGGCCGATGAGCCGCAGGGCAGGGATCCCGATGGACAACATCTCCGGGGAGGCCTCAAAGAGCTGCAGGAGCTGGCCGGGGAACACCTCGAACACCAGGGTCCCCACAGCCATGATGGACATGGCCGTGGCCACGGAGAGTTTTACGGTCTTATGGACCCGCTCCGGCTTCTTTGCCCCATAATTATAGGCTATGATGGGCACCATGCCATTGTTCAAGCCGAACACAGGCATGAAGATGAAGCTTTGGAGCTTGAAATAGGCCCCGAACACCGCGGCAGCGGTGGTGGTGAAGGCCACCAGGATGCCGTTGACGGCAAAGACCATCACGGAACCGATGCACTGCATGACGATGGAGGGGAAGCCGATGTGGAAGATGCCCCGCACCGTGGGGCCGTGCCAACGGATCTGGCGCAGGCGCACGTGGATCTCCGGGTTATATTTCAGGTTCAGCGCCAGGCCCACCAGGGCGGCGCAGCACTGGCCCACCACGGTGGCCACCGCCGCCCCCATGACCTCTAGCCGGGGCAGGCCGAAGAGGCCGAAGATGAGGATGGGGTCCAGAATGATGTTGATGATGGCCCCCACCAGCTGCATGGCCATGGAGAGCTTGGTGCGCCCGGTGGATTGCAGCAGGCGTTCAAAGGTGATCTGGCAGAACAGGCCCAGGGAGGCCCCCAGGCACACCATGCCGTACATTGCGCCGTAATCCACAATCTCTGCTACGTCGGTCTGAAGCTGGAAGAACAGCCGGGAGCCGGGGATGCCGATGGCGGCGAAGAGCACAAAGGAGCAAAGGGCTAGGAAGAGGCCCACGTTGCCGGTGCGGTCCGCCTCCTCCTGTTCCCTAGCCCCCAGGGCCCGGGAGAGCAGGGCGTTCATGCCCACGGAGGTGCCCACCCCCACGGCAATCATCAGGTTTTGCAGGGGGAAGGCCAGGGACACAGCGGTGAGGGCGTTTTCGCTGAGCCGGGAGACGAAGATGCTGTCCACAATATTGTAAAGGGCCTGGACCAGCATGGAGATCATAATGGGGACGGCCATGTTGGCCAGGAGCTTGCCTTCGGAGAGAACGCCCATCTTGTTCTCCCCGGGCTTCAGGGGTGTGTTGGGCATAGGGGGGGAGCCTTCCTTTCTTTTGTTTTTTATGGTGTCGAAATGTTGAATTTTTAGTATATTCTGGACGTTGGGAAAAGTCAAGAGGGATTTTGGGCAAAGAAAAAAACCGCCTGAGAATCAGACGGTTCTTGTCCTTTGCTCACTGGGGCAGCTTGTTGAGCCGCAGGGTGAGCTTGCTCTTGCGGTTGGCCGCAGTGTTCTTGTGCATCAACCCACGGGCAGCAGCCTGATCCACAGCCTTGACGGCCTCCAAGTATCTCTGATCGGCCTCGACGCGGTTGCCTTCACTGACGGCGGCGTCAAAGTACTTCAGCTTGGTCTTGAGAGCGGACTTTGCGGCTTTGTTGCGCGCAGCCTTTGCCTGATTGACCAGAACACGCTTCTTTGCAGACTTGATATTCGGCAAACCAAACACCTCCTCCGATACCTTAAAATAAAATATAAAGTCCTGTGCGAGAATGTATTTTAACACAGACTTCCTTGAAATGCAAGCGTTTTTCGGGAAAAAACAAAACTTTTGCATACTTCCCCTTCCTCCGGCAAAGGCTAGTAGCAGCAAATGAAACGCCTACCAGATATAGGGGCTCTACCTTATATATAATGGAGGCGGTGGGAGGGAAGGCATGAATTTTGACCGAAAGATCGACCTGGCCTTGGAGGCCAGGGAACTGGCCCAGGGGGGCGGGGCGGCCCGTCTGCCCGGGGTGCGGGCGGAGGAGGACACGCTGTTTGGCCTGCCCCTGACCCAGGTGGAAATCCTGGACCAGCAGGGGGCCCAGGCCCTGGGGCGGCCGGTGGGGCGCTATCTCACCTTGGACCTGCCCCAGCTGCCCCGGCAGCGAGAGGAGGTCCTGGGGGCGGCCCGGGCGGTGGCGGCCATGTTGGAGCGGCTGCCCAGCCTGCCCAAAACGGGGCCGGTGCTGGTGGCGGGATTGGGAAACCGCCGGGTGACCCCGGACGCCATCGGTCCCAAGGCCACCGACGCCCTGCTGGTGACCCGACACCTGGTCCGCTCCCTCCCGGCACAGTTTTCCGCCCTGCGTCCGGTGTCGGCCCTGGCGGCAGGGGTCACGGGCACCACGGGGATGGAGAGCGGGGAGTTGATCCACGCGGTGGTGGAGCAGTTGGAGCCCTGCTGCCTCATCGCCGTGGACGCCCTGGCCGCCCGGCGGCAGGAGCGGGTGTGCCGGACGGTACAGGTGTCGGACACCGGCATTGTCCCCGGCTCCGGGGTGGGCAACGCCCGGATGGCCCTGGACGAGGACAGCTTGGGGATTCCGGTGATTGCCGTGGGCATCCCCACGGTGGTGGACGCCGCCACCCTCTGCCTGGACCTGTTGGAGGAGGCGGGGGAACGGGACTTCGACCCGGGCATCCTCCGCCAGGAGGGGGCGGAGTGGTTCGTCACCCCCCGGAACGTGGACAGCGAGGTGGATATCCTGGCCCGTATGCTGGGGCTGGGGATCAGCACCGCGCTGCATGAGGCGTTGTCGGTGGAGGAAGTGGAGGCGTGGACGTCGTGAGGGCGAGGAGGGGCCTGGCTTGACGGAAAGCACAGCAAATGGTACACTACAAGACAAGAATCGACCAAAAAATGGGGCCGTTGCTGTGCATTACATTGGAACATTAAATCGGGAGCTCTATCGCTGCGTAACCCAGGACATCACCACCGATGAAGTTATTATTACCGATGAGCGGATACAACATATTAAGGAACGCCACCCAGGGGACTATGAGCGATACTTTGGCTACTTGAAAGAAATCGTGGAAGACCCAGATTATATCCTGGCGGCAAACAAGGCAAGGTCTGCGTTGCTGCTGAAAACCTTTGCGGATAACGGGAAAAATTATAAAGTAATCCTGAGGATAAAACATCTGTTGATACAGAAGGATACAAAAACTCCATCATCTCCTTTCAAAAAGTGGATGACAGAAGGTATCGCCGATATACAAGGTCAGAAAAAGTGCTTTACAAGCGTGAATGATCGTATTATAATAAACATAGAATAAAGGCGGTTATTTGAGGTGGAAAATTTCGTGGCCGTCCACACGCCGCTGGCTTGACAGGAGCAATCCGAGAGATGCAGGAGAATGCCACGCCTGCCAAATAACCAACTTTTTGTGAGAGATACTTGACGGACTGTCTTGTCCCGCACCAGGAAATGCGGGAAGCGGCACAGCCACCAAGTATCTCTCTGTTTTTCATCGCACACAGACCATAGGCAAAAGCACCGCGCGGCTGCGCGGTGCTTTTTTCATGAACAAATGTCGGAAAAATGTTATCGAAACGTATACTTTTTGATAGAATATTCCGTTTTTCGGGATAAAACCTTCTGGCTGGTTTTATCTGTGAAAAAAGACCAAAAAGGCCTTGAAATGGGATGACTTTCATGATACAATGCCCACGAATAAACAACTATCAAAAAGTATACATTTTGATAAATCCAGGTAATTTTGCAGCAGGCAGGTGACACAAAATGTCAGGGCATTCCCGGAAAAAATTGGAGCTGACAGGCCAGCGTTACGGCCACCTTACCGTCCTGGCCCCGGCGGAAAATATTGGCACACGCACCGCCTGGCTGTGCCGCTGCGACTGCGGAAAGGAAACCGTCATCCGCACCAACCGCCTGCGCAGCGGCCACACCACCAGCTGCGGCTGCCAGGGCTCCGGCGCGGGCCTCACCGCCCTGACTTACGTGGACGGCACCTGCGTGGAGATGCTCCGGGCCAAAACGGTGCGGAAAAACAACACCAGCGGCGTGCCCGGCGTGGACTGGTGGGCTGCCAAGCAGCGTTGGCGGGCGTCCATCTGCTTCAAGGGCAAGCGGTACTATCTGGGCAGCTATGCCCGCTTCGAGGATGCTGTCCAGGCCCGCAAGCGCGGGGAGGAACGCTTCCACGATGAATTTCTCCGTGAATTTGCCCAGACCTCCCCAGGGGCAGGCCCAGGCTGATTCAAATATATAATATAAGGAAGGGAGGGAGCATGATGAACTGTGCGGACCCGCCCTGGGGGCACCCCGCCGCGCGAAGCGCCGAGGGCGGCGGGGAGACGGTACAACGGCGCAGGGCAAACCATTGGAAACGATGGGACGCAAAACCAGAGGCTGAGACGCCGGGGATACCCCCCGACGCGTGATGCTCGTTCGGTTGCAATTCGGCAAACCGCTGGAAACAGTGGGACGGCAAAGCAAGGGGCCTAAGGCGCAGTTGCGCTATGGCAGCCCAGCTATCGGATTCCTTTGCGTCCGGTTTAGCAAAGAAAGGATATATCATGAAATTCAAAACTTTAGCAAGAAAAGGCTGTGCGGTCTTTCTTGCGCTGGCCCTATGTATGAGCCTTGTCCAGGTCCCCGCGTTCGCGGCGGAGCTGGAGGGTGGCGAGACCCCGTCGGTCTCCGAGCCCGCTGCACCTGAGGCCAACGAGACCACCAGCCCCGTTGACAAGGCGCCTGCTGACAACGGCGAGGCTTCCGCACCGGAAGCCCCCAAGCAGGACGCCACGGAAGAAAAAGAAGAAACCACCCCGGTAGAGACCCCCGAGGAGGAGACCAACCAGGAGCGGACGCTGAGGAGGGCACTGCCCAGGAGGAGACCAACGAGGAAACCAACAGCGAGGAACCCAACGACGAGGACGCTACCGACAACGAGACCCCCGAGGAGGACGCCGAAGCGGAAGACGCTGAGGAGGAGATCCCTGAGGAGGAGACCCCTGAGGACGCCGCCGAAGAGGACGCTGCCGACAGCGAGACCCCCGAGGAAGAGGCCGAGGAGGACGCAGACAAGGAAGAGAGCACAGACGAGGAGGAAGTCCTTGACGAGGAGCCCACCGAGGAAGTGACCTATTCCGAAGCTGCCCAGAAGTTCCTGGACGCCGTGGCAGGCCTGCCCGACAGCGTCACCAAGGAGAACTTTGAGAGCATTTCCGCACTGCTGGACAAGGTGCAGGCGCTGTTCGGTGCCCTGACCGAAGAGGAAATGGCACTGGTTGACCCCGTACTGGTCAAGGTGTCCAACTTGATGGAGTCCCTCGATGATGTGGGCGCTCTGTTGGAAGAGGACGAGAGCAAGGCGGAAGTTAGCACTTATGAGGCGCTAGTCGAGGCCATCAAGAATGTCGACGTGACGGAGATTACTCTTGCAGAGGACTTCGACACCAAGACGTTCCAGCCCTTGAATATCGTTGGCCGCGCAGGGCAACTGATTCTGAACTTGGGCAACCACGTTCTGAACGCTGGCACTGCGGACACTGCTGCAATCACAGTTGGCGATGGCAAAAATCCCCTTGCGCTGACGCTCAACGGTGGCACCATCACCAACAAAGCTGGCAACGGTGTCTTTGTCAAAAATGGCAGCACGCTTACCACGAATGGTGTCACCATTACAGGCAACGGTAACAATGGTGTGACTTTGGCAGGCGGTGCCAACTTTGTGATGAACAAAGGCACAACGATCTCCCATAACCAGAGCAGCGGCGTGTATGTGGGAAACAATGCTACCTTCACCATGGGTGGTGGCGAAATCTCTGGTAACAAGGCTGCTGACAACAATGCTGAGGAAGTTCTCTTTAATTCTACAAGAAAGTATAGCGCTGGCGGTGGTGTCTATGTAAATGGCGGTACGTTCAACATGAGCGGCGGTACAATCACGAACAATACTGCCGATACGAACGACAAGAAGACGGTTTCCGATTGCTTCGGTCGCGGTGGTGGTGTTGCCGTGCTGAACGGCGGTACGTTCAACATGAGCGGCGGCATCATCTCTAACAATAGCGCTGCCGAAGGTGGCGGTGTGTTTATTGGTATGGATACTGATAAAACAGGTGACTCCAAATTCACCATGACTGGCGGCACTGTTGACGGTAATACTGCCACAGTCGGTGAAGGTGGCGGCATCTATATCAAGGGCATAGGCCATATCAGCGCTGGCCAAATCACCAACAACCGCACCGAAACTAAAACAGAATTGGGCGGTGGTGGCATCTATGTCGAGAACACCGGCACGTTGGACTTGGTCAACGCTATCATCACTGCAAATGTAGCCGCCAACTTCGGCGGTGGTATCGCAGCTTGCGTCCATGGCAAAACCGTCATGTTTTCCACTAATGGTGCAGGCATTTTTGAAAATATCGCCAATGGAAACGGTAATAAAACCGGGAACGCCAAAGTTGACGGTCAAAACGCTTGGTCGCAGTTTGGTGCGGATAAGCTGGCCGCTGGTGCGATGGACATCTTCTCTGCTGGCGACAAAAACGTGAAAGATGAAACCACAGTTGAGACTGGCGCCCCCGGTGCATTGATCGGTCTGATCATGCTGGGTGGCGAAATGGCCAACTGGGCTGGCTGGAAGATTAACTTTGACTCTTATACTGACACATCGGGTGCCCAGCTTACAGAGGTCAAAGACCCCACGGCAGCCATCTATGGTGACCAGCTCCTGGGCCTGACTTCCAATGCCAGCGATAAGGCAATCGCAGCAGCATGGGCTGCCGCCAATGCTGCCACTGGCGGCGGTGTTCTCATCAGTGGCAACTACTCCGCAATGGACGGCGGCGGTATCGCCAACAATGGTCTCTTGACCATTGGCGCTAATAACACCGAAGAGACAGAGAATGCCCCCGAGCTGGAGCTGAACAAGACCCTTGAGAACGCTGCGGATCGGGTAGATGCTCCTGCCTTGAAGGACAACGAATTTATCTTTGAACTGAAAGATGCCGATGGCAATGTTGTTGGCCAAATGACTAACGACGAAAATGGTGATGCAAGCTTCGATTTCTCCAAGGATAAGGTGTATTCCGATAAGTTCGGGGCTGTTACTGAGAACACTTCCTTTGTGTTCTATGTCACCGAGGACACCACGGGAGTGGACGACAACAACGTTAAGGATAACGTCAAGTACGATTCCTCCAAGTACAAAGTTACCATTGATATTTCGTATGACCTTGTGGAAGCGACGATTGGTGGCAATGCTTACAGTGTCATCACCCGTCTCATTGACAACATCAAAATCGAAAAGTGCAATGGTCTTGATGAAAACGGCAACGAGACTTGGAAGGAAGCCGACGGCATCCACTTCAACAACGTGTACGAGAAGCCCGAGGAGCCCCCTGTAACTCCTCCCCCTGTGGAGCCTCCCGTAACTCCTCCTGTAGAGCCTCCCAAGGAGGAGAATCCCCCCGAGAAGCCTCCCGTGGAGAAGCCCGAGAAGCCTCCCGTGGAGCCCGAGAAGCCCCCTGTGGAAGTCCCCGAGGAACCCCCCGTGGACGTCCCTGATGAGGAGCCTCCCCTGGTGGAAATTCCCGAGGAACCCCCCGTGGACATCCCTGATGAGGAGCCCCCCCTGGTGGAAATCCCTGACGAGCAGCCCCCCCTGGTGGAGATTCCCGAGCCGGATGTCCCCCGCGCCCCTGCCACCCCTGTGGTAGAGGTGCCTGACCCCGAAGTGCCCCTGGTGGACATTCCCGAGGAGGACGTCCCCCTGGCAGATGTCCCGGCCACCGGAGACAACAGCGGTCTCTGGATGGTCCTGGGCCTGGTTGCTTGCGCCGGCCTGGCTTACTTCTTCCTGGATGAGAAGAAGCGCCAGAACGAGGCCAAGTAAGCTCCCTTTCCCACGCGCAAAACGCGGCCCGGTTTTCCGGGCCGCGTTCCTTTTTTGCGGTCAAAGCGCCGCCCAGGGGCGGCTTATTTTATGTATTGAACCTCTAGGCCCGTGCGTTCCCGGATAAAGCCCCGGAACGCCTCCGCCGTCCCCCCTTCCAGGCTGGTCTTGTCATAGAGCTGGGCGGGGCTGTGGTCAAAGAGAAAGACAAAATACAAGGGGGTCTCCGCCACCTGGGCGATGTTGTCATAGCGCCACACCGTGTCCCCTGACCCGTTGGCCAAGCGGTAGCCCTGGTCGTTGAAAGCACTGAGCACCTGCCGCTTCTCCCGGGGGATGCGCCGGAGGGCAAAACCACCATTGATGCGGTCCTCATAGGCCATCACCAGCAGGATCACCACCGCCGGAAGAAGGGTCGTGAACAGGCTCAGGGACGAGAACCGCCCCCCCGTGGGCAGGGCCAGGAAGATGGCAAAGGCCACGATAAACAGGCCTACCATCCGCAGCCGGCGGTTGTAGCTGGCGCGCACCGTCTTGCGCAGCACCCGGGCCAGGGTGGCCATGGTGCGCTGGTCGTAATGGGTCATGAAACTGAATTCCATCTAAGCACCTCCTCTCTCCCCTCCATGATAGCGAAAATCCCCCCGTTGTCAAGGGTGGGATTTTTTTACTCCCAGGGGAATCCATCGACAAAAAACCGAAACTATGGTATACTATCTACAAAATTCCGTTGACCTGAACTATTTGAGGAGGAATCCACATGGCAACGCCCATTACAGTCGTAATCCGCAACCAACAATACCGCATCGTAGCAGACGAGGACGAGGCTTACATCCTGGCCTGCGCCGAGATGGTGAACAAGGCCCTGGAAGAAGCCCTGAAGGGCACCACCCTCTCCCTGGCCGACGGGGCCGTCCTGGCCGCGATGAACCTGGCCGACCGCTGCTGCAAGGAGCGCCAGGTCACCGACAACCTGCGCGCCCAACTGAAAGAGGCTTTGGACGAAAACGCCCGGCTCTCCAAAGAGATGGGGGACAGGCGCAAAAAGGCAAAACCCAGCAGCAAGGGTGAAACTGAATGATGGAACTACTCGCCCCTGCTGGGTCCCAAGAGGCCTTGCGCGCCGCCGTCCAGGCCGGGGCGGACGCAGTATACCTGGGCTGCGGCCCCCTCAACGCCCGGCAAAATGCCAAAAACTTCACCCCGGAGGAGCTGCCCCAGGCGGTGGCCTATTGCCACCTCCGGGGAGTGAAGGTTTACCTGACCATGAACACCCTGCTCACCGACCGGGAGCTGCCCCAGGCCGCCCGCCTGGGGGCCCAGGCCAGCGCCGCCGGGGTGGACGCCATCCTGGTCCAGGACCTGGGGGTGGCCAAGCTCCTCCGGGAGAGCTGCCCTGACGTGCCCCTCCACGGCTCCACCCAAATGACCGTGTGTACCCTCTCTGGCATCCAGGCCTGCGCAGACCTGGGGCTGGAACGGGTGGTGCTGGCCCGGGAGCTGCCAAAGGACGCCCTAAAATTCCTCTGCCGGCATTCCCCCATTGCCTTGGAGGTGTTCGCCCACGGGGCCCTATGCCTGTGCTACAGCGGCCAATGCGCCCTCTCCGCCATGGTGGGGGGCCGCAGCGGCAACCGGGGGCTGTGCGCCCAGCCCTGCCGCCTGCCCTACCAGGCCCCTGGGGGCGGCAAGGGGCATCCCCTGTCCCTGAAAGACTTGGCCCTGGTGGATGCCCTGGCGGAGTTGGAGGACATGGGGGTGGCCTGTGTGAAGATTGAGGGGCGGATGAAGCGGCCGGAGTATGTCTCCCTGGTCACCGGGGTGTATGCCGCCGCCCTCCGGGGCCGCCGCGCCCCCACCCCGGCAGAGCGGGAGACCTTGGAGGCCGCCTTCTCCCGGGGCTTCACCGACGGATACTATCAGGACCAGGTAGGCCCCGCCATGCTGGGCACCCGTCCGGAAGGGCAGCGGGAGCCGGAGGCCCTCTTTGCCCAGGCACGCCAGGACTATGCCCGGGAACAGCGCCGGGTGCCCCTGTCCATTTTCGCCCAGCTGCGCCGGGACCAGCCCTTGACCGTGGCGGCCAAGGACGAGCAGGGCCATCAGGTGGTGGCCCTGGGGGACTGCCCCGAAGCCGCCCGCACCCGGGCCATGACCCAGGAACAACTGGAAGCCCAGTTGAGGAAAACCGGCGGCACCGTCTACACCCCTACCACCGTACAGGCCCAGGTGGAGGAGGGACTATCTGTGCCCCTGTCGGCGGTAAACTCCCTGCGCCGCCAGGCCTTAGAGGCCATGGACCAGGCCCGGACGGCAGTCCCCCCCCGGCGCACCCTGCCCCTCACCCTGCCTGGGAAGGGGGTGCCCTCTGGCCAGTCCCCCAAGCTGTCCCTGTCCTTCCGGCGCTGGGAACAGCTCTCCGAGGAAGCCTTGGCCCTGGGGCCGGGGCTGGTGTATCTGCCCAGCCAGGCGCTGGAAGCCCACCAGGATGCCTTGGCGGATTGGGCCGCCCGCTATCCGGGCACCCGCTTCGCCGTGTCCTTCCCCCGGGTTTATTGGGACCGGGAACTGCCCCAGCTGCGCCGGGAGCTCACCGCCGCCAAGGCGGCCGGAGTGGACTGCGCCCTGCTCCACCACATCGGCCAACTCCCCCTGGCCGCAGAGTTCGGCTTTGCCCCCCGGGGGGATTTCGACTTAGGGCTGCTCAACAGCTTCACCGCCCGGGAGCTGGCCCGGCTGGGCTTCGTCTCCGCCACCGGGAGCTTTGAGGGGCGCTTGGAACAGCTGCGGGATTTGGAAAAGCCCCTGGAATTTGAGCTTTTGGCTTACGGGCAGCTCCCCCTGATGATTACCCAGCAGGACCTGCCAGGCAACCAGGGGGGACAAGACGCCCTGGACCTCCGGGACCGGAAGGGGGCGGACTTCCCCGTGGAACCAGCCTGGGGGGGCCGCAGTGAGCTATTCAACGGCAAGTGCCTGTGGCTGGCGGACCGCCAGGACGCCCTGGCCGCGGCGGGGGCCCATTGGCTCCGCCTGCACTTCCTCCGGGAGGATGCCAGCCAGTGCGCCGCCGTGGTGCGGGCCTACCAACAGGGGGACCCACCCCCAGAGCAGTTTACCCGCGGCCTCTACTACCGGGGGGTACAGTGAGAAATCCGTGCCGCAGCCCCTGCGGCACGCTGTTTTTCCCCCTACCCCTGTGCCATAACAAATACGACTAAAAAAGGAGGGCTGGACATGCCGCGCATTCGCCTGGTCGCCCTGGACCTGGACGGCACCCTGCTCAACAGCGAGAAATTGATCTCCCCCCGGAACCTGGCGGCCCTAGCCGCCTTGGAGGAACGGGGCATCCTCATGGTCCCCATCACCGGCCGGCCCTTCCAGGGCCTGCCCCCCTGCGTCCTGGACCTGCCAGGGCTGCGCTACACCGTGACCTCCAACGGGGCCACCATCCGGGACTTGGCCCGGAATACCATCCTCCTAGAGCGCCACCTCTCCGCCCAGGCCGCCCTGGCCGTCCTGGACGCCTGCCGGGACTTCCCCATGATCCGGGAGGTGTTCCGGGCGGGGGTGGGCTACCTCTCCCAGGGGGACCTGGACGCCCTATGCCAGCGCTACCAGGCCGACCCCGCCATGCGCCGCTATGTGCTGGACAGCCGCAAGGTCCTCCCCGGCACCGTGGAGGACTTCCTCCTGGCGGATGGGGAAGCGGTGGAGGAGCTGTTTTTCCTCACAGACAGCGTGGCGGAGAAGCAGCGCCTGTACCAACGCCTTGCCCCCCTGCCGGGAATCGCCTTTGCCGACCCCTTCCCCCGGGACCTGGAAGTGATTGCCCAGGGCATCGACAAGGGGGAATCCCTGCGCTACTTATTGGAGCTGTTGGGGCTCTCCCCCCAGGAGGTCCTTGCCATGGGGGACCGGGCCAGCGACATCTCCATGCTCCAACTGGCCGGCATCGGCGTGGCCCCCGCCAACGCCGACCCAGAGGTCAAGGACGCCGCCAACCACATCACCGCCTCCTGCGACCAGGACGCGGTTGCCCTGGCCCTGGAACGCTTCGTTCTCAACGACCCCTGACGGTTCATAATGCCGGGGGCCGAAAAGGCCTGACCCCAAACAAGCTGATAACACGGCCAGGGCCGGGAACCCCAAGAGGTTCCCGGCCCTGGCCGTTCAACCATAAAAATTTTTCATTTTCCTGCAACGATACGCCCAAAATAACGAATATATCAACATAAGGGGGTGAGGCCATGGACCAAGAGAGCAAATGGGTCCGGGACATCCAGCGCCACGGCGACAAGGCCCAGGCATCCGCCGAAGCGCTCATCGGTGCCTATTACAACGAGATCTATGTCTTTGCCTACCGCCAGACCGGCCACAAGGAGGACGCCATGGACCTCACCCAGGACATTTTCCTGGCAGTCCTGCGTGCCCTGCCCCGCTTCGACCGGCGGAAGGCCGGGTTCCGCACCTGGCTCTACCGCATCGCCACCAACAAGTCCATCGACCGCCGCCGCCGCTTCCAGCCGGTCACCGTCCCCCTGGACAGCCTGGAACTCCCCGCCCCAGAGGGGGCCCTGGAACAGCTCCAAGACCGCCAGCTCTTAGCCCAGGTGGAGGCCTATGTGGCCCGGCAGGACCCCCAGCTCCAAGCGGTGTTCCGCCTGCGCCTCTACGGGGAGAAAAGTTTTCCAGAAATCGCCGCCATCCTGGGCCTGGGGGAGAGCGCGGTGAAGAGCCAATACTACCGCCTCCTGGGGCGGCTGAGAAAGGAGTTTTCCCATGAATGACCGCATCCCCCTCCCCTCCCCCCAGGAGCGGGAGGCCGCCATCCGGCGCATCGCCGCCCAAGGCCTCTCCCCCCGGCAGCCCCTGTGGCGGCAGCTGTCCCCGGAGGTGCTCTTCTTCGGGGTACAGGACAGCCTGCGCCTGGGGGGCCTGCTCTTCCTCCTGGGGCTGCTCCCCGCCGCCCTGGCCGCCAACTATCTGGCCTACAGCGGTACCGCGTATTACCCCCCCGGTGACCCCCTGGCCGCCTTCAACGGCCTGCCGCCAGAGGGATTGGCCCCCCTGGTGGTCCTCACCGCCCCCCTGCTCTACGCCACCCTTCAGGCCCTCACCACCTGGCAGGAACGGCTCCAAGGCACCTTGGAGTGGAAACGCACCTGCCTCATCACCCCGGAGCTGCTCCTATCCCTGCGCACGGCGGTGTTCGGCGGGGCCGCCGCCGTCCTGTGCCTGCCCATGAACTACCTGTTCTGGCAGCTCATGGGGGAGCAGGGCTCCTTCTTCTGGATGCTGGGGGCCTCCTACGCCTGCCTGTTCCTCTACGCCGCCCTGACCCTGTTCCTAGGCCAGGACAGCCTCGCCCTCCCGGCTCTGTGGCTGTTTCTGGGGGTGGCCCTGACCCGGTTTAAGCTGGTAGCCCTGCTGCTTCTGTGTACCCCCGCCCTGGTCTGCTTCCTCTTCGCCGCCGGGGCCCTGGGGCTGTTCCTATATCGTCTGCGCCGGACTCTCTCGGCAGCACAAAAAGGAGGCCGTCTTGATGGCACTGTCTGTTGAACACGTTACGAAACGCTTTGGATCATTCACCGCCCTAGAGGACATCACCCTCTCCTTCACCCCTGGGGTCTACGGGCTCCTGGCCCCCAACGGGGCGGGTAAGACCACCCTCATCAAGCTCCTCACCACCCTGCTCTTCCCCACCCAGGGGCAGATTTTATGGGAGGGGGAGGACATCTTCGCCCTGGGGGCGGACTACCGGGCCCTGTTGGGCTACCTGCCCCAGCAGTTCGGCTACTACCCCAGCTACAGCCCCCGGCGCTTCCTGGGCTACACCGCCGCCCTGCAATGCCTGCCCAAGGCCCAGGGGGCACGCCGGGCGGAGGAGCTCTTGGCCCTGGTGGGCCTCTCGGAGGCCATGGACAAGCCCATGAAAACCTTTTCCGGCGGGATGCTCCAACGGGTGGGCATCGCCGCGGCCATGCTCACCGACCCGGCCCTTCTTATCCTGGATGAGCCCACCGCCGGGCTGGACCCCCGGGAGCGGGTGCGCTTTCGGAACCTGATCCACAGCTTCGCCCAGGAGCGCATTGTCATCCTCTCCACCCACATCGTCTCGGACATCGAGACCATCGCCGGGCAGATTGTCATGCTCCGGGACCACAGGCTCTTCTGCTGCGACAGCCCCGCCGCGGTGTGCCAAACATTCCAGGGGAAGATTTTTGAGCTGCCCCTGGGCCTCCCTCTGGCCCCAGGCCAACGGCTCCTCAGCGAACGGCAAGGGGAGCAGGGGGCGGTGCAGCGGCTGTACTGTCCGGAGCCGCCCCCGGGCGGCGTGGCGGTGGAGCCGGGGTTGGAGGACGCCTTCCTGTCCATTTACCAGGAGGGGAGCCTATGAGGCTGCTGTGTCATGAATGGCGCAAGCTGCTGCGCCTGCCGGTGTTATGGGGCTTCCTGGCCCTGTGCCTGGCCTTCAACGGCCTGCTGCTGTATCAGGCGGACGGCCTCCGGGGCTGGTTCAACCAGGGCAGCGCCCTGGCCTCCACCCTGGGGCAGCGGATGGACGGGGCCTTTGTCCAGGCCCTGGAACAGCGGCCCCCCAGTGAATACGGCAGTGCCGTCCTGGACGCCGCCAGGACAGGGGAAAACATCTTTGAGACCTTCCAGCTAGACAAGCTGTGCGCGTACTATCAAAATGGGGTCTTACAGCATTCCCCCTGGGCCCAGGAGAAAATGGCGGAGAAATATGCCAAGCTGGCCCCCCGCCAGGCCCATCTGGCCCAGACCCAGGCGGCCCTGGACCTCTACGCCGGCCCCGCCACCCAGGCCGCCCATCAATTCCTCTACGGCACCCTGTTCCGGGCCCTGACCGCAGAGGGGGCCATCTTGGGGATGCTCGGCACCCTGTTCCTCCTGGGCTATGAGGGGATGCACCGCACCACCCTCATGGTGTACAGCACCCGCACCGGACGGCGGCGCTTGGTGCTGGGGAAGCTCACCGCCGGGGCCCTGGCGGCGGGGGCGCTGTTCCTGCTGCTGTGTGCCGTGACCCTCGCCGCCTACTTCACCCTGTGGGACTATCGGGGGGTCTGGGGGGCCAGTGTGTCCAGCCAATTCAACTACATCACTGAACTGCTGGTGCGGCGGCCCTTCCTCCCCTGGGCGGACTTCACCGTGGGGGGCTATCTGGCGGCAGCGGTCGCCCTGGGGACGCTCTTCTGCGGGGCCTGCGCCCTGTTGGCGGGGCTCATCGGGGCCCTGACCCCCAACGTCTATTCCGCCGCCCTGCTGCTGGTCCTGCTGCTGCTGGGGGGCACCTACCTCCAAACCCTTGCCGCCCAGGAGGAGGCCTGGCAGGGCTATTTCCTCCTAAACCTCCAACCCACCGCCACCTGGCTGAGCCTCTCCGGCTGGTTTACGGAGCTGGGGCTCAGCGCCCTGGTGCCCTGGCAGGAGACCAAGGCCACCCTGCTGTGCCTGGCCCTCTTTGCCGGAGGCGGGGCCTTGGCGGCGTGGTTCCTCGCCAGAAAGGATGTGAGCTGACATGCGCCTGTTTCGACAGGAGTTGTTCAAAATCATCAACCCCCTGGTCCTGGCCGTGTTGGCCGTGCTGGGGGTGGTATACTTCTTCCTCTTCGCCTCCTTTTCCATTGAGTATTTCAGCAACGGGGAGAACGCCAAGGCCCTGTTCCAGCTTTCCAGCGGCTGGGCCCAGCGCTACGGCCCCACCCTGGAGCCGGAGGAGCGGGCAGAGCTGGACGGGCAGCGGGAGAGGATGCTGGAGGAGTTTTCCAGCCTGCTTGCAGGCTTCGCCCAGCGGCGGCTGGCGTCGCTGCAGGAAAGGTACGACTACGACATGAGCCACGGCTATCCCTTCGATTGGGAGGAATGGAAGCGGGATGTGGCGTTCTACCAAAACCTCCCCTTCCACGACTACAACAGCTTCCTGGCCTACAGCCAAGCGGCCCTGGAATACCAGGAGCGCAACGGCATTGAGGACTGGAATACCCTCCAAGAGGCCTATCCCTACGCGGGGACAAATGGCCCCATCCCCGAAGTGACAAACTATTACCAAATCCAAGCCCTGGACAGCTTCCTGGAAGCATACGATAACCTGGAACATAACAGCTACTACCAGACCGCCGCGTTCCAAGCCGCCCCCCAACACCTTCAGGAGCGCATCCGGGCCTTGGACGCCGGAGGCCGGGGCTACCTGCCCCAGTCTGTTTTGGATTCCACCAGCCAGTACGCCCAGCACCTAGCCCTGTGGGTGGTGCTCAGCGTGGTGCTCCTGCTCTCCCCCACCCTGGTGCGGGACCGCCTCCACCGGATGCGTCCCCAGCAATGGGCCTCCCGCCAGGGGCGGGTGCGGGTGCTGCAAGCCCAGATGGCCGCCGCCCTGGTGAGCGCCTTGGTGCTCACGGTGGTAAACCTGGCCGCCTATGCCCTCCCCTATCTCAGCCAGGGCCCCCTACGCTTCCGGGATTTCTCCCTCTACAACCGCTACAGCGGCGCACTGTTCCCCTGGTTCGACTGGAGCTTTGGGGCATACCTCCTGGTGCTGGTGGGGATGTGTTTGCTCTTAGGTCTGGGGGCCGGGGCCTTGACGGTATTTCTGTCCCAGTACAGCGGCAACTACGTGGCCATGCTGCTCAAGGCGGTACCCTTATTCCTGCTGGCTGGTGCCCTCTTCGCCCCTTGGGTGATGAAATACGCCTTTTTCAACCGGCCTGTGCTTGCGGGCGGCACCGCCACCCTGTTTCCAGGGGCGGAGCTGCTGTGTGTGCTGGCTCTACTGGCTTTGGGCGCGGCCCTGTGTGCCCTGGCCTGTTGGCGGCAGGGGAAGCGGGAGTTGTTGGGCCCCTGAAAAAGGGATGGACGTTCCGGGGCAGCCGTGGTAAAATAGAGACAACGAGGTGAGGCCCGTGGATATAGGGACAACCATGGCCCAAGGGCTGGCAGATACCAATGCCCGGTACGACGCAGCGTGTAAGCGGGTGCTGTCGGAAAAGTTTATCCTGGCGTGGATTATGAAGTCCTGTCTGGAAGAGTATCGGGACTGCAATGTCCGGGAGATTGCGGAGCAGTATATTGAGGGGCAGCCCCAGGTGTCCGCTATCCCGGTGTTGCCGGATGAGAGCGGCACGGTGATCCACGGCTTGGATACCGAGGATAAATCCATCCATGAGGGTACGGTCACTTATGATATCCGCTTCCGGGCTATCGTCCCCGGCACAGAAGATGTAATCGCCTTGATCGTCAACGTGGAAGCCCAGAATGATTACTACCCCGGCTATCCTATCCTGAAACGGGGCATATACTATGGCAGCCGGATGATTTCCTCCCAGTATGGCCGGGAGTTTACCGGGTCCCACTACGAGAAGATCAAAAAAGTCTATTCCATCTGGGTTTGCATGGACCCGCCCAAACGGAAGGAAAATACCATCAACCGCTATCGTTTGGTGGAAGAACGGTTGGTAGGGGAATCCATAGAACCTGCGAAAGACTACGACCTGCTGTCCGTTGTCATGCTCTGTCTGGGCAAGCCAGAGGGGGAGAACTACCAGGGCGTATTGAAGATGCTGGATGTGTTGTTCTCCAACGAAACCAGTGTGACAGACAAAAAGAAACTCTTAGAGGATGAGTATGACATCCCAATGACGCAGAAACTGGATGAGGAGGTGTCGTCTATGTGTAA
>CAJUCB010000023.1:0-5706 GCA_910584805.1 uncultured Oscillospiraceae bacterium
TGGCGCCGCGGACCTGCTGGTCGGCGTGGCGGGAGTCAACGCCCAGCTTCACGTGCAGTTCCACAGTCTCGTCGAACTTGGCGGGGGCGGTCTTGACGATGAGATCCATCGCTTCAGCGGTGTCGTACAGGTTGGTTTTGTCGATCTGCTTTGCGCAGTCCTGATATTTCTTTCCTCTAAACATTTGCTTCTACCCCCTTACTCGCCTACGACCACGCCCATGGAGCGGGCGGTGCCGGCGATCATGCTCATGGCAGCCTCGATGCTGCTGGCGTTGAGGTCGCGCATCTTGGTCTCAGCGATCTTGCGCACGTCTTCCTTGCTGATGGTGGCCACCTTCTCCTTGTTGGGCACGCCAGATGCCTTTTCCAGGTTGCAGGCCTTCTTGATGAGGACAGCCGCGGGAGGCGTCTTGGTGATGAAGGAGAAGGAGCGGTCGGCGTAAACGGTGATCACCACGGGGATAATCAGGCCGGCGTCGTTCTTGGTGCGCTCGTTGAACTCCTTGGTGAAGGCGGAGATATTGATGCCGTGCTGGCCCAGGGCAGGGCCCACGGGGGGCGCCGGGGTTGCTTTCCCGGCGGGAATCTGTAATTTGACGTATCCAGTAACTTTCTGTGCCACTTAGAGCACCTCCATTTTGTAAATGTGGTTGGACGGAGCGGCAAGCTCCTCCCACGCCTGCGGGGCCGCGCCCCGCAAGTCATAACGAACAGCGGAAGGGGTCCCCCCCACTGTTAAATGGACTCGATTTGGTCCAAATCCAGCTCCACCGGGGTCTCCCGGCCGAACATGGACACCACGACCCGGACCTTCTGGCGCTCGGTGTCGATCTCTTCCACGGTGCCCAGGAAGGACTCCAGGGCGCCGTCGGTGATGCGCACGCTGCTGCCCACCTCGTAGCTGACCAGGACCTCCCGCTTTTCCACACCCAGGGAGGAAATCTCCGTCTCGGTGAGGGGGATGGCCTTGTTGCCAGAGCCCACAAAACCAGTGACGCCCCGGACATTGCGCACCAGGTGCCAGGTCTCGTCGGTCATCACCATCTTCACCAGCACGTAGCCGGGGAACACCTTGCGCTCCACGGTCTTGGGGCCGGCGTCGGTAATCTCGGTGACGGTCTCCAGGGGGATGTTCACCGCCTGGATGAGCTCACCCATGTTGCGGTTTTCCACAGCTTTTTCAATGGTGGCCTTTACGGTGTTTTCATACCCGGAATAGGTGTGGGCCACATACCATTTCGCTTCTTCAGCCATAATGTTCTCCTAAACCTCAGCGGCCGAAGAGGGAGAGCAGGGCGTCGATGAGGGCGCTTGCGATGCCGTCGAAGATCCAGACAATGACGCCCACGACGATGACGCAGACGATCACAATGCCGGTGTTCCTGAGGGTCTCCGCGCGGGAGGGCCAGGCGACCTTTTTCAGCTCTGCCTTCAGCTCCCGGAAGAAGCGGCCGATGCGCTTGCCCACGCCGGGCTTCTTGTCCTTCTCGGCCTTGGCCTTGTCCTTTTTGGGCTTGGCGGCCTTGGGTTCTTTGGCTTCCTTACTGTCCTTCGGCTGTTTGTTCTGTGTCATCTCGGTTTCGTCCAGGTTCTGCTTTTCCTTTTCAGACATTCGTTGGTTCACCCTTCTTTCTTAGAGAGAATATGGGCCGTCATCACTTAGTCTCGCTATGAACGGTGTGCTTTCTGCAGAAGGGGCAGTACTTGTTCATCTCTAAGCGGTCAGGGGTATTCTTCTTGTTTTTCATAGTGTTGTAGTTGCGCTGCTTGCATTCGTTGCATCTGAGGGTGATCTTCACCCGTGCGCCGGCTTTTGCCATGTCGCGGCACCTCCTTTACGATGTTCGGCCCCGGAAAAGAAAGCGCCGGAAGCCGGCTCTCGTCTTATCCAGGCGAAGGCCAGTCCCCGACAGTTCTATCTATACCACGCGCTCTAGGGAGCGCGAAAAAGAACACGGTTGGATCGGCTTTCTTTGCCTCCCTATGTCCGATGCGGTCAAGGGTTTGCGGGCAGATACCGTTAATCTGCGCACAAAAATAAAGCCCTTTTCATAGGTGTACTTATAGTACCATGCTTGTCCCGCCACTGTCAAGAGACTTTTCCTGTAGGATTTTACCGAAAATAGGGGAAAAAAGGAGGTGGGCGGGGGCGGTACTTCATAAGGCGGCGGGGCTGGGGATGGCTGCGTGAGAGTTTGGGACTGTGTGGATAGGATTTCCCCTAGGCCCGCTGAACCTGCCCCTTCCTTCAAATTTCTCGAAAGCTACTTTCGAGAATCCTCGTTTTACAAACCCGCCCTGGCGCCGCTATACTAGAGCCAGAAAGCAAACCACGCCGCCCTGGGCCGCGGACCTGACGGGAGGCAGAGCGTCGAAAGGAGCGTTTCTCATGGCAAAATTCGTCACTGCCCAGGAGGCCGTCCAGGCCATCCACTCCGGGGACCGGGTGGTCCTGGCCCACAGCGTGGGGGAACCCCAGGCACTGGTCAACGCGATGCTGGACAACTACCAGGCCTACCAAAATGTGGAGGTCCTACATATGCTGGCCCTGGGCCCCTGCAAGTATACCCAGCCCCAGTACGCCGGCCATTTTTGGCACAACTCCCTCTTCGCCGGGCCCGGGAGCCGGGCCGCTGTGAATGAGGGGCGGGCGGACTACACCCCCAACCTCTTTGGGGAGTCCCCCCGGCTGTTCTACGAGGGCATTTTGCCCATCGACGTGGCCCTCATCACCCTCTCGCCCCCGGATGAGCGGGGCTATTGCTCCTACGGGGTGACGGTGGACTATACCAAGTGCATCACCGAGACCGCCAAGCTGGTGATTGCCCAGATCAACGACTGTATGCCCCGGACCTACGGCGACACCCTGGTCCACATTGACGACATCGACCTGGCGGTGCGCTGCGACGAACCCCTGTTCCGCCGCCCCATTATCCCCATCGGGGAGATCGAGCGGAAGATCGGTGCCCACTGCGCCAGCCTCATCGACGACGGGGCCACCATTCAATTGGGCATTGGCTCCATCCCCGACGCCATCCTCAGCTTTTTGGACGAGAAAAACGACCTGGGGGTCCACTCGGAGATGCTCTGCGACGGGGCGTTGCGGCTGCTGAAACAGGGGAACATCAACAACAGCCGGAAGAACATCAACAAAGGCGTGTCTGTGGTCACCTACCTCTATGGCCAGGACGAGCTGTATGAGTACGCCCGCCTGAACCCCAAGCTGCAAATCTTCCCGGTGAACTATGTCAACGACCCCAGGATCATTGGGCAGAACGACAACGTGGTGTCGGTGAATTCCGCCCTCAGTGTGGACCTCATCGGCCAGGTGGCGGCGGACTCCATCAGCGCCGATACCATTTTCAGCGGGGCCGGTGGGTTTGTGGACTTCGTCCGGGGGGCCTCCTTCTCCAAGGGGGGCAAGTCCATCATTGCCATGCCCGCCACCGCCATGAAGGGGAAGGCCTCCCGGATTGTGGAGCAGTTCGACGCTGGCCGGCCCATCACCCTCTCCCGCTTTGAGACCCACTATGTGGTTACGGAGTACGGCATTGCCAACCTCCGGGGCCGGACCCTGCGCCAGCGGGCCAGGGACCTCATCGCCATCGCCCACCCGGATTTCCGGGATGAGCTGAAGGAGGCCTACGAGCGGAGGTTCCGGGAGGCCTTTTGACAATCGCTACAACGGTAGTCCCCTCCAAATAGAGCAGCCCGGACCAGAGATACGGTCCGGGCTGCTGCATATTTGCTGTTGAATTTTACAGCGCTTTGGGGTATACTACTCCCATAGGCTGAAAACCGTGAGGATAGGAAGGGGTGGCTGATATGCCGAACATCAAACCGATCTCTGATTTACGAAACTATACGGAAGTGCTGCAAAATGTGGACGTGGACGCTCCGGTGTTCCTGACGAAAAACGGGCGGGGGAAATATGTTATCATGGATATCCGGGACTATGACCGGGAACAGGCCATGGCCCGGCTGATGCACGAGCTGGAAATCGGACGCAGGTCTGGGGAGACGGAAGGGTGGCTGACCTTGGAGGAGGTGGAGGAGCATCTCGGCATTCGATACAACGAACAAAATACATCTGTCTGAGCCAGCACAGAGAGACCTGGCAGGAATCAAGTCGTATATTGCGGAGGAATTGAAAAATCCAACGGCTGCACTTGCGACGATAACTAAAATTACGAAAAGCATACGTATGTTGAAAACACATGCCTTTGCGGGGGCGGCCTTGTCATCCATTGCGCGTGTGGATACGGATCACCGCTTTTTGGTCACGGGAAACTACCTCTGCTTCTACCGGGTAGAGGGCAGTGATGTCTATATAGACCGTGTGATTTATGGCAAACGGGACTATCTTCGGGTCTTGTTTGATGAGGAAGTATAACAAGTAGAGAATTCAATAAGGGAGGCCGTCTGCTACAGTAGTGGCAGACGGCCTCCCTTTATCACCCCAGGCTTTATGTTTTCCCCCAGGGTCCATCTTCCTTTCTCTCTCATTATCTGGGAAAATGAAACGGAAAACCGTTTCCGTCCACAGAGAGAAAGGCGTGAGAGAGATGTTGACGAATCAATATGGTTACCTTCGTGTCAGCACCAAGGAACAGCATGAGGACCGCCAGCTGGCCGCCCTGCGGGCGCTGGCCATCCCGGAGGAAAACCTGTTTATGGATAAGCAATCCGGCAAGGATTTCCAGCGGCCCCAGTACAAAAAGATGGTGAAGCGAATACAGCGGGACGACTTGCTCTATATCAAAAGCATCGACCGGCTGGGGCGCAACTATGAGGAGATTTTGGAACAGTGGCGCTTGCTCACCAAGGAGAAGGGGGCCGATATCGTGGTCCTGGACATGCCCCTGCTGGACACCCGCCGGGGGAAGGACCTCATGGGGACCTTTTTGAGCGATATCGTCCTGCAAGTGCTCTCCTTCGTGGCGGAGAACGAGCGCAGCAACATCCGCCAGCGGCAGGCGGAGGGCATTGAGGCGGCCAAGGCCAAGGGGGTGAAGTTTGGTAGGCCGTCCACGCCCCTGCCGGAGAACTTTGACCAGGTGTACCGGGCGTGGCGGGGGAAGAAGCTGACCCTCCAAGAGGCTGCCGCCGCCTGCGCCATGCCCCGGGGGACGTTTTATTCCAAGGCAATGAAGTTTGAGACAACGACCTGAGGTCTTGTTTCGTTGATTTCCATCGTGACCGGCCCTGAGGGTGGAGCGCCTCCGCCCTGGGGCCGCTTTTTATGTAGAAAGTGTGGTGAGCCTGTCTTTTGGGTAGGATTTGCTCATATCTAACAAAGCTGTATGCCCTGTTTGGGAAGCGTAGTCCTTTATTGCGTTTGAACAAGTGCTTGTGGATAGGTCACAAATACAAAAATCAGAACGGCTTATCATGTCCGCAAGCTCACCTAAGTGGTTGGGGCAGCTCAATGGGTCAACATATGCCACGGCATCACAGGGTGGACAGCAGCTATCGCTGATATCCTCGTCCTCTGTAACGGTCACAGCCGTTATGCGGGCCTGGTAAATTCGGCCTGTTTTTTTGGTCAGCACATACATGAAAGTAGAGGGAACGCATGTGCGTTCTACATGGAAGTTTTTGATGTCATATGCTCTGATCAAAAAATCAAGGATGTGCTCAAAGACATTGAGCGACTGATAGGTACCCTCACCCATAGAAAAAATGCTACAAGAAAACGTCTGTG
>CAJUCB010000023.1:5716-25649 GCA_910584805.1 uncultured Oscillospiraceae bacterium
TCCTTACCTAAATAGATATCTCTCTGATAACGGATCTGCATTTTCTTGCGAATTTCCGCACCTCCATGCCGCGCTATCTGCCCGATTCGGTTGAGGGTTAGAGCCATTTTTTCTGAAATTTCTTTGATAGAATGACCTTCGCTCATTTTTTCTAAAACATACAGTTCTTTACCAGAGAGACTGCTGACGCATTCCAAGCTGGCTTGTATGGTTTCGGTACTTGTGATATCAATCACCTCTAGAGGTTTGGACAGTGCGAAATCCAGCAATGGACTGACTTGGTCGTGGAAACTTTTATATACATAGCTGATTAAATGGGTAGAATTTTGAATGAGCCACCGGTTTATTTTCTTGTATGGCATGGAGACATCTTTGCTTTTCCCAATATCTATATGGGGTGTCACAATTTTGTCGATCATGCAAGGGGGGATATTGATTCGTTCCTGCTTTAGGTAGGGTTTATATTCTTCTTCTTGAAGAACAAGAGTTATTGTGACTTTTTCTGGGTTATGGGAGCGAGCCCGCAGCGCGGCCAGTAAACACCAATCATAAAAGTTGCCGCAGGGGTACAATAAAAATTCAACACGCTCGTTTTTTTCTACAATACGATTGACGGCCAGTTGAATACGAACATCAATGTTGATGTCGTATACTTCTCTGTGGCCTAAAAATGAACATACTGCCATTGCGACTTCTCCAATCAATAAACGATATCAATTTTTGATAGCTAATTTAGAATATTTTTTATCATAGCAGATAGCGATACAATAGTCAAGAAAGAGGGTGAAGAGCGATGGGAAAGTTTGTGGCACGAAAGCCGGAAAAGGAGGTTATCTCCATGCGGATTTCATTGGATACATTGAAGATCGTCGACCAAAAGGCTGCTGCAATCGGAATTAGCCGGAATGAATTGATCAATCAAATGATTACCTATGCTCTTGAAAATATGGAAGATATAACGCAAGAAGAATGATAGATAGAATGGGCGGTACCTCGCAAATTGAGGTACCGCCCATTTTCAATCGTTTTCTATTTTGACAGCGCTTTCTTGCTTCCTACTCCGGGGGAATCCCGCGGTAATTACCCCCTCCGGGCAAACCGCCTTACACCTTCCGCAGCGGATGCACTCCCCGCTGTTGATGTCTTTCGTGACCTCCACCCCCATAGGGCAGGCTCGCTCACACTGTTTGCATCCTACGCAAGCTTCCTTGTCCAGCTGCATTTGAAAAAAGCTAAAGCGGTTGAATAGGGCATAAAAGGCGCCCAGGGGACAGAGGTAGCGGCAGAAGGGGCGGTGGATGGCCATAGCGGCCAGGAGGATAACAGCCAGCACCAGGACCTTCCAATGAAACAGCGCCCCCGCCAAGTCCCGCAGTGCTGGATTCGTGAGCATCAGGGGGATGCCGCCCTCCAACGTCCCGGCGGGGCAGAGGTATTTGCAAAAGTATGGCGGGGTCACCCCGGACGCGGGGATAACCAGGGCGGGAAGGAGGAACACCAGCACCACCAGCACCAGGTACTTCACCCCCCGGGCAAGCCGGTCCAGCTTTTTGGGGACCTGTAACTTGGGCAGCGGAATCTTATGGAGCAGGTCCTGGACCAGGCCGAAGGGGCACAGCAGGCCGCAGGCCACCCGGCCTAAAACCACCCCGAAGAGCATCAACAGGCCCAGGGTGTAGAAGGGGAACTGGCGTCCGAAACCGCCCAATGAGCTCTGTAGGGCCCCAATGGGGCAGGCCCCCAGGGCACCGGGGCAGGAGTAGCAGTTGAGGACAGGGACGCAGATGGCCTTAGAGCGGCCGGTGAAGATCCGGCCCTTTTGAAAGCCGATCAGGTAGCCGTTCATCAAAACGGCGGAGACCAGTTGGACCAGGCGCTGGCGGGGCCGGCGGGGCCCCGTTAGCCGATCCCGATGCATTCCAGACATAGCTTCACCGCCTTTTGTAGGATGTCCAGAGGTTCTTGCCTCAGCAGGCCCAGGAGCAGCAGGACCAACGCCGTCCCCAGCAGGCCCCAGCGCAGCCACAGGACAGCTTTAGTCCGCAAGGCTGATCTCCGCCTTTCCGCTGGCCTTTAGGGCCTTGTTGGCGGCTGCAAGGAAATCCTTGGAGAGGTTTTCCCGTCCGCCTACGATGACATCCCCCACCAGGTTGCCTTGGTTGTCCACAAAGATGGTGGTGGGCAGCGACTGCACGGCTTGGACCAGTGCGGCGAAATCCCCGTCGCCGGATATCAAGGTGATCCCCTCATAACCGGACTGGTCCAGGATGCTCTTCGCGTTTGTGGGGTCCCCACCCACGTCTACACATACGGTGAGAAAGCCCACGTTGTCCGGCAGGGCCTGGGCGAAGGTGGCCAGGTCTGGCATTTCGTCCACACAGGGGGTGCAAAATGTCCCCCAGAAGTTCATGATGGTCAGGTCCTTGTCCTCCAGGTCCGCCTGGGTGAAGCTGCCGCCGTCCAAGGTGGTGGCGGTGAAGGACTGTAGGAGGGGCTTTGGCTCGTCGCTCTCCGAGGAGCAGCCGGACAGGAGTGTGCCAAGGGTGAGGGCCGCGGCCAGGAGCAGTGGGAATACGATTTTGTGTTTCATTGAGACACCTACTTTCTTAGAAACCATAGATAAAAGATAAAGAGAAGCCCTCAGCCCCCTTGTAGAAGGGGCTGGGGGCTTTCAAGGGCTGGTGCCGGTGGTGGGACTCGAACCCACACGATGTCGCCATCAACGGATTTTGAGTCCGTCACGTCTACCAATTCCATCACACCGGCAGGCACTGGAACGATTATACAACAGCTTGCGCCACTTCGCAAGGGTTTTTCTATAGAAATTTTGAAAGAAACCATAGGAAATCAAAAATAAATATGGTATGATGAAGGGAAAGCTGAGAAATCCGGCGGCGGGACAGCCCCCAGGGCCCCGCCGCCGGCCTGCCCCGCCCCTGGCCGGGCGGGAAAACGAGACCCAACGGGAAGGAGCGCAACCATGAAAAAAGTGCTGGTTTTGGAGGACGAGGCCAATATCCGCAGCTTCGTCGTCATCAACCTGAACCGGGCAGGTTATGAGACCGTGGAGGCGGCCACCGGCGAGGAGGCCCTGGAACAGCTGCGGCTGAACCCCGACGTGCGGGTGGCCCTGCTGGACATCATGCTTCCGGATATGGACGGCTTCGAGGTCTGCCGGCGCATCCGCGCGGGGAACACCAAGATTGGCATCATCATGCTCACCGCCCTCTCCCAGGAGATGGACAAGGTCACCGGCTTCATGACCGGGGCCGACGACTATGTCACCAAGCCCTTCTCCCCCTCGGAACTCACCGCCCGCATCGACGCCCTCTACCGCCGCATCGGCGGGGACAACCTGGACGACGGGGAAATCCAACAGCCCCCCTTCGTCTTGAACACCCGCAAGCGCACCTTGGAGAAGAATGGACAGCGGGTGAAGCTCACCCAGGTGGAATTTGCCATCATGCGCATGTTTATGGAGAACCCCGGCAAGGCGTTGGCCCGGGAGGAAATCCTAAAAGCCGTCTGGGGGGAGAACTACATTGGGGAACTGAAAATCGTGGACGTGAACATCCGCCGCCTGCGGGTGAAGATCGAGGACGAGCCCACCAGCCCCACCTTTATTACAACCATCTGGGGTTATGGCTATAAGTGGGAATTTTAAGATGGTCTTACATCGAATCGAGACCGTTCTCTCCAAAATCCTGGACAAGGTCCCCTTTTTCCAGGCCAAGGGCATCCGCCGGCGGTGGCTGCTCAACAGCGTCAGCTTCCTGGTGGTGCTCTTGGCGGTGATGGTGGTTGCCTTCTCCGCGGTCATCCGCAGCTACTACGACGGCGATATCCTCACAGATGTGGAGGGCAGGGCCACCACCGCCTCCAACTACTTCACCATCTATTCCAGCAACACCCCCCAGGAGGAGCGGGAAGCCCTGGCCCGGAACTATGTGGAGACCTACGAGCGGGGCGGGGAGGAGGAGATGCAGCTGCTCAGCCCCCAGGGGGACGTGGTCCTCAGCACCAACCCGGCCACCCCGGTGGGCAGCCTGCCAGACACGGAAGAGCTGGCCAAGGCCGCCCAGGAGCAGGCCATGTGCTCCTGGCGGGGCAAGACAGAGCTGTCCGACGGCCGCATCACCGCTGCCACCGCCCCCCTGATCTACGACGGCGAGCTCTATGGCTTCGCCCGCTGTGTGGTATCCATGCGCATGGTGGACCAGCATGTCACCATCCTTACCCTGGCGGCGGTGGCCTTGGCGGCGGGGATTTTGTTGATTGTGTATATCTCCAACATCTACTTCGTGCGCTCCATCGTGGACCCGGTGGAGAACATCACCGTCATTGCCCAGCGCATCGCCACAGGGAGCTATGGCATCCAGCTGGAAAAAAAGTTCGACGACGAGATCGGCGACCTCACCGACGCCATCAACGACATGTCCATCCGCATCAAGGAGGCGGAGAGCATGAAATCGGAGTTCATCTCCTCCGTCTCCCACGAGCTGCGCACCCCCCTCACCGCCATCACCGGCTGGGCGGAGACCATCATGGGGGGCGAGGCCCGGGACGAGTCCGACGTGCGCAAGGGCATGGGCATCATCGCCAGCGAGGCCCGGCGGCTGTCGGGGATGGTGGAGGAATTGTTGGAATTCTCCCGCATTGAGGACGGCCGCTTTACCCTCTCCGTGGAGCCCATCGACATCAAGGCGGAGCTGGAGGACGCGGTGTACACCTACCACGAGTTCTTGGCCGGGGAGGGCATCGCCGTGTACCACGAGGACTGCGAGGAGGAGTTCGACCCCATCCCTGGGGACCCGGACCGGCTGCGGCAGGTCTTTTGCAACCTCCTGGACAACGCCGCCAAGCATGGCGGCACGGGGAAACGCATCGACACCGCCATCTACCCCGACGGCAGCGATGTGGTGATCACCGTCCGGGACTACGGCCCCGGCATCCCCCCGGAGGAATTGCCCAATGTGAAGTATAAGTTCTACAAAGGCAGCGCCACCGCCCGGGGCAGCGGCATCGGCCTGGCGGTGTGCGACGAGATCATCTCCCGGCACAACGGGGAGCTGAACATCCTCAACGCCGCCGATGAGCAAGGGGGCTGTGTGGCGGAAATCCGCCTGCCTATGGGGATCACCACCCGCTAGGCCCCCAGCCCCACCGGAATAGATATAGGAGATACTATGAAGCAAACACGAACCCAAACGCCAGAGGAAGCCTGCAGCTTCCGCACCACCATCGGCGGCCAGGCTCTGTTGGAGGGAATCCTCATGCGGGGGCCCAAGAAGCAGGCCATCGTGGTCCGCAACCAGGAGGGGGGCTTGGAGATCCGGGAGGAGGAGCTCAAGCTCATCAAGGAGCGCTACCCCATCCTGGGTGTGCCCTTCATCCGGGGGGTGGTGAATTTCCTGGACTCCATGGTCAAAGGGGTGAAAGCCCTGATGTGGTCTGCGGAGTTCTACCCCGAGGAGGAGGAGGCCCAGCCCAGCCGCCTGGAACAGTGGATTGAGAAGCACTTTGGCAGCGAGGCCTTGATGAAATGGGTCATTGCCATCGCTGTGTTGGCGGGGCTGGGCTTTGCCATCGCCCTGTTTATCATCCTGCCCACCCTGGCCACCTCCGCCCTGCTGTATTTCGCGCCGGACGCCCCCATGTGGCTGCGCAATTTGTTAGAGGGCATCATCAAGCTGGTGATCTTCTTCGTTTATATGATCCTCTGCTCCCGGCTCAAGGAAATCCACCGGACCTTCCAATATCACGGGGCGGAGCACAAGACCATCTTCTGTTACGAACGGGGGCTGGACCTCACCGTGGAAAACGTCCGGGACATGCCCCGGCACCACCCCCGCTGCGGCACCAGCTTCCTGGTGGTGGTGATTATCATTGCCGTGTTGGCCTCCTGTGTGGTGTTTGCCCTGCCGGGGGTACGGGAGGTGGCGGAGAACCCCATCATCCGTATTTTGCTGCACCTGGCCATGCTGCCCATCATTGTGGCGGTGACCTATGAGCTCAACCGCTTCATCGGGCGGCACGACAACCCCATCACCCGGGTCCTGGCCGCGCCGGGACTGTGGATGCAGAATTTTACCACCTTCGAGCCGGATGAGTCCATGCTAGAGGTGGCCATTCAGGCCCTTACCCTGGTCCTGCCGGAGCAGGAGGGGGAGGACGCCTGGTAAAAGAACTGGTATAGAAAAAGATGAGGTGAATTTACCGTGGCCTTCACCTACCACGATTTGAAATTTCATGCCCGCAACGCCCTCAAGGCGGTGGGGTTGGAGAACGCAGGCCTGGAAGCGCGAGAGATTCTCTGCGTGGCCAGCGGCAAGACCAAGGAGGAGCTCCTCCGGGACCAAGACCTCTATGTCAACGACGACTTCATCAAGCGCGTGGGGGACATGGTGGACCGCCGCCGGGAGGGGGTGCCCCTGGCCTATGTGCTGGGGGAGTGGTCCTTCCGGGAGCTGACCCTGGACGTGAGCCCCGCCGCCCTCATCCCCCGGCAGGAGACGGAAATCCTGGCCCAGCTGGCCATTGACTGGCTGCGGGAGCGGGAGGAGGAGGAACACCTCCGGGTGCTGGATTTGTGCGCCGGGACAGGCTGTGTGGGTTTATCCATTGCCTCGGAGGTGAAGAACACCCGGGTGGTGCTGGTGGATGCCAGCCCCGAGGCCTTGGACCTGTGCCGCCGGAATGTCCGCCGCAACCGTCTGGGGGCCCGGGCCATCCACATGAAGGGGGACGCCCTGAAGGAACCCAACGCCGCCCTGGGGCTCTTCGACCTGCTGGTGTGCAACCCGCCCTACATCCCCACTGGGGATATCCCCGGCCTGGATCCCTCGGTGCGGGATTTCGAGCCCCACATCGCCCTGGACGGCGGGGCCGACGGCCTGGATTTTTACCGCTCTGTCACAGAGCAGTGGACCCCCCTGCTGCGGCCGGGGGGGCATATCCTCTATGAGGTGGGCATCGGCCAGGCGGAGCAGGTGGCCATGCTGATGAAGCGCCGGGGCTGCAAGCAGCTGCGCATTACAAGGGACCTGGCCCATATCCCCCGGGTGGTGGAGGGGACCATCCCCTATATTCTAAAGGACGACGGGGAGAAGAACGACGGGGAAACGGAGCCCCAGGAGGAGACATAAATGGCAGAGAAGAAAAAGACGGTGGAGGCCGCCGCCCCCGCCGCAGACAAAAAGAAGGCCCTAGAGACCGCCATGGCCCAGATCGAAAAGACCTACGGCAAGGGCTCCATCATGCGCCTGGGGGACAACAGCCGGGTGCAGGTGGAGAGCATCCCCACAGGCTCCCTGGCCCTGGACCTGGCCCTGGGAATCGGCGGGGTGCCCCGGGGGCGCATTGTGGAGATTTACGGGCCGGAATCCTCCGGTAAGACCACATTGGCCCTGCACATCGCCGCCGAGGCCCAGAAGCGGGGGGGCGAGGTGGCTTTCATCGACGCCGAGCACGCCTTGGACCCCGTCTACGCCCGGGCCCTGGGGGTGAACATCGACAACATGCTCATCTCCCAGCCGGACACCGGGGAGCAGGGCTTGGAAATCTGCGAGGCCCTGGTGCGCTCCGGGGCCCTGGACGTGATTGTGGTGGACTCCGTGGCCGCCCTGGTGCCCCAAGCGGAGATCGTAGGGGACATGGGGGACTCCCATGTGGGCCTGTTGGCCCGGCTCATGAGCCAGGCCCTGCGGAAGCTGGCAGGCTCCATCTCCAAGACCCACTGTGTGGTGATCTTCATCAACCAACTGCGGGAAAAGGTGGGGGTGGTGTACGGCAACCCGGAGGTCACCACCGGGGGCCGTGCCCTGAAGTTTTACTCCTCCGTGCGCATCGACGTGCGCCGGGTGGAGGGCATCAAGTCCGGCACCGAGCTCATCGGCAACCACACCCGGGCGAAGGTGGTGAAAAATAAGGTGGCGCCCCCCTTCCGGGAGGCGGAGTTTGATATTATGTACGGCGAGGGCATCTCCAAATACGGGGAGATGGTGGACCTGGCGGTGAAGCTGGACATCATCCAAAAAAGCGGCTCCTGGTTCTCTATGGGTGAGGAGCGTATCGGCCAAGGCCGGGACTCCGCCAAGAAGTATTTGAAGGACAACCCGGAGATCTGCGAGCGGGTGGAGGCGGAAATCCGCCAGAACTCCTTTAAGCTCATGAGCGCCCAGTCCCAGGCCGCCGCCCGGGCCGCCGGACGGGCCCCCCAAGAGGAAACCGAGGCCCAAGGGGAGGCCCAGGAGGCTGCGCCGGAGGAGGCTGTGCCCCTCCCGGAGGAACCCCCGGAGGGGAAGCCTGAGGGCAAGCTGACGGTGCCCAAGGGCGTGGACGTAAGCGCCGATGACTTCGACGACGATGCGCCTTGAGAAATTGCTCCCCCCAGCCCGGCCGGGGAAGCCCTGGCGGGCTTGCTTGGAGGGGGGCGAGGTGCTCCACATCCCAGAGGGGACCGTGGCGGACCACGCCCTCTACCAGGGGATGGAGTTAGGGGAGGAGACCTTAACGGCCTTGAAAGCCGCGGCCTCCACGGCCCTGCTCCGGGAGCGGGCGGTGGGCTGGCTCAGCCACCGGCCCCTGAGTGCCGGGGAGCTAAAGGAACGGCTCCGAGCCAAGGGGGCCACCCCAGGCCAGGCGGAGGAAATTGCCGCCTGGGTCCAGGCCATCGGTTTGCTCAACGAGCTGGATTACGCCAAGGCCCTGGTGGGGCACTACCAGGCCAAGGGCTATGGGCTGTATAAGATCAAGGACGAGCTCTACCGCCGCAAGGTCCCCCGGGAGCACTGGGAGGAGGCCTTGGGGGAGATGGAGGCGCCGGACGACGCCATAGACCGCTTCCTGGCCAAGCGGGTCACAGACCCCACGGACAGGAAACAGCTAAAAAAAGCCTCGGACGCCCTGGCGCGCCGGGGCTTCTCCTGGAGCCAGGTGGCCGAGGGCATAGAACGGCTGCGGGAGGGTACAGATTGGAGGGACTGACATGAAGGTCGGTTTTATATCCCTGGGCTGCGCCAAAAATCAAGTGAACTGCGAGCAGATGATTTGGCAGGCCTATGAGGCGGGGTACGACGTGGCCCTGGACTGTGAGGACTGTGACGTGGCGGTGGTGAACACCTGCGGCTTCCTCCAAGAGGCCAAGGAGGAGGCCTTGGGGGAAATTGCCCGGCTGGTGGAGCAGAAACGGGCTGGGGGCCTGAAAAAGCTCATCGTCACCGGCTGTATGGCCCAGCGCTTCCAGGCGGAATTGTCCAGCCTCTGCCCGGAGGTGGACGGGTTTATCGGCGTGTCCGGCTATGAACACGTGGCCCAGGTGATTGGCCAGGCCTTGGAGGGGCAGCACCCCGCCCTGTTTGGGGACATCCACGCCCCGGTGCCGGAGACGGACCGGGTGGTGTGTACCTCTGACCACTGGGCCTGGCTGCGCATCGCCGAGGGCTGCGACAACCACTGCGCCTATTGCGTCATCCCCTCCATCCGGGGGCGCTTCCGCAGCCGCCCAGAGGAAGCCATCCTGGCGGAGGCCCGGGAGCTGGCCCAGGCGGGGATGAAGGAGCTCATTGTGGTGGCCCAGGATATTACCCGCTATGGCCTGGACCTCTACGGGCGGCGGACCCTGGGAGAGTTATTGCAAAAGCTCTGCCAGGTGGAGGGCATCCACTGGATTCGCCTCCACTACCTCTACCCCGACGAGATCGACGAGCAGTTGATCCAGGTGATTGCCCAGGAGCCGAAGATTGTGAAGTATCTGGATATCCCCATCCAGCACATCAGCGACCCCATATTGAAGGCCATGAGGCGGCGGGGGACCGGGGAGGAAATCCGGGCCCTGTTCACCAAGCTCCGGGGGCAGATTCCCGGCCTGGTGCTGCGCACCAGCTTGATTGCCGGCTTCCCCGGAGAGACAGAGGCGGATTTTGAGGCCCTGTGTGAGTTCCTGTTGGAGTATCGCCTCCAACGGGCGGGGGTGTTTGCCTACTCCCCGGAGGCAGGCAGCGCCGCGGCGTCGTTCCCCGGCCAGGTGGACGAGGACGTGAAGCGCCGCCGGGTGGAGCTGCTCACGGACTTGCAGCTGCGCATCACCGACGACTACGCTGCCAGCCAGGTAGGCCAGGTGTTGGAGGTGCTGTGCGAGGGCTACGATGAGGAGACGGAGCTCTACTATGGCCGCTCCTATGCCGATTCCCCGGAAATTGATGGCATGGTCCACTTTGAAGGGGAGGAAGGGGGCGTGGCCCCCGGCGGGTTTTACCAGGTGCGCATCACCAACGTCTATGACGGGGAGCTGATTGGGGTGCGCCAGGAGGAGGAGACGGAATGAATACGGCCAATAAGCTCACCCTGGCCAGGGTGGTGGCCATCCCGCTGTTTATCGTCCTGCTGTACTGGGACTTCCCCCACCACCTCTGGGTGGCCTTGGGGGTGTTCATCCTGGCCAGCATCACGGACTTTGTGGACGGCTACGTGGCCCGGCATTACAATCAAATCACGGATTTTGGAAAGTTCATGGACCCCCTGGCGGATAAGCTCCTGGTGATGTCAGCCATGGCGTGGTTCGTGGAGGCGGGATGGATGCCCGCTTGGGCGTTCTTCATCGTCATTGCCCGGGAGCTGGCGGTGACGGGGATGCGGCCGGGTGATCGCGGCGGGGAAGTCCGGGAAGGTCAAGACGGCCTCCACCATGGTGGGCATCTGCCTGATGCTGGCCTTCCCCACAGAACCCCTGATCCTGATATGTACCATCGTCATTTTGGTCACCACGGTGTATTCCGGGGTGGAGTATTTCGTCCAGAACCGGGACGTGTTCCGGGACGGGGCGGCATAATGATTCAAAAAGGGCTGTTGCGGGGAAGCAACAGCCCTTTGTTTATGTGGGGCCCTCCAAGCGGAGGGAGTGGAGAAGGGATTGTACGCCGGGATGCTGTTGGGCGCTGTGGAGGCCGTTCTCCGTGGAGAGGACCAGGACAAACGCATTCTGCTCATACCGGCCGTTAAAATCCAGGCGCAGTTCGTAATACATCAGGCGGCCGTCGGTGCAGCTTACCTCGCTGCCAGGGAGGCCGTTGTGGGTGACGGGGGTGATGGGGCTGTCCTGTTCCAGGCCCGCGATATCGGTGAAGAGATAGGACAGCTCGGTTTCGGCGTCCATACAGCCGTGGTTGACCCGCAGCTCTAAGGTGAAGCTGTGGTCCGGCGGGGCCAGGGTGAGGCTGGAATCCTCTCCGGAGCAGTCCTCAAAAAGGAAGCCCTCTGGAATCTGGAAGGAGATGTTGTCTAGGTGGAAGCGGCTGTTTTCATAACGTAACATGGAAATACCTCCTAAAAGTCAAGGATGAATGGAGTTGTCCTTGAGCAATATGTAGGGTTCGACCTCCAATGCATCGGCAATTTTGAAGATGGTGTCCAAGCTCGTCCCAACCCAAGCGATTTCTGTTTTACTCACTCTTGAGCGCTCAAGCCCTGCCTTCTCCGCAAGCTGTTCCTGGGTAAGCCCCTGCTGCTTGCGGTGGTAGGCAATATTGAGTCCCAGGGTGCGGTATCTTGACTTATATTCTTGAATCATACTGTGCCACATCCAGATTATTTTTATCCTGAATATATTCTATATGGGAGAGGGAGGCTTATCCACTTCCTGGATTTCATCAAAATATACCTATAATTCATCAAATTTCGTGCCCCATTACGCAAGCTACCGTTACGGAACGGTACGTTTGTAAAGCGTAGTGGTGAAAAAATTTTTTCCCAAGGTGTACCCAACCGTCCCCAAATCCCGCCTGTCCCAGGAGAGGTGAACCCAAGGGAAAGGAGGGAAGGACATGAAACAACCTGTATCGTACCTACAGACAGACCCCCGCTGGGGGGGACAGGACTACTCAGCCGCCGGGGAGCGCACCACCATTGGGGCCTCCGGCTGTGGGCCCACGGCCATGGCCATGGTGCTGGCCACCTGGGTGGACCCGTCCATTACCCCGGCCACGGAGTGTGCCTGGGCCTTGGCCAAGGGCTACAAGGCCCCCCACCAGGGGACCTATTACGGCTACTTTGCCAAGGCTGCCGCCCGTTTCGGCCTGCGCTGCACCCAATGCAACTGGAACAGCCTCTATGGCAACAGCCAGAGCAGCGTACACGCCCAGGCCAAGGCGGCCCTGGACGCCGGTGGGCTGGTGATTGCCTGCATGGGCAAGGGCAACTGGACCAGCTCTGGGCATTACGTTTTGCTGTGGGACATGGTGGGGGACACCGTCTACATCAACGACCCCGCCAGCACCCTGCCCCGGCGGACCCGGGGCAGCTATGCCCTGTTCCGGCAGCAGGTGAAGTATTACTGGGTGATTGAGGCACCGGAGAGAGAGGAGGACATGGACATGAGGATCGACGAATGGATTCAGAGCATGAGCGGAGAGCAAGCGTATCAACTGATGGAGAAGGCCAGCCAATACGCCGGGACCATCCAGGAACCGGCGTGGAGCCAGGGGGAGGGCCACTGGGCCCAGGCTGCGGCGGCAGGGGTGGTGGACGGCACCGGCCCCGAACGCTATGTGAAGCGGGACGAGCTGGTGGCGGTGTTGGGCCGCCGGGGTCTGCTGTGATGGAAGAAAGGGATCATTTGGTAAAGGAGGACAGGAAATGACAGGATTACAGGAATTGACCAGTGGGGTACTGGCGGCGGCGCTGGTTTTGACGGCGGCCACCAACATTATCGTGCAGGTGCTGAAAACGCTGCTCCCCGCCAGCCTGCCCACCAGCCTTTTGGCGCTGCTGGTGGCCATGGCGGTGACCCTGACGGCCTTTGCCGCCTACTGCGCGGTGGTGGCGCTGCACCCGGCCTGGTACATGACCGCCGGGGCTGTGGGCCTGGGGCTGTTTGTGGCCTATGGGGCCATGTTCGGCTTTGACAAATTGAAGGAGGCCTTGGAGCGGTTCAAGATGTGACCCCCACGATCCCCCTCCATCCCGGTGCGTGCTGTGCCGGGATGGAGGGGGATTTTTTTGGCATAAGAGGGGTGGTTGTGGAGGGAGTTGTGGCCTCTTTGCTTAATTTTTTCCCCTAACAGGACGATAGGTATTATAAAAAGTGAATGCAACAGCGTGTGGAAGGAGGCCCTAACGGTGGGTGAATTGAATGTACGCAGGAATGGCATCCTGTCTATCCCCAGGTTCCAGGGGACCAGCAAAACAGAAAAGCAGGCCAGCACCAGCCAGGCCCAGCAGACCCAAGGGGCCCAGCGGCCCACCAGCCAGGCGGCGGCCACGGTGTCGGCGACCTTGCGGGAGCTGATGACCCGGGTGGACCAGCTGGGGCGGCAGCTCCGGGAGGGCCGCCAGACCCTGCAAAAGGGGGAAGCCGCCCTGGCCGAGGTAGGGGACAACCTGGGGAAGATGGCCTCCTTGGCCCAGAAGGCCGCCGGGGAGGGTACGGTGGACCGGGCTGCCCTCCAAGCGGAGCTGGAACAGCTCCGGGGGGAGATCCAACGCATCACCCAGGCGGGGATCAAGGCTGGCTTCTTCCAGGCGGGCACCGGCGGGGCCAGCCCGGACGCCCTGGTGGACGCCATCCTCAAGAGCCTTACCACCGGGCAGACAGAGGACCAAACCCTCCCCTCCTGGCTCCAACAGGGCCTTTCCGGTGATCCCCCGGACCGGGACGCGCTGTTGGCGGCGCTGGGGCTGAAAAGCAATGCCAGCAGCGCAGAGCTGTTGGCGGCCTTGGGCCGCCTGCCCTTGGAGGGCAGCTCCGCCACAGGCTATTTGGCCTCCCTGTATTTGGGGGCGGTCATCGCTGGGGGCACTCCCTCGGGGGCGGTGGACCCCGCCCTGGCGGCGGCAGGGCTGTCCCAATTCTTAAACGCCGTGGCCCAGGGCATGACCCCGGACCAGGCCATTGAGCTGTTGACCAATGGGGCGTTCACCAGTATGGCGGATTTCCAAGCCCAGTTCACCGCCGGGACTGCCCCGGGGCTGGATGCCTTTTTGACGGCCCTGCTCCTCACCCAAAACAGCGCCGCCACCCTGCCCCCCATGTTGGCCCTGATGGCCGGCGGCGGCGGGGACCTGGGGATGCTCATGGACCTGCTGATGGCTATGGGGGGCTCTGGGGATGGCCTGGGGGCGCTGCTGGATGGGACCGGCAGCCAAGGGGCGTTCCAACTGGATTCCCGGAGCCTGGAGACCCTGCTGGCCTCCGGGAAGGACCTGTCTGGCATGGCCTTTGACCCGGAGGGCAACCAGCTCTCCCTAGACGCCGGGAAGAACCTGATCCTTCGGAGCTTAGTTCCAGGCCAACAGGGGCCTGCCCTCCGGCTGAATGGCTCGGGGCAAGTGACCCTCCAACAGCTCAGCCTTCCCCTGCTCCAAGCGGAGGGGGGCCAGGTTCGCCTGTTCGCCGCGGGAATGACCAGCTTGGCCCAGGTCCAGTTGGGACAGGGCACTGTCCTCACCGTGGACGGCAACGGCCTCGTGCAGATCGGCACCCTGCGGGGGGAGGCGGGCAGTGTCCTCCGGCTGGTTGGGGGCACGGTGGTCCTGAACGGGGCGGAGGCCCAAGCCCAGGCCCAGGCCGGCGCCATTGTGGTGGACGGCCCGGTGTCTTTGCTGGCGGCCCGGGGCCTGCCGGTGTACAACGCCCAGGGCAAGCCCCTGGAAGCCTTTGACCTCCTGTGGAAAGCCCTTCTCCCCCAGTGGAGCTCCATTAGCTCCCTGGCTGTGGACGGCCGCCAGGGGCAGGTGGCCCTGCGGGCCGACGACCAGTGGACCCTGGCCCGGCTGTGGCTGCTCAAAGAGAACAGCTCCCAGGGCTTCCCCGCCCATAGTATCCTGCTCCGGGGCCGGGACCGGGCCGGAAACCCCCGGACCTGGTCCTCCTATGTCCGCTGGGACCAGCGGGAGGGGCGGTTCCAGGAGGTTATCATGTATCCCAACCCCTTTACCGTCACCGGCGGGGAAGCGGGGGAGGACTGGTACTACGAGGAGGAGACCCAGGCCCTTACCATCCTCAGCGGCCAGGTGACCGCGGTTTCTGGCGGGGCGGGGATGGACGCCAACCAACAGCCCTTCAGTGGGCGGCTCATCCTGTCCGATAGCCTGGGCCCGGTGACGCTGACCTTGGAGGGTGTGGTGTGTAAGGTGTCCGCTGGACGGGCGTTCAGCCTGGGGAAGGACAATCAAGTGACCCTGCTGTTGCAGCGGGGGACGGAAAATGTGTTCGAGAGCGGCGCGGGCTGCGCCGGAATCTCTCTGGGGGACGGAACCTCCCTGTATATTGACCAGACCAAGGGCCAGGGGCCCGACGGGACCCTCAGTGCCACCGGCGGCGACGGCGGCGCAGGCATCGGCCGGGACAGCGGGGCTGGACGGGAGGCCTCTGGCTCCATCCACATCCGCGGCGGCGCGGTGAACGCCACCGGGACCGGCGGCGGCGCGGGCATTGGCGGGGCCTTAGGTGGGCCGGTGGGGGATATCCGTATCCAGGGCGGCACGGTGAGTGCCCAGGCCACCTGCTGTGCCGCAGCCATCGGCGCGGGCATCCAAGGGGCCTGCGGGGACATCGTCATCAGTGGCTTTGCCAGGGTGCGCAAGGCCCAGGGCGGTGGCCCGGACGGGGACATCGGCGGCTGCCTCTTTGGCAATTGCGGCCAGGTCCGGGTATCCGCCGCCAGTGATATCGGCGGGGCAAAGCTCTGGACCCAGCGGGGGCTCTCCATCCAGATGGGGGAGGCCTCTGTGACCTTACCCCGCTTCCATATCTCTGCCCAGTCCCTACACCTGGACGGGGTGGACCTCTCCACCCGGCAGGCCGCCCAGGCCGCGGTGGCCGGGCTCACGGCCTCCCGCCGCTGGGTGGCCCGGCTCCAAAGCAGCTATGGCGCCATGTATGGCCAGCTGGAGAGCTTCGGCGGCCTGCCCACCCATTACAGCGGCACCGTCCGGGATGCCCGGGAAGCGAATTCCCTCCTGGACGATATGCAGGAATTTCTGCGCAATTCCTCCTTTTTCCCCCTCCTGAGCCAGAGTGGGGCGATGGAGGATGTGGGACAACTGCTGCGATGAAAGGAATCATGCAGAAAAGCTCCAGGGTTCTGGAGCTTTTCTCATGGGATATTGGTTGGGGGAACGCGCTAAGAATGGGGCAGAGGGCCCCATAGGCTCACAGCAGCGTTTCCGCGTTCTTAAAATACTGCCACACCTGCCTGGCCGCCGGGGACAGGCTTTGGACGTGGCGGCAGGCAATGCCGATGCGCCGGGTGGCGGGAGGGTCCAGCTCCCGGGTCTCCACAGGGTAGGGGCTGCGCTTTAGGAGCAGCTCCGGCAGCACGCTCATCCCCAGGCCCTGGGCCACCATGGCAATGACGGAGTAATCGTCTTTGGCGGAATAGGTGATCCGCGGGGTTCCTGCGGCCTTGCGGACCAGGTCCCGCAGCTCCCCGTCCAGGGAGTCCGGGCGCATGATGTAGGCCGTCTCCCGGAGCTGCTCCATGGGAAAGCGCCCCTGCGCCGGGGCGGCCTTTGGGGGGAACACCGCCAGGATGCGTTCCTCCAAGAGCTGCGCCGTCTCCAAGCTGGCGGCGGCAGGCAGGCGCAGGAAGCCCAGGTCAATGCGCCCCTCCCCAATCCAGCGCTCAATGTCCTCGTAGCTCCCCTGTAAGAGTTCAAAGGTGATGTGGGGATGCTGTTCCAAAAAGCCGTGGAGCAGCGCCGGGAGGATGTGGACAGAAACGCTGAGGAAGGTGCCAATGCGCACCTGGCCTACCTCCAAGCCGTGGAGCTGGGCCACCTGGCGTTTTACCTCCTGGTTCTCCTGGCAGACGGTGCGGATGGCAGGCAGGAGCTGTTGCCCCTCCTGGGTCAGGCGGACGCCAAAGCGGTCCCGGAGCAGGAGCTTCACCCCCAGCTCGTCCTCCAAGCTGGTGATGATGTGGCTGATGGCGGATTGGGTATAGCCCAACATCTCCGAGGCCTTGGTGAAGCTGCCCAAGTCCGCCGTCTGCAAAAAAATCTCATACTTCTTGATGCTCATGGTCCCACACTCCATGTTCTGTTTTTTCCTGAGTATACCATAGATGGGCAGGAAAGCGAAGGGGGGCGTGGCGCCCTTGCTTCAAAATCTTTGACACCCAGTTTCAAATTTTTGCGTTTTACAGGGGCGGCGTCCTGGGCTATACTGGGCCCAAAGGATGCAAAAGACCAACAAGGAGGACAGACTTATGAACGAGCAAAGCAAGCGCAGCTCCAAGCAGTGGGTCAACGACATGCTCCGGGAGCATTACCGCCACGCCCGGGAGGCCAAGGAGGCCGGCCAACTGATTTGTTGGAGCACCTCCATTGCCCCCCAAGAGCTGCTCACCACCATGGGCATCATCACCATGTACCCGGAAAACCACGCCGCCGCCATCGGCGCCCGGAAGGACACCGAACAGTTCATCCGCCACACCGAGCAGATGGGCTATTCCTCAGACCTGTGCTCCTACGCCCGGGTGAACCTGGCTTACGCCGAGCTTCAGCACAGCGAGGCAGAGAATATGCCCCTGCCGGACTTCCTCCTGTGTACCAGCAACATCTGCCACACCGTCATCAAGTGGTATGAAAACCTGGCCAAAGAGCTGAATATCCCCCTCATCCTCTTCGATACCCCCTTCAACCACACCGATGAGGTCCAGGAGCACAACGTGAAGTACATGGAGGGGCAGCTCTACCACATCATCGACCAGTTGGAGGAGATCACCGGCAAGAAGTTTGACTACGACAAGCTCCGGGAGGTGATGGCCATCTCCAACGAGACCTGCAGCTGGTGGAAGAAGGCCACAGAGCTGGCCGCCGCCAAGCCCTCCCCCCTGGACGGCTTCGAGCTGTTCAACTACCTGGCCATTATCGTCTTTGCCCGGGGCACCGAGGAGGCCCGTGACCTCTTCCACCTCTGGCACGACGAGCTGGCGGAGAAGATCCGTCTGGGCCAAGGCCCCTGGAAGGAGGGGGAGGAGCAGTACCGGGTCCTCTGGGACGGCATCGCCTGCTGGCCCTATCTGCGCTACACCTACAAGACCCTGAAAAACCTGGGGATCAATGTGGTCACCTCCACCTATCCCAAGTCCTGGACGGTGAGCTATGAAACCGGCGACATTGCCGGCATGGCCCGGGCCTATTCCGCCAACGTCTACCCCAACCGGAACCTGAACTACGACGTGGACAACATGGTGACCCTCACCAAGAAGTTCGGCCTGGACGGCATCGTGTTCCACTCCAACCGCAGCTGCAAGCTGATGGATTTCCGCCAGTATGAGGTCCAGCGCCGGGTGATGGAGGAGTGCGGCGTGGCCTCGGTGATGTTCGACGGGGACCAGACCGACCCCCGCCTGTTCTCCGAAGCCCAGTATGAGACCCGCATCCAAGCCCTGGCGGAGATGATGGAGGCCAACCAACAGAAGAGGAGGACTGCCCAATGAAAACCCTGCAAGCGTGCATCGACAGCCTGTGTGAACAGGCCCGGCACCCGGCCCGGACCGTAAAGGCCGCCTGCCAAGCCACGGGGAAACCCGCCGTGGGCTGCTTCCCCCTCTTTGTCCCGGAGGAATTGGTCTACGCCGCCGGTTTCCTGCCGGTGGGCCTGTGGGGCGGGGTATCCGCCTTCCAAAAGGCAGACCAGTACATCCAGTCCTTTGCATGTTCCATCATCCGGGCAAACCTGGAGCTGGGGATGTCGGGGGCCTACAATGAGCTGAAGGCGGTGCTCATCCCCTCCCAGTGCGACACCCTGAAATGCGTCTGTGAGAACTTCAAGCCCGCGGTGCCCCAGGTACCGGTGATCGGCGTTACCATCCCCAATAACCGTACCATCCAGGCCGCCCACCAGCAGTTGTTGGATGAGTTCGACTATATCACAGAACAGCTCACCGCCCTGCAAACCCCGGCATGCCAGCCAATGCCCTTGGAAGAGGCCTTTGCCGTATATGAGGACTACCGCAGCGTCATGGCCCAGTTCCGGGACATCGTCCCCGACTATTTGAACACCATCACCCCTGCCATCCGCCACAACCTCATTAAGGCCGCTTGGTTCTTAGATAAGAAGGACTACACCGCCCAGATGCGGGAGCTGTTGGCAGCCTTGCAGCGGCAGCCCAAGGAGACGTTCCAGGGAACAAGGTGCATCCTCACCGGCATCATGCTGGACGCAGAGCCGGTGTTGGAGCTGCTCCAAGAGCTGCACATCGCTGTGGTGGACGACCTGCTCTGCCACGAGTCCCTCTTCCCCCGCACCCCCACCCGGCAGGAGGGCAGCGTTTCCTCCCGGCTGGCCCAGCGCTTCCTGGACCTGAAAGGGGCCTCCCCCCTCTACGACCCAGGCAAGCCCAGAGGGCGGATGCTGGCGGAGCTGGCAAAAGCCCGGGGGGCGGACATGGTGTTCTTCACCCTGATGAAGTTCTGTGACCCGGAGGCCTTTGACCACCCCTTTGTGAAAGCGGACTTGAAGGCGGCGGGGGTCCCCCTGCTGAGCGTGGAGCACGACCAGCTGTTGGAGTCTGCCGGGCAGCTGCGCACCCGGATTCAGGGCTTCTTAGAGATCAACTTCCCCGGCTGAGAGCCCAGCCCCGGCACCGTTCTAGTATTTATTGACGATAAGGAGGCTTCCCCATGGTTTTAGGCATTGATATCGGCTCTTCCTCCTCCAAGGCTGTCATTCTGGCCCCTGACGGTGCCGTCCTGGCTGCCCAGGTGGTGAACCTGGGCACCGGCACCCGGGGCGCAGGCCAGGTGGTGGCGTTGGCCCACCAGCAGGCCGGGACCACTCCGGCGGATATCCGCTGCACGGTGGCCACTGGCTACGGCCGTATGACCTACCAGGGGGCGGACCGGCAGCTCACGGAGTTGAGCTGCCATGCCAAAGGCATCCACCACCTCTTCCCCCAGGCCCGCACCGTGGTGGATATCGGCGGCCAGG
>CAJUCB010000024.1:0-14293 GCA_910584805.1 uncultured Oscillospiraceae bacterium
CACCATGATCCCCATCCTCACCATGCCCGAGGACGACAAGACCCACCCCATCCCGGACCTGACAGGCTATATCACCGAGGGGCAAATCATCCTCTCCCGGGAGCTGTACCGCAAGGGGGCCATCCCCCCGGTGGACGTGATGCCCTCCCTGTCCCGCCTGAAGGACAAGGGCGTGGGCCCCGGCAAAACCCGGGAGGACCACGCGGGCACCATGAACCAGCTCTTTGCCGCCTACTCCACCGGGAAGGAGAACAAGGAGCTCATGTCCATCCTGGGGGAGGCCGCCCTAAGCCCCACGGATCTGCTCTATGCCCAGTTTGCCGATGAATTTGAAAAGCGCTACGTCACCCAGGGGCCTGACGAGAACCGCTCCATCCAGGAGACCTTGGACTTGGGGTGGGAGCTCTTGTCCATTTTGCCCCGGGGGGAGTTGAAGCGCATTAAGCCGGAGCACATCGAAACATACCTTCCCAAAAAGGAGGGGTAACAGATGCCTGGGATCAATGTCAACCCCACCCGCCAGGAGCTCACCCGGCTGAAACACCGGCTGCGCACCTGCGTCCGGGGGCATAAGCTCCTAAAGGACAAGCGGGATGAGCTGATGAAACAGTTTATGGACACCGTGCGGGAAAACCGTGCCCTCCGGGCCAAGGTGGAGGAAGGGCTCATGCAGGCCCACAACGCCTTCACCGTGGCCGCGGCCCTGATGTCCTCCGAGGCCATGGAACAGGCGCTGCTGTACCCCAAACAAGCGGTGGCGCTGGACATGGGGGTGGCGAACATCATGTCTGTGAACGTACCCACCTACCAGTTCCGCACCCGGAACGACGACCCAGGGGAAATCTATCCCTACGGCTTCGCCGCCACCTCCGGGGAGCTGGACACCGCCGTAGACGCCCTGGCCCGGGTGTTCCAGGACATGCTCAAGCTGGCCCAGATGGAAAAGGCCGCCCAGCTCTTGTCCGAAGAAATCCAAAAGACCCGCCGCCGGGTGAATGCCTTGGAGTACGTCAAAATCCCCCAGATGGAGGAGGCCATCAAGTATATCACCATGAAGCTGGAAGAAAATGAACGGGCCGCCACCATCCGCCTGATGAAGGTGAAGGATATGCTGCTAGAGCAGGCGATCCAGGAGAAGCGGGCGGCGGACGCCAGGGCTGTGGAGAGCTTTGGTGGAGAACCGCCAGGACAGATGTAATTTGCGCGAATAGAAGAAAAACAGGTACTTTCCAAACTGGATGGAAAGTACCTGTTTTATATTGCAGCTTACAGGACAACAATCAAGTTATTATAGTTTAACTCTCTGGTTCTTTCGCTTGTACGACACGCTTCGCAGCCGCGGAGCAGAGGCTTTTTGCCTCTTTTTTCTTTTTAGAGGGAGCGATAACATTCCCTCCCCCTTTTCGTTATAGGGGAAACAGAGAAGATTGTAAACATCAAAAGCAGGGGAACTTTCCCCTGGATGTCCAGGTTTCCCACCTGGGAACGGGACTTCTATGGCTCTCCCTTAGCTCTCCACCGCCAACCCCGCCAGCCCCTCTCCCCGGGCACGGCGGCGGCAGTAGCTCTCGGTGCAGGAGCGGTAGGCGGCAAAGCACTGGCGGGCGGCTTGCTCGTCGCCGTAGACCTTCCAGCAGCCGGTGAGCTTACACCCACGCCCCTGGTGGCAAATAAACCCCTGGACATCCTCTGGGGGATAGCCCAGGAAGAGGCCGATCTCATGGGGGAAGCCCGTCCCCGACTCCAGGCGCCGCCGCAGCTCCCGCAGGCAGGGCAGAATCTGGCAGTTGGGATACCCCGCCTGGTCCAGCAGCCGCTGGGCGGTGTGGGCGGAGAGGTCCCGGCGCAGCCTGTCCGGGCGGAAGAGGTACAGTAAGGCCCGGTCCTCCTCCAAGCGCAGGGGCAGCAGCCGCAGGCCCCGGGGGACCAACACCTGGTTGGTGTCCCGGAGCTCCCGGAGCAGGGCGGCCCGGGGGATCAGACGGCAGGGGAAGAGGTTAGCGGTTTTCAACCCCGCCAGGGTGGGGGCCCCATGGCGGATCAACAGGTCAGCAAACATTCAGCCCGCCTCTGTGTGGGCCTGTAGGACACCCCGGAGGGCGGACATGGAGCTAGAGCGGACCCGCTCCACCACGGTGCTGCCGCCCTTGGCCTCGTTGAGGGCGTTTTGCATCATTTTGTGGGAGATGGTGTCGGTGAAGAGCACCAGCAGGTCCGGCTGGCCCAGACGCCCCTTGAGGGTGCCGCCCATCTTGGGAAACACCTTGGCGGAGCAGTGGAAGGACTGGCACAGCTCCTTGTATTTGCGGACCATACATTCGTTCCCGCCTAAAATGACAACGCTCATGAGAAGGACTCCTTTCTTTGGTTAGCTAAAACTAACTCCCGTGGTAAGCATAACGTCCCTTGGGGACGTGGGGTTGTGGATAGTATGCCCAGGCAACCGTAAGCCCTTCAGGGAATTGTTGGGTGTGCTGGGCAGCTTTTTAGTTAGCATACACTAACCGCAGGGGATTGTCAAGAGAAAAAGAAAAAGTGGCTTGTTTTTTTCTCCCCTCCGCTGATTACCCTCCTGGGCCAACTCCGTGCGGGGTTTCCCGACACCCAGGAGAGCGCCATCTATGCCCTGCTCCGGGGGCTGTGCCAGGAGGGGTACACCCAGCAGTACCAGGGGGAGACCTCCGGGGGGCCTGTCCGGAAATACTACCGTATCACCCCAACAGGGCAGGAGAAGTATGCCCAGCTCTTGGCCCAGTGGCGGCTGCTGCGGGATACGGTGGCGGGGTTGGGGGTGGAATGAGGCCATTCCCTTTTCCCCCAAAGTGTGGTATGCTGGACCAGACAAAAGCTTAGGAAGGAGCGCAAACCCATGGACCTGACAGGACGCCACTACACCTGGTTCCAAAACCGGGCATGTGAATATTTCCCCTGCCACGACGACGTGGCAGAGGAGGAGTTCAACTGTCTGTTTTGTTACTGCCCCCTCTACCGGGCGGAAAACTGCGGGGGGGCTTTTGTGGTGAAGAACGGGGTGAAGAACTGTTCCTACTGCCTCTTGCCCCACAACAGTGAGAGCTTCGCCTACATCGCCGCCAAGCTGCGGGAGGAGAATATGTTCCCAGAGAAGCCGTGACAAAAAGAAAACGCCTCGCAGAGTGCCCACAGGCACTTTGCGAGGCGTTTTTGCCGCCCTAAAGCACGGTCAATGCCGCGCCGGGTCGTCACTGCGGCCTACCAGATAGTCCAAGGAAATGTCAAAGTAGTCTGCCAGGGCAATGAGCATGTCATAGGTGGGCTTACGCTCCCCCAACTCATATTGCTGAATGCCACGCTCACTAGCCCCGATCCCCTCGGCAAGCTGTTTTTGTGTCAGCTTTCTAGCTTTTCTAAGGTTCCTCAAGTGTACACCAAAAATAAACATAACGATACCGCCTAAAATGTATTGACATACTCGATTGCGCGTGTTAATATAATCACATGACACGCGCAATCGCTCGTATCATGCGTGCAAAAAGGAAATGACACCATGAATACAAGCGCCCCCATGAGCAACCTAGCAAATCTACAGAAAGGAAATCATCTATGCTTGACTGTGCTGAAAAACGAAAAAGGCTGCGCGAGGCAAATAACATGACCCAGGCACAAGTAGGCAAACGGGTCGGTGTATCCAAGGCAACAATCAGTGCCTATGAGACTGCAAGCAAGATACCATCTGTCGCGGTTTTGACCCGTTTGGCCTGTTTGTTCCATGTGAACATAGACGATTTGGTTTGTGTTGATGCGCCCAAAGCCTTAGACGTATCAACACTAGATGACGAAACCATGACCCTGCTGGCCGCAATCGTCAAGAAATTATAGTCCGAAAGGTTTGACAGCTTGGAAGCGGTATCCAGAACCCATCTGGATACCGCTTTCCCCGCGTTTAGAACAAGTCGTCAAAAATATCTGCCAGGGAGATCACCAGGTCGTCGTACAGGTGGCAGGTAAACTCACTCACCACCGCCTCCCGGTCCTCCTCCAACATCTCCGCCAGCTCTTCTTCCGGGTAGAGGAAGTATACCTTGTCCAAGGAATACTGGCCCTCTTTTAAGAGGTAGACCTCAACCGACTTTCCCACAGGGTCCACCAGCCAATATTCTGCCACGCCGTTGGCCTCATAGGCGGTTTTCTTTCTCCCTCTGTCGTTTTGCGTCGTGCTGGGGGATAATATCTCAGCCACCAGGTCGGGTGCGCCGTACACCCCCCGGGGCTTGATTTTATCCCGGTCACAGACCACCATGAAATCGGGAACATAGTGGTCCGTGGGACTGAGAAAGACCTTTTCCCCGTCCGCAAAGGGGACGCATCGCTTCCCCTTTAGGTAGTGCTTAAAGATATAGGCAATGTTCAACATCACCTGGTTGTGCTTGGTGGAGGCGGGGGACATCGCCACCAGCTTCCCGCCGATGAGCTCCTCCCGCCATGCAGACTCGTATGCCAAATTACCTGTCATAAAGGCTCCTTTCCCTTCGTGTCCCTGCCGATGTGCTTCCCCTCAGCGCAGGAACATACGGATCAACCACGCATTGACCTTTTTGTGATACGGCTGGTAGCGCATGGGCAGGTCCAGCCAGGTGGCTTTGTCCACGATGGCCCGGTAGTGGGAGAAGGTGTCGAAGCTGCGCTTGCCATGGTAGCTCCCCATGCCGCTGTGGCCTACACCGCCAAAGCCCATGTGGTGGGTGGCCAGGTGGATGATGGTGTCGTTGATACAGCCGCCGCCGAAGGAGCAGCGCTCCAACACCCGCTGTTTGGCCTTTTTGCAGCGGGTGAAGAGGTAGAGGGCCAAGGGCTTCTCCCGCTGGTTGATAAAGTGGATGGCCTGGCCTAGCTCGTCGTAGGGGAGGATGGGCAGGATGGGCCCGAAAATCTCCTCCCCCATGGGCTTGGACTTCCCCTCCAAGCTGTCCGCCACCAGGGTGGGGGCAATCCAGCCGGAATCATGGTCCGGGTCCTCCCGGTGGCCGCCGCCGTAGAGGATGGCCTCCCCGTCCAGCAGGCCTTGGAGGCGGTTGAAGTGCTTGCGGTTGATGATGCGCACATAATCCGGGTTTTCCAGGGGGGCGTCCCCCAGCATCTTTTGGAACTGCCGTTTCAACTCCTCCACCAGCTGGTCCTTCACCCGCCGGTCCACCAGGCAGTAGTCCGGGGCCACGCAGGTTTGGCCTGCGTTCAAGAGCTTCCCAAAGGCCAGCCGCCGGGCAGTGAGGGGAATGTTGGCGGTCTTGTCCACAATCACCGGGCTCTTGCCCCCCAGTTCCAGGGTCACAGGGGTCAGGTGCTTGGCGGCCTTCTCCATGACCATCTTACCCACATCCACACTGCCGGTGAAGAAGATATAGTCAAAGCGCTGGTCCAGCAGGGCGGCGTTCTGTTCCCGCCCCCCCTGGATCACCGCCACCCATTCCGGGGGGAACACCGCCTGGATCAGCTCCGCCAGAGCCTGGCTGGTGTGGGGGGCGTAGGCGCTGGGTTTCAGCACCACGCAGTTCCCCGCCGCCACCGCCCCAAAGAGGGGGTCCAGGCTCAGGAGGTAGGGGTAATTCCAGGGGGACATGATGAGGGCCACCCCGTAGGGCTCCGCCAGCTCATAGCTCTTGGACACATACTGGGGCAGGGGGGTGGTCCGCCGCTGGGGCCGTGCCCACTGGGGGGTCATTTTCATAAGATACCCCAGCTCGTCCAGGCTCAGCCCCAATTCGCACAGATAGCCCTCAAAGTGGGACTTGTGCAAGTCCGCTTGCAGGGCATCCAACAACTGTTTCTCCCGGGCTTGGAGCTCCGCTTTTAAGCGGCCCAGGGCGTGGAGCCGCCGGGCCACAGGCCGGGTGGCCCCGGTTTGGAAAAACGCCCGCTGCTTTTGAACCGTCTCCTCAATGTATTTCACATGCTCCGCACTCATGCCCATACCTCCTCTAGGATGCCGATAATATCCTCCAAATCTGCCTCCACGGGGTTGACGATGATGGCCCCGTCGTTGAGGGCGGTGGTGGCCACCGCCGTGAAGTCCCCTTTGGAGACCTTCCCGGTGGCCTCCAAGGTGGTGGGCAGGCCGGTCAGCGCCGAGAGCTGGCGGCGCAGCTCCACCAAACACTGAATGGCCCGCTCCCCCCGCAGCCGCGCCGGGGTGCTGGCGTAGAGCGCCGGGCCCCCCAGGGGCAAGAGGAGTTCCCCATAGCGCTGGGCGCAGGCGGACAGGTTGTACTTCATCACCGCCGGGAGCAGGATGGTCATAGCGTCCCCGTGGGCCACCTGGCACACGCCCCCCAGGGCATGGCCGATGGCGTGGACCAGCCCCACCATGGAGTTGGAAAAGGCCGCCCCCGCCAGGAGGCTCCCATTGGCCATGGCCATCCGGGCCTGTTTGTCCCGGCCGTTGCGTACGGCGGTGGGGAGGTTTTGGACGATCTGCTCCATGGCCTTTTCCGCAAAGGCGTCGCTCACAGGGTTGCGTTGGAGGCAGGTGGCGGCCTCAATGGCGTGGACCAGGGCGTCGAAGCCGGTGGAGGCGGTGATCCGGGGGGGCAGGGTCTCGGTCATCCGGGGGTCCAGCACCGCCACGTCGGGGAGGAGGTGGTAGCTCAAAAATTCCAGCTTCACCTTCTCCGCCGGGTTGGCCACCACTGCCACGATGGTGGCCTCACTGCCAGTGCCGGCGGTGGTGGGGACGGCCACGAAGGGCACGTGCTCCCCCCGGGGCAGCACCTCGCAGCCGCTTTGGGACAGCAAGTCCTCCCCCGCCTGGGCCAGGACCATGCCCACCCCCTTGGCGGTGTCAATCACCGAGCCGCCACCCACGGCGATGAGGCTGTCACAGCCTGCGGCCCGGTAGCGCCCGGCGATGTCGTTGACCACGCCGATGGAGGAGTCCGGGGGGATGTGACAAAAGACCTCCGCCGGGGCCAGCCCCCCCTGGGCCAGGGCCGCCAGGACGGTTTTCACCATCCCCGCCCGCTCTAAACCCTCGTCGCTGAGCAGCAGGGGCCGCCGGGCCCCCAGGCCTTCCAGCTCGTGGGGGATGTGCTCTAGGGCCTCGTCCCCGGAGAGGATTTTGCTGGGCAGTTGGAATTCATAATAGGCACTCATGTGGCGTTACCTCCCAAACAGCACCGCCCCATACACCCGGGCGGTGGAAACTTCCTTTTTCGGCAGGCGTTTCAAAATCCGCCGTGCCATGAACGCGGGGAATAGGTAGCCCTCCACGATATCCACACATCGCACAAAGGGCATGGCCAGGCCCATGGAACCCCGCAGGGTAAAGCGGTGCTGGGCATAGGCCTGGGCCACGCTGAGCTGGCCGGTGAACACCCGGAAGGCGTCGGCGGGGCTTTTGAAGCGGATGGTCACATCCCCGGGGGTGCTGGGGTGGAGGGTTTTGAAGCCCGCCCTGGTGCCTGTGACGGTAAAGCCCCTGGCCCCGGGGATTTCCAGGCGCAGGGTTTTCCCCTCCGGCCACTTCACCGCCTCGGCCTTGATTTTGCTGTCCCGGGTGGACAGGAACTTCAACGCCCGGCACAGGCAGGTGGAGACCATACTGCAGGTGGCACACTGCATGCACATCTGAAAAGATCGGTTCGCCAAACGCTATCCCTCCTTATTGTATTTATATTTTATAGACGCTTTTTGTTTTTGCGGTATAATATACTTAGCTCGTTGAATAGAAAGGGGTGTTTTATGATGCTTATATAATTTATTTGAGTTTGTGCAGTTTTCCACTATGTGTTAGTATGCTTTGGGTTCGCTCACAACTCACCAAATCTCCAACATCTAAACTGTTAAATTCATATTCAGAGCATGATAATTTGAATTGTTCTCCAGACATTTCCTCAATCGTGATATAGTGTCGAAAGAACCTTTCGCTTTTTTCAACAATGGTTACTTCTCCACCCATCGGATAGTAAGTTCTATGAACATAGACCATACTATAAATGCTAAAGATAACGAGGACAAAAACTATCACAACCAGTGCCTTTTTCGTGATTTTCACCGCAAATACTCCTTTCGGGCCATATTTCAACGCTACTCTAGGTACAGTTTTATTTCCCAGTTAAAGAATTTTATAAATACACACAAAAATAAGGATTGAACAAAAGGGGCGATATGATCGCCCCTTTTGCTTTATTTGCATGCGCTTCAGATTGTGGTACATCTGTCATAGATGACCTGCGCTCAAAGTGGCAGGGCACTTTTCAATGCGTTGGATAGTTTATCTCTATTATACGCAGATGGCAGCAGGCTGTCAATGGATTTTTACCCTGGCGGGATTTGGCGCCTGCGGCTTGACAAAAACACGAATTCGTACTATGCTTGGTACGAATTCGTGTTTTAAGGAGGAATCCTTATGGATGGCAACGAAAGTGCCCGGCGGCTGGCCAAGGCCGCCTGCGCCCTGGACGGGGCCTATGACCGTCTGGCAAAACGGCTGGGGATCACGGGGAATTTGCTGTGGCTGCTGTACATTCTGGACGACGGCGCACCCCACTCCCAAAAGCAGATCTGCGAGGAGTGGCTATTTCCCAAAACCACCGTCAACACCCTCACCAAGGAGTGCCAAGGGGCGGGGTATATCACCCTGCACACCATCCCCGGCAAGAAGCGGGAGCTGCACATCCAGCTCACCGATGCCGGGCGGGACTACGTCCACCAAAAGCTGCGGGCCTTTTACCAGGCGGAGGAGGCGGCCCTGCAGGTGACCTTGGAGACCTGTCCCCCGGAATTTGTCTCCTATTTGGAGACCTACACCCAAAACCTGATCGCCGCCTTTGGGGCATACGAAAATAGAAAGGAACCCAAGTAATTTATGGCACGCATCCATTTATCCGAACACTTCACCTACAAAAAGCTCCTGCGCTTTGTGCTGCCCTCCGTCCTGATGATGATTTTTACCTCCATCTACAGTGTGGTGGACGGCCTGTTTGTCTCCAACTTCGTGGGCACCACGGCCTTTGCCGCGGTGAACCTGATCTACCCCCTGGTGATGATGCTGAGCTCTGTGGGCTTCATGCTGGGCACCGGCGGCACCGCCATCATCGGCAAGACCCTGGGGGAGGGGCAGCGGGAGGAGGCCAACCGCTACTTTACCATGCTCATGGCGGCGGTGGTCCTCTTTGGCGCGGTGCTGGCGGCCTTGGGCATCCTGTTCCTCCGGCCGGTCTCCATCCTCCTGGGGGCGGAGGGGGCGTTGCTGGACGACTGCATCCGCTATGGCCGGGTCATTTTGGCCGCCCTGCCCTTCTTCGCGCTGCAGGTTGCCGTCCAAGAGCTCTTTGTGGTGGCGGAAAAGGCCAGCCTGGGGCTGGGGGTGACGGTGCTGTCCGGGGTGGTGAACATGGTGCTGGATGCCCTCTTCGTGGCGGGCTTCCACTGGGGGCTGCTGGGGGCTGCTTTCGCCACGGCCATCAGCCAGGTGGTGGGGGCGGTGGTGCCGGTGCTCTACTTCGCCCGGCCCAACGACAGCCTGCTGCGCTTCACCAAGGCCCTGCACTTCTACCCCAAGGTCCTGGGCAAAGCCTGCGCCAACGGCTCCTCGGAGATGGTGAGCAACCTGGCCAGCTCCCTGGTGTCCCTGCTGTACAACTACCAGCTCCTGCGCCTGCTGGGGGAAAACGGGGTGGCCGCCTATGGGGTCATCATGTACGTGGGCTTCATCTTCGCGGCGGTGAACCTGGGCTACGCCATGGGCGCGTCCCCCATCATCAGCTTCCAGTACGGGGCGGAGAACCACAGCGAACTGAAAAACCTCTACCGCAAGAGCCTCCTGCTCCTGTCCGCCGGGGGCCTGGGGATGTTCCTCATTGCCAAGCTGGTGGCCCGGCCGCTGTCCCTCATCTTTGTCAGCTACGACCCGGTGCTGTTGGAGCTGACCGTCCACGCCTTCCACATCATCGCCTTTGCCTTCCTTCTCAACGGCCTGAATACCTTTGCCTCGGCCTTCTTCACGGCGCTGAACAACGGGGCGGTGTCGGCGGTGCTGTCCTTCCTGCGTACCTTCGTGTTCCAGATCGTAGGGATTTTGGGCCTGCCGCTGCTCTTCGGCGTAGACGGGCTGTGGGCGGCTATGGCGGTAACGGAGTGCGCCAGCTTTTTTGTCTCGCTGTACTGCTTCCTCAGTAGGCGGCGGCGGTATCAGTATGGGTAAGCCTAGGTCACAACTGAATCACGCATACGGACCCACCCCTGGGCAAAGCATTCCAGGGATGGGTCCGTTTTTACATATACTGGTCCAACGCCAGCTTAGTGGCCTTTACCACGTTTTCGATGATTTTAAGCTGCTGGACGGAGCAGTTGCCCAAGATCTGGGCGGTAGCATCGATGAGGGCGCTGCGCTCGGCAGGGTTGCCGTCGGTGAGCAGGTCATCGGTGCGTACCTTCAACGCCTGGGCCAGCTTCACCAGCACTGGCAGGCTCAGCTTTGTGTTACCGGTTTCGATGTGGCTCATGTGGACGGTGGAAATGTCTGCTTTCTCCGCCAGAACCTCCTGGGACATCCCGTGAGCCTTGCGGATTTTTCGTATTCTTTGTCCGATTTCGTAATAATCCATCATTTTTTCCGCCTGTATAATTTAATTTCACTTGAATCCTATAGGCAATTATGCTATGATGACATAAATTCTATAGATTTTTTAAGTCTTTATAGTTTATATCTGAGGGGAAATTTTTGCCCCTTGAAGGAGGATAACATATGAAGATACGGAAGCAGAGCACATGTTTTGCCTTGAGTATTTTGCTTTTCTTAAACTGTATGGTCAGCGTGGCAGCAGCTCACAACACCACCGTGGAAGAAGATACGCCTACCTTCACCCCGACATATTGTTGGTTCTTTTTCCTTGCCACCGAAACCGCAGCACAGACATACCAGCAGATCATTGCGCCGTCCAACTCTGCGGAGGTTACCATCGAACGCAAGGACTTTTCGATAAAAAATGAGGATGGCTCATTCTCCGCAAAGATATACTACGATTTACCCCATGTGACAGGGGGAGGCACAGCAGCCGAAACAATCAACACGGCATTACAGGCGGATTTTGAACAGTATCAAGAACCGCTCCAAAACGAGGTGGCGGAATATTTACACGATAAACCGTATCCTGAAGACACCTACCTCTATACCGTTACGTCCGAAGCAACACAGAACGGCGACGGGGTTCTGAGCATTCGCTATGAAACGACCTGGTTCATGGGCGGGGTGCAAAATACAGACCACTATGGGATGACCTTTGACCTGAGTACAGGGAGGAAACTCACAATCCCGGATTTGATCGCAGTATCGCCAGATGTCTTGCTGCGCCAGCTCCAGCCGAGGATTCTTGATAAGGGGACAAACCTCGACAGCAACGCAGCAGAAACAGTGGCAGCGTATACCCTACAGGAGCTTACATTCTACATTCGTGACCGGGAACTGTGGGTCTGTATCCCGACCTATGAACTGGCAGGTGGTTTCGCAGGCTCCTTCGAGATTCCATGCCAGGTATACATCGCCGGAAAATCCTCCAAGCAGGTAACCAGCAAGCTGTTACACTATCTGACCCCGGAGAGCGCAAGCAGTTGGGTTGCAATGGAATATGAACCATTCAGCGATGAAACTCGTCTGAATTATACACCCGAATATATCATTTATATCGTGTTCTCAGATGACGGCACTTGTAGGGTTACGGCTGGCTATCATGAGAGTTATATCTTTCTAGATGATCAAGGGCGCTACACTCTTGAGGCAGATGGGACATTATTGATTGATTTGTCAAAAGACGGCATTACCATGTCCGCAAAATTCAAAGCAGAAGCACTAAATCCGGATGTAATTTTGCTCACTCAGACATCAGAGGAGGGTTTGTTCTTCCATCACAAAAAGAATCATCAGTTGGTGCTGAACAAGGATGTATTCGATTAAGTAAAGGAGGCTGTAGTCAACGAATGTTACACAGGAAAGAAGGCGGTGTACAAAGAATTGATTAAACTATAAAAAGAAAGGAACGATCGACATGTTCTGCAAACATTGCGGCGCACAGATGGAGGACACCACCTTATATTGCCCCTCCTGCGGAAAAAGCCAAGTGGAATCGACAATCCCACAGTCTGACGCTCCGGCGTTTATCAAGTCGAATACAAACGGGACACAAACGACCTACAAAAACAAATGGGCAACATTCTTTCTGTGCCTGTTTTTGGGTGAGTTTGGAATCCACAGATTCTATACGGGAAAAATTGGAACAGGGATACTATGGCTGCTTATCCTTGGGATTTTCGGCATAGGTGTGCTTGTAGACCTGATTATGCTTCTCACTGGAAGTTTTAAGGATTCCAACGGGAATGATCTTATCACAAACTAAGGATAAGACGAACGCAGATAGCTTATGAAAGGAGGTATCCATGAAACGTAACACCATAGTGGTGCTTATCCTGCTCTTTCTGCTCCTTTTCCCCACCGCCGCCGCTGCCCCCAGTGTCTACACCCCCGCCCAGCTCCGGCAGCTAAACCAAAGCTTCCAATCCAGCGCCCAGGTCTTGAAGCCCCGCTTCACCCAAGGCCGGGAGGGGCTGGTGTGGGCTGTCCAGCGGATGCTCAACCACCTGGACTACGGCCCGCTGGCGGTTGATGGCCACTTTGACCGGGGAACCCGGGAAGCGGTTCGGAGTTTCCAGAAGCACCACCACCTGACCCAGGACGGCTGTGTAAACCGCACCACCTGGGCCCACCTGCTCAGCGAGTACCGGCAGGCAGAACGAATCCCATAAAAAAGAAAGGACGCGAGAAACATGAAAAAACTACAAGTTATGGTCTGTGGATTGCTGATTTTCAGCATTTTAGGCTGCCCTGTCATGGCAGCGGCGGCCCCCATGGACGGAGAAGTGGACCCCACTGCCGTGGAGGTTATGGATCCCAACGTAATGGTTCCAGATGAGTCAATTATGGAGGACGCCGCCCCGGCGATTCCGGATAGTTCCCCTGCGGAAGACGGCACGGATCAGGGGGCGGATGCCCTGCCTCCGGCGGGGGATCAGATTGTGGACGCAGCCCCTGCAGCGCAAAGTGATTTGACCGATGTCCCTGTGGTAGCTGCCAGTGGAAAGACTATCTCAGCCAAAGACATTGTTTCCGAGGCATCCAGTCTAGTGGGGAAATACAAGTATGTGTGGGGAGGAAAATCCCCCTCAGCCGGTGGCTTTGACTGCACAGGGCTTATTTACTATGTGTACCACACACGGCTGGGCCATAGTATAACCTTCGACCAACTCTATTACCCGAAAAAACTCCTTGCCGCAGGGACACGAATCAACAAGAAAGCAGACTTGAAACCCGGTGATATCGTTCAGTATAAGATTCCCCACGTGGGCATTTATATTGGTAACAATACGGTTATCCACTCTGGAACAACCTATGGGGTCAGTAAAATATCGATCAATGCAGATAGTGCGCTTCCCTTTGACTATGGCATCCGCTTGAATAACGTGACCCAAGGGGGCAGCACATCAGTGACCCCTGAAAAACCCACTCCACCTCCTCAAAAGAAAACCTATACAGTCACCTTTAACCCCAATGGCGGCAGCGTGAGTACAAAGACAAAAAAGGTTGAGGCCGGTGGCGTTATCGGCACCATGCCTACGCCCACCCGCAGCGGTTATCAATTCCAGGGCTGGTGTGATTCAAAAGAAGGCTCTGGCATGATTGTGAACGCAACAAACTTCTATGTGAGTAAAAATATCACACTATATGCCAGGTGGAAAAAGGTAGAGACAAACATCAACTTCAGTGGCCTCACCGCTCCCAAGACCCACACCGCTGGCAATATTTTCAGCATCGGCGGCACCATTACTTCCACCAACAGCAAAATTGCCTCCGTAAAGGTTGAGGTCATCAATACCTCTACAAAAAAAGCTGCCATCAGCGCCAGCGATAACAGCCTGAACACCATTAAGTACAACCTCCCCAAGTCCAAGGTGGACAACAGCCTCAAATTCGGCACACTCAAGGCTGGCACCTATTATATCAAGTACACCGTCAAGACCAAGGACGGTACCACCAGCACAAAACAGACCGCGAACTTTACCGTAAAAGCTGCGTCCAAGACAACGATCACCTTCAGCGGCCTCACCGCCCCCAAGACCCACACCGCTGGCAATATTTTCAGCATCGGCGGCACCATTACCTCCACCAACAGCAAAATTGCCTCCGTAAAGGCTGAGGTCATCAATACCTCTACGAAAAAAGCTGCCATCAGCGCCAGCGATAACAGCCTGAACACCATTAAGTACAACC
>CAJUCB010000024.1:14393-25272 GCA_910584805.1 uncultured Oscillospiraceae bacterium
AGACCAAGGACGGTACCACCAGCACAAAACAGACCGCGAACTTTACCGTAAAAGCAAAACGTTGAACCCTCTCACAATGCCCTATTTATAAATGATTAGGAGGAATCTCCATGAAAAAATTGTTATCCCTTGCCCTCTGCCTGGCCCTGGCGCTGAGCCTTACTGTGGGTTCAGCCAGTGCAGCGTACTTCGTAGACCAGGAGGATATCCAGCACAGTGAAGCTGCGGACAATTGCGTTGACCTAAATATTATTGGCGGCTATGCGGATGGCACATTCAGACCCAAAGACAACGTTACCCGCGCCGAGCTGAGCAAAATGCTCAGTGTTGCACTAAACGGTGGAAGTACACCTGTCCTTACCGGCACAGGCAGCACCTTTACCGATTCCAAGGGGCACTGGGCCGCGCAGTACATCGAATACTGTGTCCAACGGGATATCGTTGCTGGTGTCGGCGGCGGACGGTTTAACCCCAATGGCTATGTCACCGGCACCCAAGCCGCAAAAATGCTCTTGGTAATTTTGGGCTTCGACCCTGCCGCCCAAGGCTATGTGGGCAGCAGTCTCTGGGCCGAAAACATCAACACAGATGCCTCTGATGTGGGGCTATATGATGGCCTGGGTTCTTTTGACCCCTCTTCTCCTCTGACCCGTGACCAGGCCGCCCAAATGATTTGGAACGCCCTCAACAGCAGCATGGTAGAATGGCGGAAAGAGGGCAATACCATACACATCGACTATCTGAACGAAACCCTGCTGGAACACTGTTACCCGAACTTCTCCACACCGGTCGACCCTGCACCTGATGACCCAACGCCAGATGTACCAGAGACTCCCAGCACACCCAACAAGACCAAAACGCTGATTGATTATATAGGCATGACCAAGTCGGAGATTGCCCAAATGTGGGGGAATGATTATATCGAGTCACAGGGTGGAGAAATGGGGGCAGACAGTACGCTCTACTATAAAGACTCACGCATCCCCGCCGAGTTTTCCCTGAATGACGACACTGTGGTACTTGTATTTTGTTCTCCCAAAACTATGGACAGCGACTTTACGCTAACAGAGACCTTCACTGGACGGGAAACCTACACACAACTACTCGAAAAAGGGATTGCAGGTGATTTTGTTACCGAGGACAATGACCCAGAAGGTGTACTGGGTTGGAACTACTTTGAAACTGCAGCGTTCAGTTTCTCCTATGAGGGGAAATTTGTTTATTTCTCCTGGCTGAATGAAGACCCTCATACTACACAGGCTAACTTTGTTTTTGTCGGCTGACATTATACTAATCTATGACTACAACAACAAAAGTAAACTATGGGAGCGGCCCCACCCCGGGGCCGCTCCCTTCCTATCAAAACATATCCTCCAACCCAAACACCCAGGCCAACCCGGTGGCCACCTTCCCCACCGCCTCCCGGTTGAGCTGGTAGCGTAGCTTGGCTTCCCGCTTCTCCACGGTAACCAACTGGTTGGCCAAAAGGATGGACATGTGGTGGGACATGGTGGCGGGGGTGAGGCCCAGCTCTTCCGCCAGCTCGGAGTTGTACTTCCCCCCCTGGCGCAGGACACAGAGGATTTGGAATTTGCTCCGGTCCCCTAAAATCTTCAGCAGGGGCGGCAGGGTGGCCTGACGGTCTGCGGCCGCTTGGCAGCTGCGCTCCATCTGCTCGATCAGCACCCCCTGGAACGCCGTAGCAGAGATGATCCACTGGCTCAGGGGAAAGGCTACTGTGGGGTACAGGGCCACGTCCGCCTCTGCCACCGCGTCCAGGAGCCCCGCCATGGTGGGGGTGAGGTCTGTGCATAGGCGTTCAGCCGGGCAGTCCGGGCCCGGGCCCGGATCTCCTCCCCTGGGCATATCACCCTTGCCTCCGCCGGACAAATCCGCTATACTAGGGGCAAAGCTGCCAAAGGAGGCAAAGGGGTATGGACCACCAACATTACATGTCCCAGGCCCTGGCCCTGGCCCGGGAGGCCTACGAGGCCGGGGAGGTGCCTGTGGGCTGCGTCATCGTCCAGGGGGACACCATCGTAGGCCGGGGCCGGAACCGACGGGAGGAGGACCGGGACCCCCTGGCCCATGCGGAGCTCCTGGCCATCGCCGACGCCTGCCGGACCCTGGGGGGCTGGCGCCTCCAAGGCACCCGGTTGTATGTCACCTTGGAGCCCTGCCCCATGTGCGCCGGGGGTATCATCAGCGCCCGGGTCCCGGAGCTATACTACGGGGCCAAGGACGAAGCGTTTGGGGCCTGCGGGTCCATCCTGAACCTCTTCGAGGAGAATTTCCGCCACCACCCCAAGATTGTGGGGCATATTTTAGAGGAGCCCTGCGCCCAGCTCCTGCGGGCGTTTTTCGCCCAGGTCCGCAGCGGCGGCCGCCAGCTTGACAATCCCAACAACCCAATGCTACAATGGGCGGACAAGCCCTTGAGAGGCAAGAGAAAGGAATGGTAACGAAACATGAAACGATTTTTCACCGCAGTGCTATCCCTCAGTGTCCTCCTCAGTCTCCTGTGCGTCCCCGCCCAGGCAGCGGGGGGCAGTGTGAGCATCGGCGAACAGTATAGCTTCGCTGGCAGCACCAGCCCGTACTATCAGGAGGAATGCTATTACGCCAGCCCTGTGGTCACCGACCTGGACGGCGACGGCAAGCTGGAAGTCCTCAACGCCGCCTATTCCATGATGGTCATGGACGCCGCCACCGGGGCGGAGAAGTGGCGCATCAACGCCGGCAAGGACCGCGCCGCCGGATACACCCTCAACGACAACCCTGGCCGCCAGGTGTTTACCGATATGGAAGTCCTGGACATCGACGCCGACGGCCGCAAGGAAATCGTCATCGGCTACGGCGACGGCTCCATCTCCGTGCTCAATGACCAGGGCTATTTCAAGCCCGGCTGGCCCCAGAAGCCCGTCAGCGGCAGCAGCGGGGTCCGCTCCCTGGCTGTGACCGACGTGGACGGCGACGGCCGGATGGAAATCGCCGTGGGCATGGGCGTGGCCGCCGAGGCCAGCGTGTGGCTCTACCGCTGCGACGGCAGCGTGGTCCCCGGCTGGCCCCAGCTCTCCCCGGACCATGTAGGCCAGGCCTACAGCTATGGCGTGTTCGGCGACGGCATCGCCACCGGCGACCTGGACAACGACGGCCTGCCGGAGATCATCGTCCCCACCGACAACGCCTACGTCCAGGCCTACAACGCCGACGGCTCCCTGGTGACCACCCACGAGCGCTATGGCAGCCGTCCCTGGGGCGGCGTGGCCATCTTTGAGGACTACGGCCAGGAGACCAAGTGCGAAAACGGCGGTTGGGGCTGGCCCATCCAGGGCGGGGAGACCCGGGCAGAGCTCTACCGGGCAGAGCTGGGCCACTCCGCTGCCCTCTACAGCGATGTGGACGGCGACGGAAAAGGCGAGGTCATCGTCACCGCCATGATGATGGACCGTACCACCTATTCCCAGACCAACTGGCAGACCATCGCCGACTCCCGCTACATGACCGCCTTTATCTTCAACCAGGACCGCAGCCGCTACCAGAACAGCGCCAAGGGCTTTGACTGGTCCGCCGCCCCCCGGGACCTGGGTGCGCCCCTGAAAAAGGCGGACAGCGAGTCCATGTCCGGCGGCGTGTTCTCCGAGCCTGTGGCTGCGGACCTGGACGGCGACGGCAACCAGGAAATCCTCTTCAACGCCTACAACGGCAAGCTCCACTGCTTCGGCCTGGACGGCAAGGAGCACGGCTCCTGGCCCTTCACCCTGCCCAAGAGCAATGCCACCGTCTTTGAGTACCCCACCGCCCCCGTCTGCGTGGACATCAACGGCGACGGCAAGAAGGAAGTCATCTTCGCCTCCTGGACAGACAGCAGCACCCCCAACGGCACCAACACCGGCGTCAACGGCGCCATCTACGTTCTCAGCCACGACGGCAAGCTCCTGGCCTCCCGGGATATCCACGACGGCTACGCCAACTATGAAGGCCAGGTGATCCACTCCAACGACGTGAAGTGCCCCCCTGTGGTCCAGGATGTGGACGGCGACGGGAAGTACGAAGTCCTGGTGAACACCACCTACTATGCCCTGTGCGCCTATGAGCTCACCACCAGCGCCCCCACCAGCGACTACGCCACCGATGTGCCTGTGGGCTCCTGGTACTTCAACGCCGTGGAATATATGTACAAAAACGGCATGATGAGCGGCACCTCCCCCACCACCTTCGGCCCCAACGCCAACCTCTCCCGGGCCATGCTGGCCCAGGTGCTGTATAACCTAGAGGGCAAGCCCGCTGTCAGCGGCGCCCCCTTCCAGGATGTCCCAGCCAACCAGTGGTACGCCAACGCCGTGGCATGGGCAGCGGAAAACGGCATCGTCAGCGGCTACGGCAACGGCCGCTTCGGCCCCGACGATCCCATCACCCGGGAACAGCTGGCCACCATCCTCTACCGCTATGCCAACCAGAAGGGCTATGACACCAGCGCCAGCGCCAGCCTCTCCGGCTTCTCCGACAGCGCTTCCGTCAGCGGCTACGCCCAGGAGGCCCTGTCCTGGGCTGTGGGCGCCAAGCTGGTCAGCGGCATGGGCGCCAACGCCCTGAACCCCGCCGGTACCGCCACCCGGGCCCAGGTGGCCACCATCCTTATGCGCTTCTGTGAAAACCTGAAGGCCTGAGCAAGCCCTTCCATCCCATCCCAAACCCACAGCAAAGACGCGGCACATGGTATCTATCATGCCATGTGCCGCGTCTTTCTTTTGTATACCAGGCCCCATCCATTTCCATAGCAGAATACTGCTAGGACTGGAAGAATGGTGCTAAGTTTCTCCCCTGGCTTCTACAAAGTTCCCAGACTCCCGCCATAGCAGGCCCGGGGGCCTTGTGCTATCATACAATCAGAAGCTGAGCCACGGCAGCTGCAACAGAAGCCCAGCACCGGAGGCCAAGCCAATCAAAGGAGGTAATTCCCATGAAAAAGACCATCGCTATTCTGCTCACCGCTGTTTCCCTGGTTTGCATCGGCCTCATGGCCGCCGCCCTCATCGGCACCGCCGCCCTGAGCGCCGGGATCACCAAGGCCCTGCTCCCCATAGCCGGTGCCCTGGTCACTGCCTACGCCGCCGGGAAGCTCTTCGCCGCCGAAGCCACCCCCGCCCCCACCGTCACCACCAGTCCCGCGGCAAACCGGGCCTGAGCCGCCGCCCGAGCTGACCGCGCCACCACAGAAAAAGGAGGGAGCCCCATGAAACGCTATCTCGTCAGTATCCTGACCCTGTTGGTCCTGGCCGGCCTGGCCGCCCTGCTGCTGTGCCTGTTGGCCTGCCTCCTGTTTAGCAAATCCTTTGGGACATTCCTCCAGGCCGCAGCGCTGCCCCTGTTCATCGTCCTGGTGGCGGCTTACGCCGCCGGCAATAGCAACCGGGGCGGCGGCAGGCCCGCCATTCCATAAAGCCATGCCTCATTTCTTAAAAAACCGTTGGCCGGGATACTTCCATCCGGCCAACGGTTTTTTGTGGTGGGCACCGCCGTTGTTTCCCCCAGGGTATCCGGGTGGTATCGTGCCTTGATTATAGCAAATCCGTGGGGAAAAGGAAAGAAAAATCGGGAGCACCTAGCTCCCGATTTTTTTACTTCGTGTCTTTGGGCTTATACTGCTCTTCCCCTGTCTCAATCCAAAGGATAAAGTCCGTAATTTCTGTGTCGGTCCACCCCTTGGCCCGTAGGCCTAAAATCAATCTTGACGATTCCTGCATATTCATAACTTGTGCACCTCCTAAACGACTGACAATTCCTATTGTCTCTATTTTACCAGGATTTCATTGCAATATCAAGGGCGGGAGATTTACTCCCCATCCGCGTCCAGATAGTAGGAGGTGGAAAAGCTGCCGGTGAGGACTTTGCCGTCGGCCTGGGTGGCGGTGTAGCGGAAGGTGAAGGTGAGCAGGGGGTAGACGTGGCCTGCCGGGTCGGTGTAGGTCTCGGTGGCCGCTTTCAGGGCGGCGTCCTCGTCGTAGCTGATCTCAATGTAGCCAAAGCCACCGGCGTCGTAGCTGATGGAGGCCAGGTAGGCGGCCACCGCCTCGGGGGTGGTGACCTGCAAGGTCTCGCAGGGCTGGCCGTTGACGCTCACCTGGTCCACCTTAAAGGAGGCGAAGCCGTTGGTGGTGCCCTTGGCGGGGTGGAAGAGGAAGGAGATGAAGTTCTCCTGGATGGACACCAGGGAGTGGTCCCAGATCACCAGGTTGCCGGTGGTGACGCTGTTGTCCCCCCGCAGCTGTTGCAGCAGGGTGAGGCTCTGCCCCTTCCGGGGGGCGTCCAGGGCTTTGGCGGAGGTGAGGGCCACGTCGGCCCGCAGGAAGTCCCGGCCGGTGCCGTAGCTGCCGTCGGTGATGCCCAGCTGGTCAGAGAGGACCCAGGGCTCAGACCAGGTGAAATCCGCCCCGTCCAGATACCCCAGGGCCCGGAGGACGAAGGTGAGGTAGTGGGCGGCGGTGGTGGGCTGGTCGGAGCCAAAGCGGGTGAAGTCCACCCCATTGGCCAGGCCGTGGGCGTAGGCGTAGCCCACATAGGGCTCCGCCCAGTGGGGCACGTCGGTAAAGGGGATGTCCCAGTCCTGGGCCAGGGCCTCCTTCTCGGCGCTGAGCAGGCGCACCAGCATGGTGACGGCCTCGGCCCGGGTGGGGGCACGGTCCAGGGAGAACTGGGGGGAGCCGTCCTCCTGGACGCCCTCCCCAAAGAAGAGGCCCAGGTGGTAGAGCAGGTAGGCGGACTGCTGGGCCTGGGTGCTGGCGGCCCCAGCGGGGGCGGCCAGGGCAAATGCCAGGGCGCAGGACAGCACAAGTGCTAGGATTTTTTTCTTCATAACAGGGTCCTTTCCGGTGTGTCACATGGTTTTTTCCATTGTAGCACAAAGGGGAAAGGGGGTCAAGGGTGTCGGATGCTGGTGGATTTTGGGTGTAGCGCGACGAGATTTTTGAGAAAAGCGGACAGGATAAATGAGAAAAAATAGCCCCGTTCTTAGAAGTAAATCCGAGGCCGCTCACTTGCGCCGACCGCCCCCGACGAGGGGAGCGGCCCGAGCAAGAGGGCGGGCTTTTTAAGGCCCCGGGAGGAGCGGCTTTTGCCGCCCCTCCCTTGCCTTTTGCGCTGCTATAGGGTAGTTACTCCCCCGGCTCCTCCGAGGGCACGTCCTGGGGCTCCTGGGGGGCTTCCTGGGGCTCCGGCTCACTGTACTCGGCCCAGCCATAGACGCCGGGCTCCCATACGTTGCCGTCTGCCTCGGAGACCCACTTCTTCCCGTTGTGAGAGACCTTCGAGCCCGCCTCATAGGCGTCATGCGCTCCGATAGGCTGAACCCACTCCGGGAACTCCTCGAGCGGGTTGCCGATGCGCGTCCACATCGAGGGCGTCTCCGAGGGCTTGCGGTTCTGCCCGGCGTCGGTGACGTCGTGGATGGAGCGGTAGAGCTGGCCCTCGTCCAGGACGATGTCGCCCTTCTTGCCCCTCCAAAACTCGCTCCACTGGACAAAAAGGTCGGGGTGCTCCGAGATCGTGGTCTCGTCGAACTGTTCCTCCTGGGCCATCTTGACGAACATGAGCGCCGCGACCTCCTGGGCCGAGGTGTTGCGTCGGGCCTCCTTCTGGATGTCGGAGACGGGCCGGGGCGGTGTCAAATACTTAATTCCGTTTTGCTCACTCATTCAAAAGCACCTCCGAAGCCGGAGACGGAGACCTCTCCGTCATACCCCTCATTCTTGACGAGCTTGAAGCGGACGTTCACGCCCCACTTGTCCGCTGTCTTCGTCGTGTTGGTGAAGTTGTAGACCCGATTGAGGAAAACCATCGCCGTGATGTCCTCCCACGTCGGAACCTCGTCAAAGGCGTTGTTGCAAGCCTCCACGAGGACGGTCGAGCCTTCTGTCTTCCATGTGGGCGTGATGAGGATTTTAGAGGCCCTCGCGTCGGTCTCCTCGGGGGCCGCGAGCTGGAACTCGATGACCTTCTCGTCCTTGGAGAAGTTCCAGACCCTCACACTCGTCGCAAAGTTGCCGTCGACGGCCTCGACCCGGAGCTGATGGGCCCCGTTGGTGAGGGTGAGCCATTCAGCCCGCGAGAGCTCGATCGTCTCGGTCTGCCCGAGGGTCGCCTGATAGCTTCTAATCTGCTTATTGTCCACGAACTCGGTGACGACCACATTGTCGCCCTCGACGTCGGTGACAGTGTACTCCTCGGCAAAGCTCCCCGTTTGAAGCCCGAGGTCGGTGTCTTGCCCGGAGATGCTCGGTGCGGAGTTGGTACGCTTGAAGGTGACGCGGCGGTAGGCCGTGCCGCCCTTTCCGTCCGTGACGGTGATCTTGAGAGTGTTGACCGAATTGAGGCCCAGGTTGTAGAGCTGCTCCGCCGTGATGGAGATGGAGAGCGTCTCACCCTTCGGGGCGTTGTTGATCGTGCGGATTTCCCGATCGTTGAGCTCCTCCTTGACGGTGAGGGTGTCCCCGTCCGCGTCGTTGACCGTGTACTGGTAGGAGAAGGCGAGGTTCTTGTCGCCCAGGTTGCCATCGACGCCGGAGATCGTCGGGGCCGAGTTCGTCCGGGTGAATGTCCATGTCCGGGTCGCCGTTCCGCCTTGCCCATCCGTGACGACGACCTTGACCGTGTGCTTGCCGAGGCTCAATTCGTCGACTGGAACAGATATACTATTTTTCAATTTTCGCGTCGGGGCGAACGACTTCGTCGTTCGCCCATCAATCGACTCCGTCGCCGTCAAGACGTCGCCGGAGTCGGCGTCGTCGACCGTGTACTCGATTGTAAAATTGCTGTTCTTATCACCTAAATCGCGGTTACTGTCAGAGATCAGAGGGTCAGTGTTCAGAATTTCAAGGACGGGGCGAAAACCGACGTTCACGTGCCGAGTCGTAGCATCGTTGTCGTTCCAGTAGCGGGCCGAGGGATACCCCCAAACCGCACGATACGACGAATTTCCAGAATATACCTCTTGACACCACGAATACACGCCCATCCAATTCCAAAATTGATTGTGTGTACTCCCCTTGTCGGTGCTGTTGAGTGTGCTGTCCAGGTCGGAGGAAAGAGGGGCCGGGAGCCCGGAGATAACCTCCTCGCGGGTGGTGAACCTGTCCCACTCGTTATTGGTGGGTGTTCCTCCCGAGTACCAGTCGGACGTCCGGGGGCCTGTGCCGCCTGTGAGGACGCGGCATTTATATTTTGCCCCGTCGATGGTGACGGTCTTCCCTGTGATGTAGCCTTGCTCATTCAGATCATTCCATGAGACAGAAACGAGGATGACCCGGTCGCAAATGAGGAGGGTCTTGCTGCCGTCCTTGATCTTGTGCCATTGGAGACGGTTCGCGGCGACGCTTGGCGTGTTGCCGAGGGTGTAGTTCGCCATGCTGCCGGACATCTGCGGGATGTCGCCCGAGCCACTCCCGGAGTATGGGTCTGCGTCAGGCCGCCACGGCTTTGTGGGCCGTTTGAGAATTGTACCGTTGTTGTAGAACCCGCCGAGCTGCACGGTTCCGAGATATTGCGCCATATGGGAGCTCTCCTTCCACTTTAATCCAGCGGTAGGGCGCGAATATCTTCTTCGCGAGGTTGTAGGCACTCGCCCAGCGGGCGAAGCCGAGCCAGGAGTTCACCTCTTGCTGTATCTCCTCGCGCGTCTTCTTGCCCTCCCGGAGCTTCGCGATCATGGCCTTTACTCGCCGCTTCTCCCGCCGCTTGGACGTGGTGCGGAGCTCGAGATGGGTCGCCTTGATCTTGTAGCCGTAGGCGTTCACACCCTGCCGCAGATAGAATATTTTGGTCTTGCTGTTGAGGTCGAGATGCAGCCGTTCCTTGACGAACTGCCTGATCTTAGCAAGCCACTCCCTCGCGGTCTCTTTGCTCGGCGCAATGATGATGATGTCGTCCATGTACCGGGTATAGAGCTTTACTCCGAGGAAGCGGATGCAATATTGATCGACTTCGTTGAGCACGATGTTCGCGAAGTCCTGAGAGCTGACATTCCCCAGGGGGATGCCCGTCTCTCCCTCCGGGCTCGAGTCGATCACTTTGCAAAGAAGCCGATGAAAGCGGAGGAGGTCTTCATAGAGCTCCGGGCGCTTCTTCTTTAGCTTCTTGAACCGCTTCACAAGGAGCTGTTTCAGCACTTGGCGGTCGATTGAGTAAAAATACTTTTTGACATCGAGCTTAATGACGGCGGCGTCTTCGCCCCACTTCATCCGGGCGACCCTCATGTCATGCTGCACGTTGAACGCGGCCCGGATGGGGCCCCTTCCGTACTGACACGCAAAAGAACGGTCAACGAACACGGGCCGGAAAATGCTTTGCAGTTCCTCATGAATGGCAAGCTGGACAATCTTGTCCCGGAGCTGTGGAATGTTGAGGCTCCGCGTCTTTGGCTCCGTGATCGTCTTATGCCGATATGGGCCCGGCCTGTATTCCTTTTGACGCTGGGCGGGGTCTGGCCTTACCTCGATGGCCTTGAGCGCCCGCCATAGCTCGACGTTGTTGACCTCGGAGAGGAGGTCGTATGTGACCGCCTCCCGGGTATATTTGCGCTTGCCCCGTAGGGCTTGCTTGTAGCCGTCCTCTATCCGTTCCCACCCGACGGCATCCTCGTACTTTGCCGGAGGGGGCGGAGGCGGGATATAGGGCTTTTTTGTTTCCCTCGTGGTGAGGTGTAAAATGGGGTACTTCGTCATGCGTGGCATCCTTTCTTGTTAGATCGGCTTGGCACTACAGACGCGGGCTTCTGCCCACATTGTAGACTCTGCTCCGCCTCCCAATACGAGAGGGCGGGCGGGGCTTTGTCACTGTTTTTACGCCGTCAAAGACAAGGCGAAGGATTACCTCTCCCTTGAAG
>CAJUCB010000025.1:0-3003 GCA_910584805.1 uncultured Oscillospiraceae bacterium
AGGACCCGGAGCGGGTGATGATGACAGTGAACTCCCTAAAAGCCCACTACCGGGTGGAGGAGCGGACCCGGGCCATGACCGCGTTCAGCGAGACCACGGAGCTGAACCGGGTGGAGATGGGGGATACCGCCCTGGGGATCATCACCTCTTCCACCAGCTATCAGTATGTGAAGGAGGTCTTTGGGGACAGGGCCAGCGTCTTGAAGCTGGGCCTCTCCTGGCCGATGCCCGTGGAAAAGATCAGGGACTTCGCTGCCCAGGTGGACCAGCTCCTGGTGGTTGAGGAGTTGGAGCCCATCATCGAGAACCACTGCCGTCAGATTGGCGTGGAGGTCATAGGGAAAGAGAAAATCCCCATGGTGGACGAGCTCACCCAGGGGGTGATTGCCCGGAGCTTGGGGCAGGGGGAGAAGCCCCGGGTGCGCCTGGAAGAGGAGGTCCCTGGCCGCCCGCCGGTGATGTGTGCCGGCTGTCCCCACCGGGGGGTATTCTACACTTTGGCCAAGAACAAGTGTATGGTCTACGGGGACATCGGCTGCTATACCCTCGGGGTGATGCCCCCCTTGAACGCCTTGGATTTGAACATCTGCATGGGGGCCTCCTGTTCCGGCCTCCACGGCTTCAACCTGGCCGGAGGCGCGGAGCATGAGAAACACAGCGTGGCAGTGATTGGGGACTCCACCTTTGCCCATTCGGGGATCACTGGCATTGCAGACATCGCCTACAACCGCAGCAATTCCACGGTGCTGATTCTGGACAATTCCATCACCGGCATGACCGGCCACCAGCAAAACCCCACCACTGGGCGTAACCTCCGGGGGGAGCCCGCAGGGCAGATCGACTTGGAGGCCCTGTGCCGGGCTGTGGGCTTTGACCGGGTGCGGGTGGTGGACCCCAACGACCTGAAAGCCATGGACAAGGCCCTCAAGGAGGAGCTGGCGGCAGAGGAGCCCTCCATCATCATCTCCCGCCGGCCCTGCGTGATGCTCAAAAGCGTGAAGAAGGCCCCGCCGCTGACGGTGGATTTGGACAAGTGCAACGGCTGTGGCCTATGTATGAAGATCGGCTGCCCAGCTCTGTCCCTGCGGGGGGAGAAGGTGGAGATTGACCGGACCCAGTGTGTGGGCTGCCAGGTGTGTATGCAGATGTGCCACCGAGACGCGCTGCTGCCATGAGGGAGGGAGTCAATATGGAAACTGTGAATATCATGATTGTGGGGGTCGGCGGCCAGGGCTCCCTGCTGGCCTCAAAAATGCTGGGCCACCTCCTCCTGAACGCTGGCTATGATGTGAAGGTGTCAGAGGTCCACGGCATGAGCCAGCGGGGGGGCAGTGTGGTCACCTACGTCCGCTTTGGGGATAAGGTGTATTCCCCCATCATCGACCGGGGGGAGGCGGACTTCATCGTCTCCTTTGAACTCCTGGAAGCCGCCCGCTGGCTGGAATATTTGAAACCCGGCGGGCAAATCGTCACCAATACCCAGCGCTTGGAGCCCATGCCTGTGATTGCAGGGCTGGCGAAGTACCCGGAAAATCTGGTGGAAAAACTGCGGGAGAAGGGCGCCCAAGTGGACGCCATGGACTGCCTGGCCCTGGCGGAACAGGCGGGGTCCTCCAAGGCGGTGAATATGGTCCTCATGGGGCGGCTGTCCCATTACTTCCCCGAAATCCAGGCTGCTGCCTGGCAGGCTTCCCTGGAAGCTGTGGTGCCCCCCAAGGTCCTGGCCCTCAACCGCGAGGCCTTTGCCCTTGGGCGGAAGGATTGAACGTTCCAAAGCGAAAGGACGGTCTCTCTTTGGCGCTATCAACCAAGGAGAGACCGCTTTTTTGTCACAAAATGCCGGGATCGTTCGGCATATCGACTGTTTTCACAAAGGAGGAGAAAAACCTTGCGATTTCCCTTGTCAATCCCGCCGGGTTTACGATATAATAAAAAAGAATTGATCCATTTTAGTGACCAGTTGCCGCCATGTCAGGGCGGCCAGCCAGGGGGTGCATAGGTATGACGATCCATCCGAAGATTCGAACGGTGCTGTCTTTCCTGTCCCGACTGTTGGGATTCCAAACAGGACAGGTGCAGCCAGAGGAAGAAACGGCAGAAAGAGAACAGTTTGCGCCCGCTGCTGCGGCGCCTGAGGATAAACCGGTGCTGCAATTACGCTCGGACCATCCCCTGAATAAGCTGTGGGAGCTGCGTAGGAAACAGAGCAGGGAGCGGTTGCCGCCCCCCGAGCTGCGTATGGAGTCTCCCAAGCTGAAGCTGCTCACACCCAAGGAGGCAAAGAAGGAGCTCTCCCGGCTGCAATCGGCCATCAACTCTTCTGCTAACCAGCGCTGGAAGCTGGCCCAACCCCCGAAGAAGAAGCGGGGAGAGGAGGACGCAGAGCCAGTGGCCGAGCCGGTGCTGGACGCACAGGTGACGGTGATCACCACCTCGGGGCAGATGACTGCCTGGGTGCTGTGCTATCCCCCGGTGGGGGATGGCCAGGAGCTCAGTGTTGAAATGCTCCGGGCGGCCCTGGATGGAAGCGGCGTGGTCTTTGGCCTGGACGAAAAGCTGATTGAACGCCTGCCCCAGGACCCGAAGCGCTACCTCCGCCTGTTCCTGGTGGCCCAGGGACGGCTGGCGGTGAACGGGAAGGACGGCTCCGTGGTGGACCTGTTCCCCCGGCAGCCGGAGCAGAAGTTGGAGGCGGATGAGTTCGGCCAACTGGACTACACCCAGCTGAACCTGATCCAAAACGTGGAGGAGGGGGGCGTAATCTGCCGGATTATCCCCCCCACCATGGGGGTGCCGGGCTACACAGTGCAGAACAAGGAGCTCTCCGCCAAGGACGGCCGCCCCGCCACGCCCCCTGCCGGGCGCAATACCGAGGTGACAGAGGACGGCACCGCCGTGGTTGCCACCAAGACCGGGGACGTGAAGTTCAACGGCCGGGCCTTTACCGTCCGCCAGGTGATGGAGATCGACGGAAACGTGGACTACGCGGTGGGTAGCATCAAC
>CAJUCB010000025.1:3013-4681 GCA_910584805.1 uncultured Oscillospiraceae bacterium
GGCGACGTCCATGTCCACGGGGATGTGCTCAGCGGCTTTTCCATCCAGGCCATGGGGGACATCACGGTAGACGGTGTGGTGGAAGCCTGTACCATTGAGGCCGGCGGTGACCTGGTGGTGGCCAAAGGCATTGCGGGCAGCGACCAGGCCATTATCCGGGCCCATGGGAAAATCTTTGCAAAGTATTTGGAGAGCTGCTGCGTCTATGTGCGCAGTGGGCTGCAAACCGACTGCATCATGAACTGCGATGTCTACAGCGACAGCACAGTAAACGTGCGCTCCGGGCGGGGAACCATCATCGGCGGTTCCATCCGGGCGGCGGAAGAGGTGGACGCTGGGGCCATTGGCTCCCAGTCGGAGCTGCCCACCCGGATCACCTTAGGCGGCCTGCCCTGCGAGGAGTTTGAGCGGGAAGTCCTGGTGAAGGAGCTGGATGAGCTGGAAGAGGACATCGAAAAGACCGAGCGCCAGCCAGACAGCAGCGTAAAGCTCTCCCAATTGTCCAAGATGCGCATGAAAGTCCTCATCAACAAGAAGAAGCTGGAACAGGTGGATAAGGACTTGGAGCTTTTGCGCAGTGAATTGGACGATCGAAACAACAAGGGACGGCTGGTGTGTGACATTGCCCACAGGGGAACGGAAATCACCATTGGCAATGCCACCATGCGTTTGAACCGCGAGATCAGACCCTGCCACGCGAAGCTGATGGACGGGGAAGTGGCGTTCTTCTAAGAACAAACAGTTTTGGAAGGGGGGAGAGGCGCAACATGGATCGTGTGATGCGCCAAGAGGAGCTCCAAGAGGTGTTTGACCAGCTCCTGCGGGATGCCATGGGCAAGCTGGCGGGAATCCGGCTGGCCCGGCTAGAGACGGCACCCAGCGGGGATGTGTGTACTGTCTGGGTGAAGTTTGAACGGGGCTTCCGTTCCAGCCTGGCCTTGTGCGCCCAGAGCAGTGTGTTTACCCGGCTGACGCAATTTATGACGCAGCTGGATACTGTGGCCCCTGGGGATGTGGAGGACGTTACCAAGGAGTTTTTCAACGTCCTGTGCGGGCAGATATGTTCCAGGCTGTATCAAGAGACAAAAATCACATCCCGTTTTGGGATCCCGGCGTTTTGCCACGGGCGCTACCAAGGGGAAAGCTTAAAGGAACAGTTCACGCTGTGCTATTCCAGCGAACGCAACGAGTACACGGAGCTGATCCATCAAATCCCTGCTGCGGAATGACGCGGGAATCTACTTACATGGAAAGAGGCGATAGCATATGGGAAAGCGGATCATGGTGGTGGACGACTCTCGCGTGGTCCATTTACAGATCGAGAAGGTACTGGAAGGGACGGACTATGAGGTGGTGGCCTGCTTCCGGGATGGGGATAACGCCATTGACCAATATGGCTTCGTGAACCCGGACCTGGTGACCATGGACATCATCATGCCCGGCATCGACGGCCTGGAAACAGCCCGGGTGATCCTGGAGGAACACCCGGATGCCAAGATCGTGATGCTCTCTTCCCTGGCCTATGACGACACCATCAACGAGGCCAAGGCCCTGGGCACCAAGGGCTTCATCTACAAACCCTTTGACCGGGAGCAGGTGCTTTCGGTGTTTGACCGGGTGCTGGGCAAATAATACCCCAGGTGACGGGATACCAAAAAAGGAGGACGG
>CAJUCB010000025.1:4691-25270 GCA_910584805.1 uncultured Oscillospiraceae bacterium
GATATCCTGTTATGAATGCCCCTCCACGGCACGTTTCAAAATGGCGTCAAAGGTGGGGGCGTGCTTACGCACCGCAATGACCCGTCCCTCCTGGTCAAGAAAACAGTGGGAGGAGGTGGCCGTAGCCACCACTAGGCCTGCCTCATCCTGCATCACATAGGCCAGGGAGAGCTTCACGCCGGTGTAGCGCTGGGCAGTTACTGTGATGGTGATCTTGTCGCCATAGGTGGTGGGGTGCTTATAGTCGCAGTTCAGGGATACCACCGGGGAGGTGATCCCCTCCGCCTCCAAGCGCTGCATGGGGTAACCGGCCTCTGCCAAAAAGTGGAGCCGGGCCTCTTCCATGAAGCGGATGTAGTTGGAATGGTGGGTGATCCCCATTTTATCGGTCTCGTAATAGTTTACGCTGTGTATATATGGCGTCATGGTTCCTCCTTCATGTGCTGGGTGGCCAACGCCCCCAGGGTGGTTTCCGCCCAGCTATAGTTGGTGAGGTAACTGCCGTTAAAACTCTGGGCAAAGTCCTCCTTGCCGGAGAGGTAATCGTAAAGGTCACACTGGACCTTCTCCATCACCAGGCGGCGCTTGCCGCCCACGGATTCCACGATGTCAGCAATGCCGTATTCCTCCAAGATGTTTTTCAGCCGTAGGGCGACCTTCCGATACCGGGCCAAGGTGACGGGGTTGACCGGCTCATTCTCCCAGAGGAAGCCGATGGCCTCGTCGGAGGAGATGTACCCGCCCCGGCGGTCTACCAACAGGGCAAAGAGCTCCTTGGCCTTTTGGGTGCGGAAGGCGATGGCCTTCCCCCCCACAAAGACATCGAAATAGCCAAAGGTTCGGATGGATACGGCAGGGGGGCCTGCCATAGACCGGCTGGCTGACGGCTCATCCATGTTATAGAGCATGACATAGCGCAGGGAATTGCCGTCGGCTGTTTTTTGGGAGCAGACGGCTTTGATCCGGCGTTCGGTGTTCTCCGACAGGTCGTAATAGGTGAATTCTGCCTCCCCGTTCTCCAAGAGGTTGACATAGCTCTCATAGGAGGAACCACTATGGGAGACAAAGTCCTCCAAGGAGGTGCCGGTCTGCATCAGGCTGAGCCATTCCTCCTGGGAGTAACCGAAAAATTCACGGATGTTGTTGCTGGCATACAGGGGGCGCACCAGGTCTCCCGCTACCTCAAAGGCAGCGATGCCCTCGGTAAAGGGCAGGTCCACTTCCAAGATGGGTTCATTGGCCGCTTTCAAGCCCCGGGTCTCCCGGGGCAGGGCGGCAGGCACATCGGCTTCCGCCACGTTGCGGCAGCAGAAGAGGCTGATGGAGGGATCTAGCTTGAGGAAAATCCCTGTGTAATGCTTCATCTCCCCCTGGGAGGACAGGGCCCGGTAATTGATCTGGGGGGGCTTGCTGTCTGCACCGGCACCCTGGGCCTGGGCAGAGAAGAAGCGGAGCACGGTCTCCCGGTCCTCCTGATGCACGGTGTTGATGGTCCACTTTTCGATGGCCTCGGTGATCTGCATGGGGATATTCTCCAACCATTTGAACACGGAGGAGTTTTGTCCATAGAGGCAGCGGATGGTGTTATGGGCGCGGTCGAACTCAAAGATTTTGTCGTAGACCTTGGAGATGGCCTGGATGTAACGCTGGTTCTCCCACTCCCGGCGCAGGCGGTACTGGTCGTTGGCGCTCTGGCGGAGGGCCGACACGTCGGAGAGGGTGGAGCAGCCCACCAGGGTGCCGTCGTCCAGCCATTGGGGCACCATGGTGTCCTGGACATGGAACACCTCACCGTCGCTTTTCACCAAGCGGTAGGTGAGGGCTTGGGACTGCTGGGTTTCAGCCAGGGTATAAAGAAAACGGGCGTATTGCCTCCGGTCATCGGGGTGGATACGCGCCGCATATAGGTCTGCTGCATCGCTCACCAGCTCCTCTTTGGAGAGACCCAGCATGGCGCAGAGGTTTTGGCTGGCGTAGGTCAGATGAAAGGGGGGGGTGAGGGCATATTGATGAAAGCCGCAGACTGCGGTATCTAAGATACCTTCCTGGAGGGTAGTTGTCATAGCATCTCCTCATTTGTGCAAGAGGCCGGACGGATTCAAGGTATCTCATTATATAGCAGAAACTGGGATTCGTCAAATACCAAAATTGTCGGATTTTGGTGCCCTCTGCGCCCCGTTAGCTGGTTTGGTACTCCTGGGCGGCCCGCTGGCGCAGCTCAAAGGTACGGATTTTCCCGCTGATGGTTTTGGGGATTTCGGTGACGATCTCCACCAGCCGCACCCACTTATACTCCGCCAAGTGGCTGTTACAGAAGTCTTTGATCTCCTTCTCGATGGCTTTGGAGGCCTCGAACCCACTGTTCAGCACCACCACGGCCTTGACTGCCTGGCCCCGGAGGGGGTCGGGGATGCCGATGACGCTGCACTCCAACACCGCCGGATGCTGGGCCAGGATGTGCTCCACCTCGTAGGGCCCGATGCGGTAGCCGCCGCTTTTGATGATATCGTCAAAGCGCCCGTGGAACCAGAAGTGCCCCGCCTGGTCCCGGTGAGCGGTGTCCCCTGTGTGGTAGACGCCTCCCCGCCAGACCCGGTGGTAGGACTCTTCGTCGTTCAAATAGCCAGAGAAAATCCCCAGCTGCCTGCCTGTTTCCGGGGGTACTAGGACAATCTCCCCGATCTCCCCGTCGGGGACAGGGCAGTTGTCCCGGTCCCGCAGCTCCAAGTGATAGAGAGGGGAAGGGGTGCCCAGGGAACCAGGGACTGGGGGAGAGCCGCAGAAATTGGCGGTGAGCAAGGTGGTCTCCGTTTGCCCATAGCCCTCGGCCAGGGGGATGCCGGTCTTTTCTGTGAAGCGGGTGAACACCTCCGGAGCTAGGAGCTCTCCAGCGGTGGTGGCGTAACGCAAGCTGGGCATGGGGGGGATCTCCTTGCGCACCAGATAGCGGTAGACTGTCGGCGGTGCACAGAAGGAGGTGACGCCATAGCGGTTGATGATGGTGGTGAGCTGCTTGGGGTCGAACTGGTCAAAGTCATACACCATCACCGCGCTGCCCACCAGCCATTGCCCATAGATTTTTCCCCAGGAGGCCTTGCCCCAGCCGGTCTCTGCCACGGTGAAATGCAGGCCGTCGTCCTGGGCCTGCTGCCAGTATTTGGCGGTGATGATGTGGGCCAGGGGATAGGTGAAGTCATGGATGACCCCCTTGGGCTGCCCGGTGGTGCCGGAGGTGAAGTACAGCAGCATGGGGTCGCTTGCCTGGGTCTCCACCCGGGGGAAGCTGCCTGGGGCCTGGGCGGCTTCCTCTGTCAGGTTCCGGCATCCGGGGGCCGTTTCCTGGACGGTCCAGAGGAGGAGCGCTTGCCCGGCCTCTGCCAGGGCCTCATGCAGCTTTTCCGGCACCTGGTTCTGGGCGGTACAGACCACGGCCTTGACCTGGGCTGCCTGGATGCGGTAGGCGTAGTCGCTGGCAGTGAGCATGTGGGTTACGGGGATCAGCACGGCCCCCAGCTTGTGGAGGGCCACGGCGGTGAACCAGTATTCATAGTGCCGCTTCAGCACCACCATAACCCGGTCCCCCTTTTGAATGCCTGCCTCCTGGAATACCTGGGCATAGCGGTTGCTCTCCCGGCAGATGTCCGCGAAGGAGAACACCCGGGTCTCCTGCTGGGGGGCGCACCACACCAGGGCGCGCTTCTGGGGCTGTGCCGCTGCGATGGCGTCCACCACGTCGTAGCCGAAGTTGAAGCTGTCGGGATAGTGGAGGGTGAAGTCCGTCAGATGTCCGGCGGCATCCAGGGTTTCATGGCAAAAGGTTTGGTAGATGCTCATAAGGGCTCCTTGTGTGGTTCTCCACAGCGTCCACGCCGAGATTGCGGAAACGGGCGTAGCGTTTTCCAATCAGGTCGGTGTCCGCCGAAAGGAGTTTGAGTTCTTCGTGGAGCAGCAGAGAGATACGGTCGTAGAATTTCTTCTGCCCCAGGTCGCTTTCTGGCAGGATACGTTCGATGATGCCCAAGGACTTGGCGTCCTCGGCGGTGAGCTTCAGGCTGGCGGCGGCGTCTGCGGCCTTGGAGGCGTCCTTCCAGAGGATGCTGGCGCAGCCCTCTGGGGAGATCACCGAGTATACGGCGTTTTGCAGCATCCACACCCGGTCTGCCACCGCCAAGGCCAGGGCCCCGCCGCTGCCCCCCTCGCCGATTAAAATAGAGAGGATGGGGACGCAGAGGGTGGACATCTCCATGAGGTTTTCCCCAATGGCCTGCCCCTGGCCCCGCTCCTCGGCGCCAATGCCGCAGTAGGCCCCGGAGGTGTCGATGAAGCACACAATGGGGCGGCCGAATTTTTCCGCCTGCTTCATCAGCCGCAGGGCCTTGCGGTACCCCTCTGGATGGGGGGCGCCGAAGTTGCGCAGGGAGCGTTCCTTGGCAGTGTGGCCCTTCTCAATGGCGATTACCGTGACGGGGTCGCCGCAGAGGGTGGCGATGCCCCCCACAATGGCTGGGTCGTCGGCAAAGCGCCGGTCCCCGTGAAGTTCCAGGAAGTCCTTAAAGACGTTTTGGATATAGTCCAACCCGGTGGGCCGCCCGTTGTCTCTGGCCAGCTTCACCCGGTCATAGGATGTTTGCGTCATAGCGTTACCCTCCATGGTGCAGGGCCAGGATATTGCCCAGCAGCTTTTTTTGTCCGCTCCGGGAGACCACCTGGTCGATGAACCCGTGGTCCAGCAAAAACTCCGCCGTCTGGAAGCCCTTGGGCAGGGTCTTTTTGGTGGTCTGCTCAATGACCCTGGCCCCGGCAAAGCCCACAGTGGCCAGGGGTTCCGCCAGGATGATGTCTGCTTCCAGGGCGAAGCTGGCGGTGACGCCGCCGGTGGTGGGGTCGGTAAGCACTGCCACATAGAGCAGGCCAATGTCGCTGTGGCGCTTCACCGCGGCGCTGGTCTTGGCCATCTGCATCAGGGACAGCAGCCCCTCCTGCATCCTGGCTCCGCCGGACACGGTGAAGCCCACCACAGGCAGGCGCTTTTCCGCGGCGTACTCAAAGAGGCTGGTGATCTTTTCTCCCACCACGGCCCCCATGCTGCCCATCATGAAGTAGGGCTCCATGACGAAGAGGCAACAGCTCTGCCCGTTGATTTTTGCGGTGCCGCAGACCACTGCCTCCTCCTCGTTGCTGACGCTGCGCACGTTGTCCAGCTTTTCCTGGTACCCAGGGAAGAGGAGGGGGTTGCTGGAACGCATATCTGGGAACAGCTCCTGGAAGCTCCCGGCGTCCACGAGCATCTGGATGCGGGGACGGCCCCGCATCCGGAAGTGGTACCCGCAGGGGCAGACCTGGTGGTTGGCCCAAAGACGGCTCAGGGGGATGCTCTTATGGCAATTGGGGCATTTCTTCTCCGGTTCCCCCTCGTCCTGCTGCACAGGGGCGAAGGTCCGGCCGCCCTCCTCCAATTGGTTTCGGGGTTTCAAAAATTTCATGATGGCCATAGCGTCACCTGTTTCCCATAAACGTTAAGTCGTACTCGCCGCTGACGAAGCGCTCGTCGGCGACGAAGCTGAGTTGTTCCTCAATGTTCGTTGAAATGCCGTCCACCACCAATTCGCACAGGGCGGCGCGGATTTTCCGCAATGCTTCCTCCCGGGTCTTGGCATAGATGATCAGCTTGCCCAGCAGGGCATCGTAGTAAGGGGAGACGGAGGTTCCCGCGATGAGGCAGGTGTCAAAGCGAACCTCCGGTCCGCCGGGGACGTGAAGCATCTTCAAGCTCCCGCAGCTATTGGCGTTGATGCGGCACTCAATGGCTGCCCCCCGAATTTGCACCTCATCCTGGGTGAAGTTCAGGGGAATCCCGGCGGCAATGCGGATCTGCCATTTCACCAGGTCATAGCCCAGGAGCATTTCCGTGACGCAGTGCTCCACTTGCAGGCGGACATTCATCTCCATGAACCAGAAGCGGCCCTGTTGGTCGTAGAGGAATTCCAGGGTTCCCGCCCCCACATAGCCGATCTTTTTCACCGCGTCGATGGCCGCCGCCATGATGTCGGCCCGGCTCTGGGCGTCCACCGCCGGGGAGGGGGTCTCCTCGATGAGCTTTTGGTTCCGGCGTTGGAGGGAACAGTCCCGGTCCCCCAGGCAGACCACATGGCCAGATTCATCGGCCAGCATTTGCAGCTCAATGTGCCGGGCAGGGAAGATGTACTTTTCCAGGTACATGGACCCATCCCCAAAGGCACTGAGGGCCTCCGCGCTGGCTTCCAGGTAGGCGGGGGCGATCTCGTCCTCACTGCGGATGAGACGGATGCCCCGCCCGCCGCCGCCGGCGCAGGCTTTTAACATCACAGGATACCCCAGCCGCTCCGCTTCCAGCTTGACCTGGTCCACAGAGGACAGGGCCTGGGTACCAGGGATGACCAGGAGGCCCGTGTCCTTCATCAGCTCCTTCAGCCGGGCCTTGTCGCTGAGTTCCTCCATGCTCTCCGGGTCGGGGCCGATGAACACGATGCCGTTTTTCCGGCATTGCCGGGCGAAGTGGGGGTTCTCTGACAGGAAGCCATAGCCGGGGTGGATGGCCTGGGCCCCGGCCAGGATGGCGGTGCTGATGATCTGGGTCTCATTCAGGTAGCTTTCCCCGGCCTCTGCGGGGCCGATGCAATAGCTCTGGTCCGCCAAAGCCACGTGGAGGGCGTTTTTGTCCTCCTGGGAGTAGACTGCCACGGTGGCGACCCCCATCTCCTTGCAGGCCCGGATGATCCGCACCGCGATTTCCCCCCGGTTGGCGATCAATATTTTTGAGAACATGGTTACGCCTCCATCCCGCCGGTGATGGCGAAGGAAAATTCTGTGGACATGCACAGGCGTTCCCCCACCCGGACGGTCCCCTCTGCGAAGTAGAAGGGGTGCTTGGCCCGGCGGATATGGCAGCGGGTCTCCACCGTCTCCCCGGGCTTCACAGAGGAACGGAACTTGGTGTTGTTGAGCCCGGTATATACGGGGAGCTGCCCGGCCTGCAGGTGGTCCTGCATCAGGGCGCAGGCGGATTGGGCCAAAATCTCGCAGAGGATCACCCCGGGGACGATGGGGTTGCCAGGGAAGTGCCCCTGGAGGAAAAACTCATCCCCCCGGACGGTGTAATGGCCGATGGCCTCCCCCTCCTGCTCCACCACGTCGTCCAGCAGCAGCATGGGCGGGCGGTGGGGGAGCAGGTCAAGGATTTCGTCTCGCTTCATGGCGCCACCTTTTGGAGGCGGAACAGCTCTGTACCGTATTCCACCACCTGGCCGTTGCGCACGCAAATCTCTACAATCACCCCGTCCTCGTCGGCGGTGATTTCGTTCATCAGCTTCATGGCCTCGATGATGCACAGGGTCGTCCCCTTGCTGACCCGGTCGCCCACAGAGACGAAGGGCTCGGCGTTCTCAGCCGGGGCGGCGTAGAACACCCCCACAATGGGGGAGGTTACGCTGCTGTAATCTTTGATCTCCGGCACCACCGGCTTTGCGCCTTCGGGGACGGCGATGGTCTCCGTGACGGGGGCGGACAGGTTGCGCTCCAAGCGGACCACATGGTTGTCTTCGGTGATTTCCAGTCCGGTGAGCCCTAGCTCCTGCATCAGCCCCGCGTATTTCCGAATATCACTTTCCTTCATGCTTACACCTTTCTAAATGCAAGGCACGCATTGTGCCCGCCAAAGCCAAGGGAGTTAGACAATGCCAAGGTGAAGTCCGCTGGCTGCGCCACCTTGGGCACATAGTTCAGGTCGCAGGCCTCGTCCGGCTCTTCCAGGTTGATGGTGGGGGGGGCGATGCCCTCCCGCAGGGCACCCAAGCAGGCCAGGGCGTCAATGGCCCCGGCGGCCCCCAGCATGTGCCCGGTCATGGACTTGGTGGAGCTGATGTAGGCCTTGCGGGCTGCGTCCTCCCCCAGGGCGGTTTTGATGGCCATGGTCTCGGTGAGGTCGTTTGCATGGGTACCGGTGCCATGGGCGTTGATGTATACGGTGTCGTTTTGGGAATACCCAGCTTCCTCCATGGCCTGTTCCATGGCCCGGGCAGCGCCGGCCCCTTCTGGGTGGGGGGCTGTGATGTGGTGGGCGTCGCAGGTGGAGCCATAGCCGCAGATTTCCCCGTAAATCGTAGCGCCCCGGGCCTTGGCGTGCTCATATTCTTCCAGGACAAAGGCCACGGAGCCTTCCCCGATGACAAAGCCGCTCCGGCGCTTGTCGAAGGGGAGGGAGGCGGCATTGGGGTCCTGGGCTAGGGAGAGGGCCTGGATGTTGACAAAGCCTGCCACGGCAATGGGGGTGATGGAGGCCTCTGCCCCGCCGGTGATCACTGCGTCGGCGTAGCCGTGGCGGATCAGCCGCATGGATTCCCCCAAGGCGTTGGAGCCGGAGGCGCAGGCGGTGACGGCGGGGATGGCGGGGCCCTGGCAGTTGTGGCGGATGGCGATCATCCCGGAGGCCATGTTGGCGATCATCATGGGGATGAAGAGGGAGGACACCCGGCGGGGGCCCCGTTCCATCAGTTTGGTGTGTTCCAGCTCAAAGGTGCCGATGCCGCCGATGCCGGTGCCGAAGTAGACGGCAAAGCGGGTGGGGTCCACAGCCCCCTCAATGGCGCTCTCCGCCACCGCCTGCTGGGCGGCGGCCAGGGCGAACTGGGCGTAGCGGTCGGTGCGCAGGGTGTCGTTGACATCCATGTATTGCAGGGGGTCGAAGCCCCGGACCTCACCGGCCAGCTTGGCCTTGAATTTTTCTGTATCAAAAAGGGAGATGGGGGCGATGCCGTTTTTGCCTGCCTTGAGGTTCGCCCAGGTCTCCTTGGCGTCGTTGCCCACGGGGGTGACGGCCCCGATGCCGGTAACGACCACGCGTCTTAGTTCACTCATAGCTTGCTTCCTTTCCCGTGTCACATGGCGATGCCGCCGTCTACCCGGAGCACCTCGCCGGTGACATACTTGGCGGTGAGCAGATAGGCCACCGCCTCGGCAATGTCCTCAGGCTGCCCCATCTGTCCCAGTGGGATCATGGAGAGCAGGGGGCTTTCGGCCTGGTCTTCAGTCATATCTGTCTGGATAAAGCCGGGGGCCACGGCGTTGCAGCGGATGCCCTTGGGAGCCAATTCCTTGGCCACAGATTTGGTCAGCCCCACCAGGCCGGCCTTGGAGGCGGCGTAGTTGCACTGGCCTGGGTTGCCGATCAAGCCTGCCACAGAGGTGACATTGACGATGCTGCCCTCCCGGGCCCGGAGAAAGAGGGGGACCATGTGGCGGATCATGTGAAAGGCGCCCTTCAGGTTGGTGTCCAGGACGGCGTCGTAGTCCGCTTCCTTCATCATAGCCACCAGGCCGTCCCGGACGATGCCCGCATTGTTCACCAAAATCTGGGCCCCGCCAAAGTCGGCCTTGATCTTTGCCACCGTATCCTTCACGTCGGCAAAGCCGGCCACGTCGCAACGGTAGCTGACGGCCCGCTGTCCGTAAGTATCTGCAATTTCCTGGCAGACGCTCTCGGCGGCCTGCTGGTTCCCGGCGTACAGAATGGCCACGTCGGCCCCCATAGACGCCAGCTTTTTGGCGATGGCCGCGCCAATGCCCCGGCTGCCCCCAGTGACTACGGCGGTTTTTCCCTTTAGCATGGGGCCACCTCCTCTAAGACTACGGGGAGTTCTGCCACGCAGTAGGTCTTTACCCCGGCGTCGATCTTACGGATCATGTTGGTGAGGGTCTTGCCGGGGCCAATTTCAATAAAGGTATCCACACCGCTGGCGATGAGGTTACGCACCAGGGTTTCCCACTGCACCGGGTTGCAGATCTGGCTTGAGAGCAGACCGGCGGCGTCCTGGGTGTAGGGCTGGGCGGTGCGGTCGGAGTACAGGGGGATGGTGGCGGGCTGGAACTGGACTTGGTCCAGCACATCCCCAAAGGCCTTGGCGGCCTCTTCCATGAAGGGGGAGTGGAATGCGCCCTTGACCTTCAGGGGCAGGGCCCGTCCCCCGGCTTCCTTCACCGCGGCGGAGAAAGCTGGCATTTGGCTGCTGAGGCCGGAGACGGAAATCTGCCCAGGGCAGTTGAAGTTCACGGGGTACACCTGGTCAAAGCTTGCGCACAGCGCCGTGACCTGTTCCGGCGTCAGCTTCACCACCGCCGCCATGGCGGTGTCCTGCTGCTCTGCCGCTGCCTGCATCAGCTCCCCCCGGCGGCAGACCAGTTGGAAGCCGGTCTGCCGGTCGAACAGCCCCGCCACGGTGGCGGCCACCACCTCACCTAGGGAGAAGCCAGCCACAGCGTCGGGGCGGATTCCGGCCTCAAGCAGGATGTCCGCCGCCGCCAGCTCTGTGGCGAACAGGCAGGGCTGGGTGTTTTTGGTCTCCCGCAGCTCCTCTTCACTCCCGTAGAAGCACTGCTGGGAGGTCCCGCTGCGCAGGGTGTCGCACATCTGGAAGACCTCTGCGGCGCAGCGGTAGTTCTTGCAAAATTCCTTGCCCATGCCAGGGTATTGGTCCCCCTGGCCGGAGAAAACAAACGCTATCTTACCCATTTTGCTGCTTCCTTGAGGATGGGTTCTGCCCCATCCACGACCTCCTTGATAATTTCTGCGGCGGGCTGCTCCTTCTTCACCAGGGCGGCGATCTGCCCGGAGAGGAAACAGCCTTTTTCTAGGTCGCCTGACTGGACGGCCAGCTGCAAGGCTCCGGTGCCCATGGCTTCTAGTTCCTCATCTGCCACGCCGCCGTATTCCGCCTTGGAATAGTTCCGGGCGAAGGGGGTGCGCAGGCTGCGGACAGGATGCCCCAGCCGCTTGCCTGTGACCATGGTGCACAGGTCGTTGGCCTTTAATATCTTTTCCTTATAACTGGGGTGGATGGAGCACTCGGTGGCGCTCAAAAAGCGGGTGCCCATCTGTACGCCGCAGGCCCCCAGCATGAGGGCGGCGGCCAGGCCACGCCCGTCGGCAATGCCCCCGGCGGCGATCACCGGGAGGGGGGTGGCGTCGCAGATCTGGGGTACCAGGACCATGGTGGTCAGTTCCCCCACGTGGCCGCCGCTCTCGCCGCCCTCGGCGATGAGGGCGGAGGCCCCCAGCCGGGTCATCAGCTTGGCCATGGCCACGGAGGCCACCACGGGGATGACCTTGATCCCCGCCGCCAACCATTCTTTGATATACTTGGAGGGGTTCCCCGCACCTGTGGTGACCACCTCAACCTTTTCCTCAATGACCACCTGGGCAACCTCGTCGGCGTAGGGGCTCAGGAGCATGATGTTCACGCCAATGGGTTTTTGGGTGTGGGCCCGGGCGATGCGGATCTGCTCCCGGACATAGTCCTGGGGGGCGTTCCCTGCGGCAATAATGCCAAGGCCGCCGCCATCGGACACGGCAGCGGCCAGGACCCCGTCTGCGATCCAAGCCATCCCGCCTTGGAGGACGGGATAGGTGATGTCCAGCAGGTCGCAAAGTTCGGAGTGGAGCATGGCTTAACCCTGAGTCTTGCTCTGGATGAAAGCATCCAAGTCAGCCACGGTCTCCACCTTCCGGTCCAGCTCGATCTCGATGCCCAGCTTATCTTCCAGGTTCATGAGCAGTTCCACGGTGTCCAAGGAGTCGATGCCCAGTTCGGCAAAGGTGTTTTCGGGCTTTACGGCGGATGCGTCACAGCCAGTTCTCTCGGCGATGATCTCAGCAATTGCTTCTAAGTACATAATCAGTACCTCCATCAATATAAAAAATTTTCATTGTTGCTTGCAAAGATGCCCTTCTATTATAGCGGTGGGCTGTTCCCAAACTATTCCACCAGAGTTCCAGATACGTTCCACTTCTGTGAAAAGTTTATGAATTTGTCAGGGATGGAAGGCCTTGCTTTTTTGACAGACAAAAAAATACCGGCTGCGGGGAGGGCCGCAGCCGGTGGTTTCCTTTGGGGGCTCAGCGGTGCAGATTGCCGGTGGCGGGGCCGTCTAGGAGCTGGCCGTCTTTGGCGAAGCGGGAGCCGTGGCAGGGGCAGTCCCAGGAGTGTTCCTGGGGGTTGTATTTCAGGGCGCAGCCCAGGTGGGGGCAGCGGGGGACGGTGGGGGTGAGCAGGCTGGCGGAGGCTTCTAGGGCGTTGCAGGCCAACTGGGGATGGAGCATGGAGCGGGAGGGGGAGAACAGGGCCGCGGAGGGGTTGTCCTTTCCCTGGACCAAATCCGTCAAGAGCCGGGCGGCCACCATGGCGGTGGTCATGCCCCACTTTTGAAAGCCGGTGGCCACGAAGAGTTCCGGGGTGCGCCGGGAATAGGAGCCAATATAGGGGAGGTGGTCCAGGGGCATACAGTCCTGGGCTGCCCAGCGGTAGACCTCCTTGGCCTGGGGGAAGTGCCTCTTTGCAACACTGCTGAGCTGGGCCCAGCCGCCCCCCTTCTTTCCCGTGCGGTGTCCGCCGCCCCCCAGGAGCAGGAGCTTGCCCCAGTGGCGGAAGGAGAGGCCGTCTTGGGCCTCGTCCACATACATCCCTGAAAAGGCCGGGGCCCCTTGAAGGGCCAGGACGTAAGAGCGGTGCTGGTATAGTTTCAAATAATAACTGCCATGCTTGTTCAAAAAGGGGAAATGGGTGGTGACGATGATCTTCTTGGCCCGGACAACGCCCTGGTGGGTGGCGGCTGCGCCGGGACGCAGTTCCAGTACCTTGCTGTGTTCCAGGATACGCAGGCCTTTGGACAGGGCGGACAGGAATTTCAGGGGGTGGAATTGGGCCTGGTGGGGGAAGCGCACCGCCCCAGCCACGGGAAAGGGCAGGGGTAGATCCTGGGCAAGCTCCGCCGGGAAGCCCAGGGCCCGGAGGGCGTCCACTTCTTTTTCCAGCTTGTCCCGCCGGTCCAGGCTGTAGACGTAGGCGTCCTGGGCCTGGAAGTCGCAGTCCATCTCCTGGCACAGGTGGCGGTACTGGGCCAAGGCGGCCTGGTTGGCTTCCAAGTACAGGCGGGCGGCGTCCAGCCCATAGCTGCGGGTGAGCTTGTGATAGAGCAGCCCGTGCTGGGATGTGAGCTTGGCGGTGGTGTTTTGGGTGACACCACTGCCGATTTCCTCCGCTTCCAGGAGCAGATAGTCCACCCCGGCCTGGTGGAGGAAATAGGCGCACAGGACCCCGGCCATCCCCCCGCCAATGATGAGCACCTCAGTCTCCCTATCCCGGTCTAGGGCAGGGAAACGGGGGAGTTTGGGGGAAGTCTCCAACCATAAAGAATGCATACGATCACCTCTGGGGACAGTATGTGCAGCGGAAGTGGAATTATGAAAGCCCGGTTGTGTAAAAGCTGCTCAGGTGGGCACACTAAAGGGAAAGAAAACAACCGTCCAGGGGAAACAGGGGGAGACAGGATGGAGCCACGGGACAGATATTTCAAAGGTTGGTATTGCAAGCTGCAAACCAGGGACGGCGACGCCCTGGCACTGATCCCCGCTTTGCACATAGACAGCCGGGGCCGCCGCAGTGCGTCCCTTCAGGTGATCTCCCGGGAGCGTTCCTGGTGGCTTGCCTATCCAGGGGCGGCGTTCCAGCAGAAGGGGGCACAATTGCGCCTGGGGGAGAACCTCTTTCAGCCGGAGGGGGTCTGGCTCCAAATTCAAACACGGGACTTGTCCCTCCAGGGCAAGCTGCGCTTCGGCCCTGCCGTGGGCTTGCGCTCCGATATCATGGGCCCTTTCCGCTTCTTGCCCAACATGGAGTGTGTCCACGGGGTCCACAGTATGGGCCATGCAGTGGACGGGACGCTGTGCCTGAATGGCCGCCGCCTGGACTTCGCCGGGGGCCTAGGCTATGTGGAGAGCGACCGGGGCCGCTCCTTCCCGGAACGCTACCTCTGGGCTCAGAGCAGTTGGCAGGGGGCGGGGAGCTTGATGCTGGCGGTAGCCACCATCCCCCTGGCGGGGTACCGCTTCACCGGCTGCATCTGCGCGGTGCTCCACGGTGGACAGGAATACCGCTTGGCCACCTACCGGGGGGTGAAGGTCTTGGCCTGGTGGGACCGGGGGGCGGTGATCCGTCAGGGGCGCTACCGTCTGGCGGTGGAGGTCTTGGAGCGGCAGATGCAGCCCCTGCGGGCTCCTGTGGAGGGAGAGATGGGCCGCACCATCCACGAGAGCCTGTGTGCCCGGCTGCGCTGCCGTTTTTGGGTGGGGGAGCAGCTGCTCTTTGACCGAGTGGACCACTGTGCAGGGTTTGAGTACGCCGGCGGTATGGGAACAAAATAAGCGCAAGCCCCAGGAACCTGAGGCTTGCGCACGTCTCGTATGGAATTGTATGTTCTTATAGATAGAATTTGTGCCCGCCGATGGTGCAGACATATTCCCGGCTCTGGTCTGCCCAGGAGTACATGGTAGTGGTGTTGAAGTACAAGCTCTCGCCGGCCTCCCGCACGCCATCCAGGCAGAGCTTGGCGGCGATGATGCTGTCCTGGTCCGGGTCCCGGTAAATGGTGCCCATGGACACAGGGGAGAACTGGTTGGGGGCGAATACCACTTCTTTCACCGTGTTGGGGAAGGCGTCGTTGGCCACCCGGTTGAGGATGACGGTGCCCACGGCAATGCGCCCGTTCATGGGCTGGTTGCCGGATTCTGAGAAAATCGCCCGGGAGAGCCAGTAGAGGGCTTCCTCTTCATAGGTCTTGGCGCTCACGGGAGGGGCTACCTGCTTCATGACGATGTCCTCTTCCGGGCCTTGTCCCGTCATGGAACAGCCCAGGGCCTGGGCCAGACGGGCGGCGGGGAGCATCACTTGGCCGTCCTGCTCAATGACGTCGTTGGGGGCGTAGAGGTAGTGGTCGTTGACCATAAAGTAGGCTTTGCCCACGGTGGCGGAAAAGCTGAGGGTGGGGGCCGAGGCGGTGAGGCAGCCGTCGGCATAATGTACTTGGACAGAGGGGCAGAATGCTTGCAGGACGGGAATGACAGCGAGGTAGGTCTCCTCGTTTACCATCGTCCTGGTAGCGGCCAGACCAATGGAGGTGCCATTGACTGTAATATCCGGTGAGGCTTGCAGGCCAACCGCTGCCACTTGTAAGGTCACAGGGGAGAGTATATCGGTGTATACCGGGTCGAGCTCGTCCCGCAGGTCGGTGAACAGGTATCCAGCGTTGCTGGAGAGCAGCGTTTGCGTTCCGGAATCATTGCCGTTCTCTGCTGCGAATGCGTGTAAACACAGCACCAGCAGAAGCGCAAGCAGGATAACTGCGCTGGGCAGGCGATTCTTCATAGTTCCACACGTCTCCTGTTTTTCAAAGTTTTACAGAGATAATGTTACCACATTGTAACCCATTTGTAAGAAGAAATCAAGATGATTTTGAAAAAAAGAAGAACGAATTGTGGACAAATTGTGACGGGATTTCAGTGTGAGATACAAAATGTGCGAAAAAATAAGTGGTTCACCGCCATATTTGCTCACAAGAAGTCTGGAACGGGGGAAAACGGGCGAAAAAAATAGTTACAAAAATAGAAGAGGGAAAGGTGGGGTTTCCCCAAATGGCTATTTTTAGGGGGTGAGTTTCTTCTGGGCCTTGGCGAGGAACCGTTCGTTTTGGATGATAGCCCTTTCGTGGATGCCCTCGCCCACGATGCCCTGGGCATCCCGGGCGGTGACCTGGAAGACCAGCCGGCGGTTGTCCACCGCCACCAGCTCAGCCCGGCAGGTGACGGACATGCCCAGAGGGGTGGGGCTCAGGTGCTTGACGTTCATCAGTGTCCCCACTGTCCCGCTGTCTGCCTCTAAGGCGGGGGCTACGGCCATCCAAGCGGCCTGCTCCATCCGGGCGATCATGATGGGGGTGGCCAATACTTCTAAGGTGCCGCTGCCTACGGCTTTGGCGCTGAGCTCCGGGGTGACGGAAAAGGTAATCTCGTGGGATAGTCCAGCTTGCAGCATACAATAGCTCCTCCTAATATTCACATTAAAAATAAGTTTGATGGGAAAACCGGGTAAAGCCCTGGGTTTTTCCCCGCTGATTGTAGCAGAAGTCAGAGAAAAAGGGAAGGGGTGGGCAGATATGTCAAGATAAAAACGGATACAATGGGCGCGGAGAAGTGAAAAACCACAAAAGATGGACGTTTTTTTCGTTATCCTTGTACATCTTAATCGTGTTGACTTGTCAATTCAGATACGTTAAAATGGACATGTAAAGTTGTGCGCGGCACAGACTATTGTACCAAGAAAGAAAAGACAGGAGGACACCATCTTATGTATGAGCATTACGAAAACTATGAGCGGTTTATCCCCGATGCCATGCTCAAAAAGCACAAGAAGCATGAGGAGTACCTGAACAATGCCACCGGCGACATGACCCATGAGGAAATCTACAAGAGCAGACTGGGTACTGTCGATGATGCCATCAACCTTATTGAGAGCGGCGACTGCATCGTGTGGTCCATTCACGCTTGCGAGCCCCGCCTGTTCCTGCGGAACCTGCACCGGATCGCTGACCGCATCGACCCCGAGCATCCCGTGGAGCTGTGGTCCTGCGTGGACCGCTGGGGCCCCGAGTATGAGATCCACAGCAACCCGGACTACAAGGACAAGTTCCATCATCAGACCTTCTTCTATGACGGCAACTTCCGCAAGATCCATCCCTCTGGCATGAGCACTTACTTCCCTGTCCACCTGCACAACTATGGCCAGGAGCTGCACCGTGCCCTGCGCCCCAACGTGGTTGTCGTTGGCGTGTCCCCCATGGATGAGCACGGCTACTGCTGCATCTCCTGCGACCTGCAGTGGGAAATGGAGTCCTTCTACTCCGCCGATAAGATCATCTTCGAGGTCAACCCCAAGATCCCCCACCTGTCCGGCGACTGCGCCGTGCCCGTGGCTATGGCCGACGTGATCATTGAGTCCGACCTGTCCCTGTACGAGCTGCAGGATCCCCCCATCGGTGAGGCTGAGAAGACCATCGCACAGTATGCCGCTGCCATGATCCACGACGGCGACTGCATCCAGCTGGGCTTCGGCGGCATCCCCAACGCCATCGGCTTTGAGCTGATGAACCGCCACGACCTGGGCATCCACACCGAGCAGATCGGCGCTTCCATGGCCCGTATGATCAAGAACGGTGTCGTCACCAACCGCTATAAGAACCTGGACAAGGGTTGGTCCGTGGGCGCTTTCATCATCGCCGACAACTTCACCTATGAGTATCTGAACAACCATCCCCGTGTCATGATGCGCCGCGGCCGTTACACCAACGACCCCGACATCATCCGCCAGCAGGACAACATGGTCTCCGTGAACGCTGCCCTGCAGATCGACCTGACCGGCCAGGTGGCTGCTGAGGCCATTGCCCACATCCAGTGGTCCGGCACCGGCGGCGCTACCGACTATGCTTACGGTGCATATCACTCCCGCGGCGGCCGTGCCATGCTGTGCCAGATCTCCACTGCCAAGAAGGGCACCGTCTCCCGTATCGCCCCCATCCTGGATCCCGGCTCCATCGTGTCCGTGTCCCGTAACCTCACCGACATGGTCATCACCGAGTATGGTATCGCTAAGCTGCGTCAGCGTACCGTGAAGCAGCGCGTGGAGAACCTCATCTCTGTCGCTCACCCCGACTTCCGCGCCGAGCTGCGTAAGGAAGCCAACAAGTATATGTACTTCTAATCATCCTTTTCAGGGATGTAAGAAACGGCGTGGCTTCGGCCACGCCGTTTCTTACAAAAGAATGGTTCCTTGGTTATTATCACTAAAACAACTGCTTGGCGATAATAAGTAAAAATAGAACGAAGAAATCCGCTGTGCGAGGATGCACAGCGGATTTCTGATTTCTCAAGGTTTCTCAGAGGGCCTTGCGCATGAGCCGCCTTGGCAATCATCCCTCTACCTCAATGCGAAACACATTGATCACATCGCTGTCCGGGCAGCAGAACTTGACAGTCCCATCGGAGGCGGTGGGGGGCGTACCGCCGTAGCGGAGGATATCAATGTAAGGGAAGGCCACGTGCATAGCCATAGGGCAGAGCTTGTCCCGGCCGGTGTCGAAGGAAAAGACGTCTCCAACTTGGTGGCCATGGTGGCAGCTATGGTCTCCTACCAGGGTGAGTTTGAGTTTTGGTTTCATCCTTGTCATCTCCTGTTCCAATCCGCGAAGTGATTGTTTCTTGCTTCCAGTATAACACAAGCTGGGGCGGGAGAGGGGTGCAGTTGCAACAAGTGGGGGAACTCCCGCAAAAATTTTTTCTCCTTGGCTTTGGCACATATTTGGGGGACAGACTTTCATAGAATGGGACAGAGGTGATACCATGGAGGATTTGTTGCGTACCCTGCCCCGTTTCCTGCGGGAGGCGGTGGCCCAACTGCCCAAAGGGCGGCGGATCGAGGAGCTACGCCTACGGGAGGGGTTTCCCATTTCCGTTGTGGAGGCGGGGGAGGAATACACCCATCCCCCCTGGCGGGACAGGCTGTTGACCGAGGAGGATTTGCGCCGGGTGTTGGAGATGGCGGGACAGGGCTCTGTCCACACCATTCTGGATCAACTCCGCAGTGGTTATGTCACCGCCGCCGGGGGCTTGCGCATTGGGATTTGTGGGGAGGGGGCCATGAAGGATGGCGCACTGCTGTCCTTCCGCCGCATTACCTCCCTGGCGCTGCGGCTGCCCCACGCTATGCCGGGGGTGTCGGTGCCGTTATTGCCCAAGCTGCTGGAAGAGGGACGGCTATGCAGTACCCTCCTGCTCTCCCCACCGGGGCTTGGAAAGACCACCTTGCTCCGGGACCTCATAGGACGGGTTTCCAGCGGGGAGGGAGTACCGCCCCAACGGGTGGGAGTGGCGGACGAGCGGGGAGAGCTGGGGGCGGGTGCGCTGCGGCGCAGCCTGGGCCCCCGTACCGACGTGTTGGAAAACTGCCCCAAGGCCATGGGGACCATGATGCTCCTGCGTGGGATGGCACCTCAGGTGCTGGCGGTGGATGAGATCACCGCCCCGGAGGATGTCAGGGCCATCCAGGAGGCCGCCGGCTGTGGGGTGACCTTGCTGGCTACCGCCCACGGGGGGAGTTTTCAGGAGTTGCGTTTGCGCGCCCTCTACCGGGACTTGCTGGACCAAGGCGTGTTCCGCCGCTTCGTGTTGATCTCCCAGGAGGGGGGGAGGCGGCGCTACCAGGTGACCGACGGGAGGGGGACGCTATGACGGCGGCCCTGGGAAAACTGCTCCTCTTCCTGGGCTGCACAGCCCTGGGCCTGGGGCGCGGCTTTGGGCTGAAGCGGCGCACTGCCTGTCTTTTTGAGCTGCGGCGGACATTGGAGGCTCTGGGCCGAGAGCTATCCTTCTCCCTGCGCCCCTTGGGGGGGCTTCTGGACCAGGCCCAGCGGGAGAGCCGGGGGGAGGCTTCCCAGCTATTTGCTGCCTGCCGGGAGGCGTTTGCCCATACCGGCGGGGAAAGCTGGGCGGAGAGCTGGTGCACTGCGTTAGAAACGGTGTCCCTCCCCCTAAAAGAGGAGGACCGGCGCATCCTGTCGGAGGCGGGGCAGATTTTGGGCCGCTACGATGGGGAGGACCAGCGCAGGGCCCTGGCGGGGCTTCTGGTCCGCTTGGAGGACCAGGCCCAGGAGGCCCGGGACGAGGAGAAGCGACTGTTCCGGGTCTACACTGCCCTGGGGGTGACGGCGGGGCTGTTTTGCGTCATCCTCCTGTGAGAAAGGCATATCCGGCGGCAGGAGCGCATAGAGTGAGGGGAACGGAAGACAGGGGACGAGCGTTCCCCAAAGGAAAGGAAGGGTCACGGGAATGGACATAGATCTGATCTTCAAAATAGCGGCGGTGGGCATCTTGGTGTCGGTGCTGAACCAAGTGCTCACCCGCTCCGGCCGGGAGGAACAGGCCACCATGACCACCCTAGCCGGTTTGATTGTGGTGCTGATGATGGTGGTGCAGAAGATCAGTGATCTCTTCGACCTGGTCAAGACCCTATTTGGACTGTGATGAAGTATGGATATGATCGCATTCGCTGCGGCGGGGGTGGCGGCGGCCCTGTGTGGGGTGGTGGTGCGGCAGAAGTCGCCAGAGATTGCTGCCGTTTTGGCCCTGGCGGCCTGCGTGCTCTTACTTTGGAACACCCTGCCGCTGTTGGAGACAATATGGGATGTGGTCCAGGAGCTGGCCCAGCTGGCAGATATCTCCCCCACGGTCCTGCGCCCCCTGCTGCAAACGGTGGGGCTGGCGGTGGTGACCCGTATGGCGGGGAGCCTGTGCCGGGACGCAGGAGAGGGGAGCATTGCGGCTTTCTTAGAGGTAGCCGGCAGCGCCGCGGCGGTGCTGGTGGCTCTGCCCCTGTTGAAAATGGTCCTGCAACTCATCCTCCAACTGCTGTAGGACGGGCCCTGGTCTTGCTTCTGCTGGCGCTACTGTTTCTGACGCCCGTGGGACGGGCCCTGGATGAGGCGGCGTTGACCCAGCAGCAGGCCCAGTCCTACGGGATGGACCAGCTGGAGCGGGTGGGGGAGGACTTCACCGGCCAGGCGGAGATCGGCCAGGACCTGGACGTCCAGGGTATTTTGAAAACCATCGGCCAGCGGGGGCTGGATGCCCTGAAAGAGGTGGGCAAGAGCACCGTGCGAAGCTGTGT
>CAJUCB010000026.1:0-22537 GCA_910584805.1 uncultured Oscillospiraceae bacterium
GCAATCTCCATTTTGCCCACCAGGTTTTTGAATTCCTCATAGTCGGCATCGGTCCAGTTCTCCCCGTCCTTCACCCGCTCTGCGACGTCCTTCATCTTCTGCACCAGGGAGTAGATATTTTTGGGGTCGCCGTCCTCGTCCAGGCCGTAGCCCAGGAAGGTCAGGCCGTTCATGGCCTCGTTGAACGCGCTGGATTCAATGAGCTGGCCCTTCTCGTTCTCCTGGAAGCCCAAGCCGATATCGACAAAGTTCTTTTCATTGACCAAGTAGTCTAGCTTCTTCTTGTCAGAAACGGCTTTGTCGTAATCTGCTTGGGTAATGGTATTGCCTTCAACACTGTCCGCGACGATATAAGACTCCACACCATCAACAACGGCTACAAGAGGATTGCCATCAGCACCTTTCAGTGCACTTGCTTCCAGGTCATCAACTTTTTCCTCGGTGATAGTATCTGTTTCCTTATAGTACTCGGTCGTACCGTTATTCGTGACCCTGATATAGCCAGCCTGTTCATCTGGAGAAAGAGCGTTATAATCAGTATCACTAATGGAAGTAGCGTTCTCTAATATATAGACAGGCTGACCATTAGCATCTGTTCCAGTGAGAGGATTGCCAGTACCATCAACTTTCAACTGCGGCACTGCAACAGTCTCAGCGCTGGCCAAGATATAATCATCATCGGCACCAGTGGTGAGCTGATTGCCTTGGTCATCCACCAGGACATTGGGAACATCCGCATCTACCGGAACACCCCGATAATACAGCTTTTCATCAATGACCTCAAAGGGCACGTTTTTTCCATCCGCCCCGGCAAAGATAAAGTTATCGCCGTATTTCTGGTTCATGGTCTGTACGATGGTATCGGAGAGCTGCCCCAAAGCGGTACTCAAGGTTTTCCGGGCGTCGCCGGTAGGGTCGTTGAGCATCTTCAAGGTCATGCCCTTCAAGGTTTTCAAGGCGGAGCCATTGTCGGTGTCGATCAGCTTGTCGGTGGTATCCAGACAGCTCCAAGCGGTCTGGTACTTCCGATAGGCACTGTCGCAGACATTATATTGGCTCTCCACATCCATACGAGCTTTCCGGAGTTGGAACGCCTGGGCAGCGGAAGCCGGATTTTCTGCGTAGGAATTAAAATTGCGCTGGGTGAGCACGGTCTCCCGTGCCTTGTTCAGGGTGACGAAAGAATTCATCAGGTTGGAGCGGTAGCCTCGCAGCACACCGCCAGTCGTAGCTCTAACCACAGTCAAGACCTCCTTCGGTTATCGGCCGGCAATGCCGGTGTTATTGATCAGCCGGTCCAGCGCCTCGTCCACAGCAGTCATGAGACGGCAGGCGGCGGTGTAGGCTTTCTGATACTGCATCATATTCATGGCCTCGTCGTTCAGGTCCACACCGGAAACGCCGTCCCGGTTGGTGTCGATCTGAAGGAGGGAGTTGTAGTCGCTGGTCAGCTCCACGTTGGTGGAGCGCTGGTCATTGCCCAGGACAGTACACATATTGCTGAACATATCGTTGAAGGAACCGATGAAGATGTTGTCGCCAGCAGCTTCGGCCCCACCGTTTTTTACGCTATCAACAATAGCGTTTAGATCGTTGGGATCGTAGGTCAGTTTCGCGTCTAATATCGTGATGATGTGCCCGATATTTTCATTCTTGGTGGTGTTTTCTACCTCATGGCCGAAAAGTTCTATGTTGGTGGGAACGACCTTAAATTCACGGTTCAGCCAGCTCTTGGAGATAGAGATGTTGGAGGCAGTGATGCCAGTGGGGTCGTTGTTGTCGTTGCGGTTGCTGAATAGCACACCAGCACCATCCGCTATTTTTAGGTTGCCTTTTGCAGCTTCAGCATCTAACCATTTGTTCAAATCAGCTACTTTCTTTCCATCGACCAGAATGGGGTTACCAAAGGAATCTGTTTTGAAGAAATTGTTGTTGATGAGGTTCTCTGCTTGTTCTGGCGTCAATCCTGTTTCTTGGTTGACCGGGTGTTTTATAGCATCAGTGCCTTCTAATTGGAGAATGTTACCATCTTTGTCAAGATAGTTTCCGTTTTGATCAACCATGTAGCCCTTATTCAAATCGTTAAGCGCCTTGGCAAACTGCTGGGCCAACAAATCCAGAGAATGCTGATAATAGGGAATCCCACGCTTGGTGGTGGCGTTTTCGTCCACATTCGCCAGTGTATCCGTGGTAGTGAACTCTCCATCTTCGGTCAACAGTTCTCGAATAGCTTGGATGGAACCGTTTAAGTCGTTGTCATCTAGCAGTACCGCATTGGTGTGCTTGGTGACAGTCTCAATCCGATACCATGTACCTTTGTCACCGCGAGCGTAAGAGATATTCGTCACAGTACCGTAAGCATCTGTAGCGTCTTTTACAGCATCAGTCCTATCAATTGTATCATCTTTACCTGTATCAGCCGCAGTTTGAGTAGTCCCAATAGTGACTGGTCCGGTTGCAGCATCCTTAGGTGTAACGGTTACAGCTGGTGGAGTAGGCGCTGTAGTTGGACCCTGACTACCGATCATACCGTTTAATTTTGCAATGTAAGAAAGTTCACCATCTTTGGCAGTGACGATATAATCTGTATCTACACGACCGTTCAACCGCTTGGCAATGTACTCTGCTAGTTTTTTAGGGTCGTTTGCATCTGTTGAGCTGATTGTATCTTTGCCGATGGTAAAAGATACACCGTTAATATCAACTGTATCTCCATCGCTCAAAGTGCCAGTGAGAGTAAGCGAATAAGAATATGTGGCTTTATTACCCGGAGGATTGGGGGTAACTTCTGTCCACGTTGTCGTTGGATCCGTCCACTCACGATCCTCGGAATCCAGCAGCTTGCCAATGGTGATGAGGTAGTTGGAGTTAGGTTTCTCGGTCTGGGTGGCCAACATCGGGTCGTTGGTACCTGTATAGGTAGTGGTAGTAGTGCCATCTGGATTTTCAGTGGTTTTAGCAATCACATACTGATAGTCTTTTCCAACATCTGCATAGGCAGGATCATATCCATCATCGCCAGGTTCTTTCCCCCAATTGGGATTGGTCATCGGCATGTTTTTAGGGATATCAATCTGAGTAGCATAGATACCATCCACCAACATGGATTCATCTGTGTGCACACTGGGGTCGGGATTGGCGTTATTCAGGTAGATGGAGAGTTTTTCAATTTGCTGTCCCCCGCCGATATCCTCCATGGTATACACTGCACTGATAGGAAGCTTAGAGGAGAGCTCGTCGATTTGCCGGTTACGCTCATCCCGCAGTTCCAAAGCACCGTCCCCGTGAAGCTCGGCTTCCCGGATATCCTCGTTGAGTTCCCGGATATTCCGCAGGATTTTGTTGACATCGGTGACTTCCTGGTTGAGTTTTTTCTCGGTGTTTTCTTTCAGAGTTTCCAGTTTGCCGGCATAGGTGTTGAACAAAGATACCAGGGCATCGGCAGCCTGGCGCACCAAGGTGTCGTTATCGCTGGTGGGGTTTTTCTGCAATTCGCGCAAAGCTTCTTGCATCTTTTTAATCTGGGCATAAAGCATACCGTCGCCCAAATTGCCGTCGATCCCTCGGCCTACCTCGTCCAGAATGGTAGCAATTTGATCCAGGCCACTGAGCATAGCATCAGAATACCCCACGTCAGCGCTGGTATTCCGGAAGCGCACATCCAAATAGGGGTCACGAATCTGGTTGATACTGCGCACCAAAGTACCTGTACCGATGTGGTTGTCAAACTGGGAGCGGTAGCGGTCATACGCACCGGTTTTCAAACTAATTTGATCCAGCACCTGCCGGGTATAACCGGTGGTGTTAATATTAGAAATATTGTTGCCTGTAACGCTCAAGCCCTGTTGGGCGGCGTAGATACCAAGACGGGCGGCTGTAAAACCGTCAAAGGTTCCAATTGTAGACATAGCAAGAACTCCTTCTCACCGCGCTCAGGCGCGGAAGTCTGATTTCATGTTTTTGGGCGGTTCCACCCCGGGGGCATCATAGCCGGACCCTGCGACAGGGTCGATGCCTGCGGCGGTGATGACCTTCTCAATTTGATGAAGGTTCAGTTCCAGGCTGTTTCGGGCGGCATCAGCGTGGCTGCGGTACATCCGATAACTGTGCCGCAGGGCTTCCGCAGCCTCTTTGGCCTCCATGGCCAAGGACTCAGGGTAGTGCTTAGACAAATCACTCAAGGGTACGTCGCCTAGCTTTAACTGGTCCAGCAGGGTCTTGCGCTTTTGCTCCAAGCCCCGCAGGGACAGGCCCATCACCTGTTCTTTTTTCAGCACTTCGTCCAGGGCCATCAGGTCATCATTGCCCACAGCGGTGATTTTCTCTTGGGCGTATTGGCCCAGCTGGTCCAATTTACCTGCCAGCTCCCGCAGGAGCTGTAAGTAGGGGAGGAAAGGTGCATCCATTTACCGGCCCTCCCCTAAGAAAAGCATCCGTGCCGCGATGGACATGGGGTCTGGTGTATACTGCCCGCTAGACACCTGCTGGCGGAGCTTTGCGATGTCGCCAGTGGTGGTACTGGTGCGCACCTCCTGGGAGAGCCTGCTGACCAGGTCCATGTGGAAGCGGTTGTTCTGGCTGGGCTTGGAGAGTGTGACACTGTCATAACTGTCGTGGGTGGGATTGCCGGAGGCAATCTGGGTACGGCTCTCCCGTTCAGCCTGGGTCCGATAGACCTTGCTGGTGGAGGCGATGGAAGAAATTGCGCCGTAGCCGGATGAGGTCAGCACAGCAACTCACATCCTTTCTATAAAACGAATGAAGATTTGGCAGCATGTGGAGGGAAAACCAGGACGCCGGGGCAAACATGTAAGGGGCCTGGGGGGATGCCGAAGGCATCGCACAGCAGGCACCGGGAAAGCGGCTTGGCGGTCGCTATGAAAAAGCTGGTGGGGTTTTCCGGAATCTACAATACTTGACTTACAATAGTTATATCGGCAAGAATGCTTGGAACATAAGGGTCTATCCACAAAATAAGCGATCTGTCGTACCTATGTGTAGGGATAGGGGGAGAGGCACCAGGGCATGAAAAAGCCCGGAGCCAAATCTTTCGGGCTCCGGGCAGAGAATTCTAAGGTAAGGGCGCAAAAGACCCAGGGTTAGGGGTCAACGAATGGTGTTCAAGTGCCGCAGCAGGACATTGGAGATGTTGTCCAGAGAGGACTGGATGGTGACAGCCCCAATATTCTGGGCCACCCCCGGCATCCCGTAGACCACGCTGCTCTCCTTGTCCTGGCCGATGGTGTAGGCCCCTTTTTTGCGCATTTCCAGCAAACCGGCTGCACCGTCCTGACCCATACCGGTCATGATGATGCCAACCATCTTGCAGCGGACAGTTTCCGCCATGGAGTGAAACAGGGCATCCACTGAGGGGCGGTGCCCACTGATCTTCTCCCCAGGGGAGCAGGACACAGTGTATTTCGTGCCAATACGTACAATGCGGCATTGGAGGTCGGCTGGGGCCACCAGAGCCAGCCCCCGGCGCAGCTCGTCGCCGTTTTTGGCCTCCTGCACCTCCATGGCACACAGACGGTCCAAACGTTCGGCGTACATCTTAGTGAAGCCGGGGGGCATGTGCTGGACGATGACCATGGGGGGGATATCCGCCGGCAGGCGCTTCATCACAGACAAGGTGGCCTCTGTGCCCCCAGTAGAGGCCCCCAGGCCGATGATAACTCGGTCCATGGCGGTGCCCCCCAGCTTAGCTGCCGGAACCACCGGGGCTGGGGCTGTCGTTGCGGGTAAGGCCGAACGAACCCGAGCGTTAGAAGCTGTGACCACCTTCTGGGCCAGGGCAGCAATGAAACTCTCCACATGGCGTTGGCCCTGGCCGTCAGGCTTGCGGACAAAATCCACCGCACCGGCGGCCAACGCGTCAAACACCTTTAAGTTCAAGGAGGACACCAGAATGACCGGCAGGGGGTTGGTGGGCAAGTATTGTTTGAGAAAGTCGATCCCATTGATGCCGGGCATCTCCACGTCCATGGTCATTACGTCTGGCTTTAGCGTGGGGATCTTATTTTTTGCATCCAAAGCATTGATAGCATAGCCCACAACCTCAATGCGAGGATGGGTATTCAGCCCGTTGATAATCATACCCCGGGCCAGCATGGAGTCGTCTACCACCAGGACACGGATTTTTTTGAGTGTAGGAATGGCCATAAAAAGAAGGACCTCCCATTATTTCTTTTGGAATGTGGATGGGGCCAGGCGCAGATAAGGCGTGTTGGCGCTGAGGTTTTCCGACTTACTGATGAGCAGATACCCTCCCGGCAGGGTGGCATCATAAAACCGCTGGACCAGAGCATCTTTGGTGGGTTGGTCGAAGTAGATCATCACATTCCGGCAGAAAATTACGTCAAACTTACGGCGGAAGCGAATGGGGTCCATCAGGTTGAAGGGCTGGAAAATCACGTTGTTGCGCACCTTTTGATTGACCTGGAACTGCCCGCCGGGCAGAGGGGTGAAATACTTTCGCTTCCACTCTGTGGGGATGGTATCGGGCAGCTCATACACGCCTTTTTTTGCGGCAGTCATGGCCCGGTTGGAGATGTCGGTGGCTAGGAGCCGGGTATCCCACTGGTCTGCTTGGGCACCCAAGTAGTCCAGCAGGAACATGGTGATATTATAGGGTTCTTCCCCGGTGGAGCAGCCGGCGCTCCAAATCGCCAGGGTCTTATCTCGCTGGTGACGGCGCACAATCTCTGGGATGATATTGTGGCAGAAGTAATCTAAATGTTCCTTCTCCCGCATGAAGAAGGTATAGTTGGTGGTGAGCTTATCCAGAAGAAGGGTAATCTCCTCGTTATCCTTGGTTTGGAGGAGGTGGGTTACAAAGTCAGAAAAACTTTTATAGCCCCGCTGCTTGATGGCGGTGGAGAGCCGCCCGGTGATCAACTGGCGCTTCTGGGTCAGATCGATGCCGTAATTACCCTGGACAAACTGGACCAGACGGTTAAAATCGGCATCGCTGATGGTCATAGGGGAGAAGGCGGTCCCCCCTCCGCCCCCTGTCTTAATCATTGGGCATCAGCTGCGCACAGTCCAGAACCATCATGGTACCGGAGCCGTCAGGCAGAGAGCACATGCCAGATACCAGGGGCTGGGTGCTGTGGGCGGGCATAGGGAGGATATGTTCCTTGGGGATGTCCAGCATCTGGTCCACCCCGTCCACCAGGATGCCCAGCTGCACCTCGTCCAGGTTGATGACCACCACCAGGGCATCTTCCTCCCGGGGGGGATGGCCCAAGCGGATGCGGATATCCACAATGGGGACCATCTGCCCACGCATATTGATGATACCCCGGATGAACTCAGGCAGCATGGGGAGATAGGTGATGGGCTGATTGGTTAAGATTTCCACCACGTCTTCAGCCACCACGCCCATCTTCAGGTCATCGGCCATAAAGATGAGGTATTTTTGGGAGTCCACCGTGTCGTCCGCAGGCAGGGGATTGTTGGGGTCGATCTCGTCCTCACGGGCGAACAGGATTTCTTCATTCATAGTTTCTCTCTCCTTATTCCTGAATTCCCAGCTCACATGCCCCGGACAGCCCCGTAAAGGTTGGCTACGTCCAGGATGATGCTGATGCTGCCGTCGCCCAGAAGGGTACAGCCATTGATGCCATAATTTTTAATGTTATAGCTGTTGACATAGGAGGGCAGCTGTTTCACCACCACTTGCTGCTGGCCCAGCAGTTCATCCACAAACAGGCAGTAGGAGTTGTCTCCGGCTTCCAGCCAGAGGAGCACACCCTCTTCGATCTCTGTGCAGCCGCTTTGGAGCTGGTAGAGGTCTCTGGCCCGGACGATGGGATAGAAGTTGCCCTGGACCTTGATAAGCTCACCCCGGCTGGAATCGTGGATTACATCCTGGGCGGAAATGCGCATGGTGGAGAGAATGTTGTTGATGGGGATGGTAAAGATGGAGTCACCCACCGAGACCTCCATGCCGTCCATGATGGCCATGGTCAGGGGGATACGGATGGTGGTGGTCATGCCGCGGCCCATCTCGCTGGAGATGGACACATTGCCGCCCAGCTCTTCCACATTACGCCGGACCACGTCCATACCCACGCCACGGCCGGAGAATTCGGTGACCTGGGCGTTGGTGGAGAAGCCGGGGGCCAGGAGGAAGTTCAGGATATCCCGGTGGCTGTATTCCACATCAGGGGAGGCGATGCCCTGGCGGATGGCCTTAGCCAGCACAGCCTCGTCGTTGACCCCACGGCCATCGTCAATGATCTGGATAATGACCTCGCTGCCGGTATCCTGGGCGGAAAGGACAATCTCGCCCACAGGGTCCTTGCCTGCGGCGACGCGCTCTTCCTGGGTCTCCTCAATGCCGTGGTCCATGGAGTTGCGGACCATGTGCATGATGGGGTCACCGATGTTGTCCACGATGGTTTTATCCACTTCGGTGTTCTCCCCGATGAGGGTGAGCTTGCAGGGACGGTCCAGCTTCTTGGTCATATCCCGCACGATACGGGTCATCTTCTGGAACACGCTGGACACGGGGACCATGCGCAGGGACATGGAGACGTCCTGAAGCTCATCGGTGAGCTTACGCAGCTGGCGGGCGGACTTGGAGAACGCATCCAGGTTCAGGCCCTTCAGATCCGGGGAGGAGATGACCATGGATTCGGTGATGACGATCTCACCCACCACAGCGGAGAGCTGGTCCAGCTTGCTCAGGTTGATGCTGATCAAGGTCTCCTTGGGATGATCCTTGGGATGCTGGGCCTGAGCAGCCGGCGCGGCGGGAGCAGCAGCCGGGGCTGCCGGTGCCGCGGCAGGGGCAGCGGCGGCTGCGGGGGCGGTAGCCTCCACTGGGGCGGGCGGCGGTGCCACAGGGTGGTCTAGGGACTGGTAGTCCTGCACCGAACCGGCGCTCTTCACCACGGAGATGGCATTGTCCCGGTCCTCCGCCCGCTTGAAGCTCATGAGGAACCCGTGCTCCGTGATGGCCTCAGAGGTGGAGGGGTCGTTTTCCACGTTGGCGGGGTCGAAGCAGAAGGCGTCGTCCTCGCACAGCTCCCGGACAGAGGTGACCAGCATGAAAGCACGCAGGCTCTCCATACCGCAGCCCTCTTCAAAGGTGACCCGCAGGTCATAGGGGAAGCCGCTGTTGCCCTCCGCCGGGGCGGCGGCCGGGGCAGCTTCCGCTGGCGCGGGAGCGGGGGGGGCTGCCTCCTGGGGCACTTCCTCTCCTTTAATTTTGGAGATCAAGGTATTAATATTTGAAAGGAAACTGTCGATATCTTTGTTGAGGGGTTCGTCACCCTCTACCTTCTCTATCTCACCCCGGAAGTAGTCGATGGACTGGAATACCAGATCGAACAAGGCCGGACGGTTATCTTCGGAGACCACGGACATCGTATTGTCCCGAATGATGAAAAACAGGTCCTCAATCCGATGGGCCACAGTGGCCAGAGAATCGAATTCCATCATGGCTGAAGAGCCTTTGATGGTATGCATAATGCGGAAGATCTCGTTGACGTTCTCCTGGGAAAAGGTATCTGCCTTCTCGGCATCCAGGACGATCGTTTCCAATTGTTCCAGCAAGGTATTGGTCTCATAGATGTACATATCCAGGATTTCATTTCCGCTGCTCATATTATAAAGCACCACCTTGGTAAATATCTTTTATCTTTTACTATTATCGGCAGACTCTGTGTGAAAATTAAGCCGCTTTCTATTAAAAGAGAAAATTTTGCTGGGTCGGGCAGCCGCCGGAGGGCGGGCAGGCTGTTGGGCGGCTGTTCTGGGTAGGGCACCAGGGGGAGAGCTGGGCGGGGGAGCCTGTAAAATTTTTCAAAGGCGGCTGGAATGCAAAGATATCATTTGCTTTCTGGCCGCAGATGGTATAAAATATTTCTCATAGAGAGACCGCGAGCCCATGAGGATGCGGCGGGCGTTCTAAGTTTGATCTCAGAGGTGTAGACAATGGCCGATCTTTTGGGGGCGACCAATCCAGTCCCAGGATATGACAACTCATTAACCAATCGAAATATTCCCGCATCCCCAGACAATACCCAGCTGCAAAACATCCCTGACCCCAGCCGTGTGGTGGGGGCGGATGGCCGCACAGAGCGGCAGGACACCGGGCAGTTTGGGGAACAACGGCAGATCCGCTATGACTCCAACTTCCAGACCTTCCTACAGCAGCTGCGGGAGAGCCAGGACCTGGCCCAGAGCCTGGCGCGCCTGATGAGCAAGGAGGCTACGGTGGTGTCCTCCGGGATGAGCGAGGGCATTGCGGAGGAAATGGCCAAGGCCATGGAACTGCTGAAAATGGACCAGAGCCAGCTTTTGAACTTTCTCAAGGCGCAGATGGAGGCGGGGACCCGCTTCAACGGGGCCCTGTTTGCGTTGCTTCGGAATGCCTACGCCCGGGCGGGTTCAGAGGGGGTGCGGGGGGATATCCTGCAATTTCTAAGGAGTTATTGCGACTTTGCCTCCTCATCCCACTTGGAGGGGAATCTGTTGCGCAACATGGCTGGTATGGCCAACGCCATGCCTGCCAGCTGGGGCAACCAGCTCCGGGAGCTGTTGGCGCAGCTCCAAAACAGCATTGCCGCCGGGGACCGGAAGGGGAGCTTAGACCTTTTGCGCCAGCAAGTGTTCCCCTTTATGTCTGAGTACGTGGGGCAGACCCATGACCTGGGCACCTCCCGAGGCCTGCTGAGCCTGCTGACCTTGGACGTGGCCCGCTACGAGAACGGCGCCCAGGGGAAGCTGTTGGAGGACTTCCACCAGCTCAGCGGCTATGGCACCCTCCGGGAGCTGCTGGGGAGCATCGATGACCAGTCCCTATTAAAACTGCTGCAAAACAGCCAGTTTGCCCAGAACACCGCCGCGGCGCAGTTTGCCGACCATCTGGCCGCCGCCGCCGCCCGGGCCCTGCGGGGGGAGGGGAACGCGGAGGTACAGCAGATTTTCCGGCAGCTGGTAGCGGCCATGCTGGTGAACGAGAGCGTATACATGCCCGTGAACCACATGCTCATCCCCATGGAGATCGACGGGAAGCGGCTGTTTTCCGAGCTGTGGGTGGATGCCGACGCCGAGAATAAAAAGAACGGCAAGGGGTCTGGGGAAAGGTGTATGCGCTTCCTATTTAAAATAGATGTGCAGTCCCTGGGGCTGTTTGATATCATCTTAACCAGCCGGGAGCGGGAGGTGGAGCTGTTGGTGGCCTGCCCAGAGAGTGTTGCCAACTTCTCCCAGGAGATTGAGACCATCTTATCTCAAATCCTCACCCGGAACGATCTGGTACCCGCCGGGGTCAGCGTGCGGAAGATGGACCGCCCGGTCACTTTGACCGAGGTGTTCCCCAAAATCTTTGAAGGGAAGAACAGCATCAATGTTAAGGTCTGACGGCAGACGCAACCCACCCAAGAAAGCGGTGGCCCTGCAATATGAGCCGGGAGAGGGCGCACCAATTATCGTGGCCTCCGGCATGGGCTATATGGCAGAGAAAATCGTGGAGGTGGCTGCGGACAGCGGCGTGCCCATTTACGAAGACAACTCTCTGGCGACCATCCTCACCCAGCTGAAGCTGGGGCAGGAGATTCCAGAGGAGCTTTATAAAGCAATCGTAGAGATTTATGTGTATATCCTGCACTTTGACCCGGAGAAGGGGGCGCAGGAGCAGACGCAGCCCAAGCCAGCGGAGGAAATCCTGCCGGCGGGGCGTGAAGAGGAGGCACGTTGAGTATGGCGAGAGAAGAGAGGAATGGCGGCGGCATGTACTTCCTTCTGGACAGCAACAACCAGACGGTGGCCAGAGGGATGCTGCGGGGGCCGGAGGAGGACATGGCGCTGCAAATAAAGGTGTTGGACGACAAGATTTCCGACGTAATGCGCCATGAGCAGATCCGGCTGGTGTCCTTGAAGGGTAACACCCCGGCGATGGTGACCAAGGTGACCCGCTGCCGCAACGACGTGGTGGTGCTGGAAAAGCTCTACACCGACAAGCGCAAGAACCTGCGGGTCCCCACCCAGTTCCGGAGCTTCATTTACCCCCTGGACAGTGCCTGGCGGGGCAGAAGGAATATCCGGGCCAACGACATCAGCTGCGGCGGCGTGGCGTTCTTCTACGAGGGGGAGCTCCAAGACCATGAGCACTTGGAGCTGGTGATCCCCGTTACCAGCCAGCCGTTGATCCTCCAATGTGAGGTCCTCCGGCGGCGGCCCTCGGACCGGGAGGATACCCACCTATATGCCCTCCAATTCGTGAACATGTGCGACGATGAGGAGTCGATGGTGCGGGAGGCTACATTTAATATACAATTGGAGAATCGTCCGAAGCACCTCCCAGATGAGGGCTAGGCTTCCACATATAACAAAGAACACATCCCATCGACAGCCCCGGGGAGGACCAAGGGCCCCACGGGCAGAAAGGAATGCGAACCATGGTACAACAGCTAAGACAACGATTGCGAGACACATCACGCCGGGGGACAGCCATATTGCTGGCCCTGGTGCTGCTGTGTGGATTGATCCCCGCAATAGCACCCACGGCCCAGGCCGCCGGTTGGGCCCAGGGCTATCTGGACACCCTCTCCGGTTGGGGCGTCATGCGCGGGGACATACAAAATGGCCTGGACCCCGACCGCGAGATCACCCGGGCTGAGTTCGTGGCCATCATCAACCGGGCCTATGGCTACACGGACATGAAGGGCACCCCCTTCACCGATGTGCCCGTCAGCGCCTGGTATGCCGATGACATCGACATCGCCTACACTGTGGGCTATTTCAATGGCACCTCTCCCACCACAGCCTCCCCCAACGCCACCCTGACCCGGGAACAGGCTGCGGTGCTGCTGGCCCGGAACCTGATGCTTCAGCCCACCGTGGGCGAAACCCTGGGCTTCTCCGACAGCCGGGAGCTCTCCTCTTGGAGCCGGGGCCTCATCGGTGCTGCTGCCGAAAGCGGCGTGATCACCGGCTACGCGGACGGCTCCTTCCGTCCCAACGGCCGCATCACCCGGGGCGAGGTGGCCGCCATGGTGGCCCGGTCCCTGGGTACCCTCATCCAGGACAGCGGCGACCACAGCCTCAGCAGCGTTTATGGCAACGTCACCATCAACGAGCCCGGTGTGAACCTGCGCAACACCGTTATCGTGGGCAACCTCTACCTCACCGGCGGTATCGGCCTGGGAGACGTTTTGCTGGAAAACGTAACCGTCTACGGCCAAATTATTGTGGCCGGTGCCGGCGAGAGTAACGCCAGCCGCAGCAGTGTGATTTTGCGTAACGTCACCTCCAATAAGCTGGTGGTGGACAACATCAGCAACCAGTTTGTCACCGTCCGTGCAGAGGGTGACACCGACATTGCCGAAACCAGCATCCGTACCAACGCCTATGTGGAGGACACCACCCCCGATGGCTATGGTCTAAAGCTTGTCAAAATCGAAGGCGAGAACGGCATCCGCGTCCAGCTGGCGGGGAACACCAAGGAAGTGGTGAACCTGACCCCCGAGTCCAGCTTGCAGATTGTCCAGGGCTCCGCCAAAAAAGTTACCATCGACGAGAAGGCCACCAACTCTACCGTGAACATCTACTCCGGGGCCCGTATCGACGAGCTGAACCTGGACGTTTCCACCAGCGTCAGCGGAGAGGGCGACATTGGCCACCTGCAAATCGGTGCGCCGGATTGTACCATCTCCATGCTGCCCGACGAAATCACCATCCGCCCGGGCCTGTCTGCCACCATCAACGGCGTGCTCATGGACAACAACACTGCCTCTGAGTCCTCCGCCGACCCCCGCCTCCTGGCAGGCTATCCCTCCGCCCGGAACATCGCCCCCACCTCCGCCACCCTGGTGGCCAGCACCAATAAGGCCGGCACCGTCTATTGGGCTATTACCGCCTTGGCTGACGGTTCTGTAGGGGAGGACGATGTCATTAAGCCCCCGGTTTATGGCGGAAATATCATTCTGTCTGGTAACATCAGCGCCGCCAAGTCTAAGACGGAGTACACTGCACCGCTCACAAAGCTGACTTCGGATGGCTCCTATTACATCTCCTCTATTATGGTGGACGGCCGGGGCAACCGCAGCCCCCTGAAAGTTACCGCCTTCACCACCCCCGACGACACTGTGCCTGCATTCACAACGGGTTACCCGGTGATGACCAAGATCACCAGCACCGATGCCCAGGTCACAGCCATGACAAACAAGAGCTGCCTGCTCTACTACGTGGTTCTCCCGTCGGGTAGTACAACACCGTCCACCCAGGAAATGAAATCCGGTTCTCTCACGGGTAACCTGGGTTACGGCGTGGTGAACATGGTCAAGAACAGCACCCAGCCCATCAATGTGAACAACCGGGAGTTGGAAGAACTCACCAAGTATGATCTCTACCTGTGGCTCACCGATGTGGATGGGGCAAAGAGCTCTACCGTACAGAAATTGACCTTTACCACCCTTGACGGTACCCCGCCCAAAATTACAGACTTTGTGCAGACAGATTCCACAGCCAATTCCATCAAAGCTGCTTACACGCTGAGTGAACAGGCAACCTTCTATTGGGCCATCGTTCCGGAAGGCAACGAGACTTTTATGACCTTCGACTATGAAGGGGATACGGCAACGACGGAGAGCATCGCCATGGCGCGGGTCAAGCTGGAATCCGGCGTGGGTGCGTTGCAGAGTGGCAACATCCCCCGTAGGGACAACAACACCTTTACCATTTCCCGGCTGGATACAGCCACGACAGAGACCACGTCCTATACCATTTATATTATGGCAAAGGACGCGGCAGGGAATTATTCCGACATTGAGGCCCACAACGTCCGCACCATGGATACCATCCCACCCACTGTGGAGCAGGAATTTACCAAGTTCAATGGTGACGATAAGAACGCGCCTCTGGCAGATACTGACATCCGTTTGGTGTTCTCCGAGACCGTCCAGGCAGGCTCCAACGGGAAGAATATCTTCATGGACTTGTACCAGGCGGTGTTGGATGCAGTCTTGGAAAATGACGGCGAAAAAGAAGAAACAGCTAGAAACGAGATGGCTGCTGCGCTTCGCTCCTGCATCACCATGTACCGTATTCCCACGATGGGGAGAGAAGAGGAAGTCACGGTCCGCACCGATGCAAATGAAAACGCTGAGGATTGGGTAGTTGACTACCGCTATGCCAAGGTTACCATGGAGCGGGGGAAAATGGTTATCACTCTGCCTACCACGAGCGATGAGTTAACCGACGAAGATGGAAAAAGTGCCTTGAACTTGGATAGTGGCGCGACCTACCGCTTTGCCCTCTCTGGCATCTATGACAACGCCTTGGTGCCCAACCCTATGGGCAATGTTGACCTCCCGTCCTTCCGTACGCAGTTTGCACAGGTTTCCTTGAGTATTGGGGATACACAGGAGCTGAATGGGGTTCTTGCAGGTGATAATAAAGATAATCCTGCGAATCGAATTGACGTTGACTTCCTGGTTGAACCGATTTCAATAGACCGAATTGACGAGGGAATGTACTGGGATTTGTTGATTTGGTCGGATACAACCATTTCGTTCACACTTTATTCCAGACCTATGGTGGGTGGAAAAGTTGATAAAAATGGTACTTGGGAAAAGGTGGGTAATAGTGTAAAGATTCGAGTGGATGGAGCAGAACAGGATGGCTTTGCCTATTTGAGTATGACAAATAGAATTAAAGGCAGTGCAGAGTTTCTTCCACTGAATCCGGAAAACTTGAAAGATTGTGAGTATGCCATTCACATTGATGAGATTGGTGCAAGTACAAACTTTAACTCTTGGAGCAGCACCGTAAACCTGAAGGTTGCGGCGGTGGCGGGAACACAGAGCCAATTGAGAAACCTAGCGACTGGCAGTTTCCTAAGCCACTATACAGATTCCCTTGCTGAGGGTGTTTCCTCTATTGGTGTGACAGCCAAAGGAGAGGATATTCTGACAATCAGAAAACCTTTCACCGACAATACAGCACCTAATTTGATGTATAAACAACTTAGTGCTACGGTGGGTGATACTGCGGCTAAAATCAATGTGATGATGGATCGACCTGGACAGGTTTATTATCTGGTTTTCCCATTAACGCAGCTTTCGATTGATCCCGGAGCTGATGTAACAGAGGATGATATAATTGATCAAATTGGAACAAATTATACAACTGCAGTTAATGTGTTGAAAAAAGCTGGTGGGAAGCCAACAGCACTGGAGGTTCCTACTTTTGGTCAGCTTGATGGTAGTGATCCTAAAGAGATGCCTCTTGATGAGCCAAATGTTGATTTGATTGTATCAGGTGGTCTTGACAAAGAGGTTATTAAGAGTAGCATTCCTATCTCTGCGGCAAATGCATCTTTTACTATTAATCTAGAAGGATTGACGCCCAATACGGTTTATTACGTTTGTATGTTGACACGTGGTACGTCAATCAGCACTTATGCTGATAATGCTGTTCTCTTCCGCTTTTCTACAGCGAAGGCTGTCCGACCTGTGTTGCAACTACAAGTAGAGGGCAACTCGAATGTTCGGGCCACTGTAGATAGTACCTCGGAAGTATACGCTAAGTTGATGGTTCGGAATAATATGGGAACCCCGTTTACAGACGCATTTAATGAGCATGCAACTGATTTACCAGCAAATTCACCGTATGCTAAAGATACTTATACTGTATTACAGGCTATGATTGACAGTGTCACACAGAGTGGTGGCAATGTAAATCAGCCGAGACCATCTGTGTTTGACCAGTATGCTTCTCCCAGTGCAAAAAGTGCGATGGAGGACTTAATTCGAGATGGTAATATACCTTCAGTGGTTATTGACTCGAAAGGTCCTATAACGATTACTGCAACAAAGCAACCTGACGATACACTCAAGGGTAGTCAACTGTTGAATTTTGATGAAAGCAAAATGACGGATGAGGGTGTTTATACCTGTATTGCAATGGCAAGAAGCTCGCTCGGTTCAAGCTACTCCTTCCGCGCAGCTCAACCAGTTCAGTTGGTTGATGAAGCACCACCAAGAATTACGAATGTTTCTTTGGCGCTTTACCATCAAGATGATGGAAAAACGAGTGGTTCTGTATCAATTCGTTTTGATAAAGTGCTCTATTTACCTTATGATCAAACGCAATATCCACTTGGACATCAATGGGGGACGGGTATAGGCTTTACAGTGGAGGGGCCTGACAAAAAAACATATCGAACCTTGACTGGTGTATATCAAATGGGTACTGGCGGATCAGCGGCAGGATTGCCTACGAATGTTACTCCGATGAGCATGACTACTGTATATGAAACGAGTGATTTGATTTTTGAGTTTAAATCAGCACCAAGTACGACGTGGGATATCCCTATGCCTACAGGACTTTGTAACAAGTGGGGCTACCAGTCGGTTACAGGTGGCAAGGTGAGGATTAGCTATAATGCAACAACAGATGACTATTCTTATACTGTGACCCCTGCGAGCTTAGCGAAACCGACAAATTAACCAACCTATATAGGGCGTGGGCAAACCTTGCCCACGCCCCGTATTCAAACAAGCAAACTGCACGAAGGAGTGCTTAACTATGAAACATAACTTTTTACGCCGCACAGGCGCGATATTCCTCACGCTGGTGATGGCACTGTCCCTGGCAGTGACACCGGCGATGGCCGTGGAAGGTGAACCGGACGGGGGTGATAGCGGAGAGAACCCGCCTACACCGACGGTTCCTGTTACAGGGATTACTGTGTCCCCAACAGAAACTCAATTGGAAGTGGGAAAAACAATAGAGCTAGAGGCTACGATTACCCCGGCCAATGCTACAAGTAAAAATGTCGAATGGAGCACTAGCGATTCAAGTGTAGCCACTGTTGATAGTAATGGTGTAGTCACGGCCCAAAAGGAAGGCGTAGCCACGATTACCGTGACGGCAGTGGAGAACAGCGAGCCAACGGAACCGCCGGACACACCAGAGCCGCCAGAGACACCTAACCCACCGGGGGGGGGGGAGACCCCAGAGACAAAGGCGGACGAAACGGAAAAAACGCCAATTACTGCTACGTGTAAAGTCACCGTTGTCCCCACTGCTAAACCTGTTACCGCCATTGACTTGAGCAAATATGCATTGATTTTTGACCGAAAAACTGGCTCGGCGTCTCAGAATCTAATTGCCACCGTCCAGCCTGACGGCGCGAATAACTATGAGGAAGTAGAGTGGGTCAGCGACAACACGTCTGTGGTAACTGTCGAGAAACGTGCAGGGGTTCCCAAGGGGACGACAGCTGTTGTGAAGCCTGTGGGGCCTGGCGAGGCAAATGTGAAAGCAAGTGCAGGAGGCGTGGAAAGCGAGGTATGTAAGGTAACCGTTTCGGGCATTACCCTGGAAGAAACCGAACTAGAGATCAAGGAAGGCCGAACGGCGTTTATTGATATTTCCGGAACCTTCGGCGATGCCTCCGGCTCCGTGAGCTGGACTTCCAGCAATGTGCCTGTGGCGGAAGTGAACGAGAGCACGGGTAAGATCACTGCCCATTCGGTGGGCAACGCGATCATCACCGCCAACAGAGGCGGTTATACCGCTACCTGTAGGGTTACCGTTGTGGAGGACACGACAGGCCTCATCGACGCGGGAACAATCAAAGCAGGCACACCCATGAAGCTGTCTAAGTTCAAAGAAGAGATCAGCCGGATTTGTAAGGAAGAGACGGAATCGGATATGTCCTATGTGACCAACCTGTCCGTCCCCACCGTCCAGGGCATTGTCCACAACGGATACATTGCCGAGGGTGACACGGGTTCTGGCGTTGGCATGACCGAGCGCTTTTACTATACCCCTTCTGCCGGTCAAGCCAGCATGGACAATCTGTATTTCGTGCCCAGTACGGAATATGGCGGTGTGGCAGAAATCAAATATGTAGTCTATTCCACCAACAACCAAAGCGTCAGTGGCATCATCCGCGTGAAAGTCACTGCCATGGAGGATGTGAACTATGTAACAGGAATAGACACGCCTGTAAGCTTTGAGTCCAGCCATTTCAACAACGTCTGCCGCACCCGCATGGGCCGCGACCTGAACTACGTGACCTTCACCCTCCCCAACAGCAAGGACGGCACCCTGTACTACGACTACCGCGGTACCGCTGAGTATGCCACCAAGGTCACCAGCACCACCCACTACAAGCGCAGCGGGTCCCCCTATCTGGACAACATCAGCTTTGTCCCCGCCAAGGGCTTCACCGGCGACGTGGTGATTGACTATCGCGGCATCGACACCTCCGGCGCGGCCTACAACGGCAAGCTGACCATCACCGTCTCTGACCGCAGTGTCACCGAGGCCGGGGACATCAACTACCGCACCCCCAAGGACACGGAAGTCTCCTTCATCACCCGGGACTTCACCGGGATTTTAGACCGGGGCACCCTGGACTACATCCGTTTCGACACGCTCCCCACCAGCAGCCAGGGCAGCCTGCGTTACGACTACCGAAACAGCAGCAACACCGGCACTGCGGTCACCACCAGCCAGCGTTATTTCCGCACCGGCAGCCAAAACCTCATTGCCGACCTGAGCTTTATCCCCGCCAGGGACTTTGAGGGCCAAGTGAAGCTGGAATTTACCGCCTACAACACCGCCGGTGAGCCCTTCTCCGGCATTGTTTCCATCGAGGTAGGGGAGACCACCGGTGGCCGTACCGTGCGCTATGAGGTGGGCAGCGGACGCAGTGTCCGTTTCGTGGCGGCAGACTTCAACGAGGCCTGCTTGGGTGTCCTCAACAAGCCCATCACCCGCATCCAGTTTGAGGACCTGCCCAGCAGCAGCCGGGGCACCCTCTATCTCAATTACAACAGCAGCACCGGCCGGGGTACTGCGGTAAAGAGCAAGACCAACTATTATTACAACTCTAGCCCCCGTATCAGCGACTTGACCTTTGTGTCCAACGGCGGCTATTCCGGCACAGTCCGCGTCGGCTTCACCGGTTACACCGACGGCGGCGAAACATTCACCGGCACCTTAGAGATTATGGTCAGCGCCGGAACCCCCAACGTGACCTATTACTCCACCACCAACGCCGGGACGGTCCGCCTCAATGGTTCCACCCTGTCCAGTGCCTGTAGTGGTGTCATGAGCAACAAGCTGTCCTATATCCAGTTCACTGGCCTGCCCGCCAGCAGCGCCGGGCACCTCTATCGCAACTACAACGGCTTCAATACCGGTACTCAGGTTTCTACTGGTACCCAGTATTACGTCAACGGCACCCCCAGCATCGACCAACTCACCTTCGTCCCCCGGAACACCTTCCAGGGCGTGGCCAGCCTGAGCTACACCGGTTTCAGCACCAGCGGCGAGCAGGTCAGCGGGCGCATCGATATCACCGTCAGCAACGGCGGCATCACCAGCTCCTTCAACGACATGGGGGGCTATAGCTGGGCCACCGCCTCGGTGAACTACCTGGCAAGCAACGGCGTGGTCAACGGCATCGGTAACGGTAACTACGGCCCCAGTCTGAATATCCACCGCTGCGACTTCGTGGTGATGCTCTGCCGGGCCTTTGGCTTCAACGCCGGCAACAACGAGTCCGGCTTTGACGACGTCCCCGGCGACAGCTACTACAGCCAGGCCGTGGCTACCGCCAAACGCCTGGGCATCGTCTCCGGCACCGGCGGGAACAGCTTTAGCCCCCATGGCCAGCTCACCCGCCAGGACGGGATACTCATGGTCCGCAACGCCCTCTCCGTGGCCGGTTGGAGCATCAGCAGTGACCCCTCTGTCTTGGATAGCTTTGAGGACGGCGGCACGGTGTCCAGCTACGCCCGCAACGCCGTCAGTGCCCTGGTGCAGCTGGGCGTGGTGTCCGGCGACAGCAACGGCCGCCTGCGCCCCCACGACCCCATCACCCGTGCGGAGCTGGCAGTGCTCCTCCACCACATCATGACCATGTGACGGGGACCCCCTGAATTTTAGGAAAAGGAGAGCTGGTATATGGAGCCCACTACCCTACAAGCAGAATTGACCAAAACAGTTGACTTGGGCCCCCTGATGGCCCCAAAGAAAAAACAGGGCGAAGAGATCGAGGTCAACGTGACGAATCAGCCTGTGATCGACTACGGCCTGCGCCCCGGTATGACAGTGGAGGTCCTCACTATGAAAAACCGCCTGACCTTCATGGGTCGGGTGGAGAGTTACAAAAACGGTGCCGTCATCATCCGTGAGGCCAACGGCGACACCCTTCCCATGGTGCTGTATAACAAAGAGATCAAGCTCCGCTTCTTTTTCAACCAGAAAAACCTGGTCCTCAACGGCAAGATTTGTGGCAGCACCAAGTACATCTGGAAGGTGGACCGCATGGAAAGCGCGTTCACCAAGGAGCAGCGGGCATTCTTCCGCCAGCGCATCAGCCCCAACACCCCGGCCCTCTGCGCCCGCCGTTCCAGCGCCGGGGTGGAGGCCAAACGGGCCGCCCCCTGCCAGATCCTGGACATCAGCGCCGGTGGTATGCTCCTCACCTCCCAGGAGGAGTACCAGGAGGGCAACCGCCTTTCCATCACAGGCGTCTACCTGGTGGATCCGGAGGACCCCTTCGCGTTCCGCTGCCTGGTCCGCCGGGTAGGGGATGCGGAAGAAGACGGGTCCATCCGCTACGGATGCCAGTTTGAGTCCATCGCCCCCAGGGAGCAGGACCGCCTTCTCAGCGCCATCTTCACCCTCCAACGGGAGGAAATCCGCAGGCAGAAGGAGCGGGAAGAGCTGATTTGATTCCAGACAGATGAAAAGGCCAGGGCCCATCAGGGCCCTGGCCTTTTGCTATGGGTTGTTGTAATTTGCTTACTTGGCTTTCTTCTTCTCCGACAGCTTCACGCCAGTAATACTAGCGACAGCAGCCAGGGCGATGGCACACCACAGGGCGGTGTTGTCACCGGTCTTGGGCACGTCAGCCAGGGGGACTTCCTCGTCCACGATCTCCACTTCCGCAGTGGTCTGGGAAGTGGCAGGCTTTGCGGGCTTTGTGGGCTTCGCAGGCTTTGTGGGACGGGAGGCCTGGGGTACGTCGCTGTCAGGCACATCCACCAGCGGGGGTTCCACTTCGGGGACGTCCACCAGGGGTGGCTCCTCCTCCTCGGGGACATCTACCAGCGGGGGTTCTTCTTCGGGGATGTCTACCAAGGGAGGCTCTTCTTCCGGCACATCCACCAGGGGCGGCTCCTCTTCCGGGATGTCTACAGGAGGTTGGGGGTCCACAGGAGGTGTCCCGCCACCGCCGTTGTTACCGCCGCCGCCAGTAGGAGGTGTAGGGGGCGTGGGAGGTGTGGGCACATCAGGGGTTGGGGTTACGGTGTCAATCGTGCCCTCAATGGCAGAAAGCTCTGGCATCTGGGACAGAAGGAGATATGCAGGGATGTTCTGAATTGAGTTGGCGTTATCGAGTTTGGATACTTCTGTTACATTGGATGTCTTGAGGCCTGCCGTCTCATCAGGGCCAGTGACCTTCTCCAAAAGCATCACCATGGGCTGCATAAAGACGTAGCCATCAAGATGCCATGTCCAGTTGATCTTACCATCTTTATTTGCGGCAACATAC
>CAJUCB010000026.1:22547-24378 GCA_910584805.1 uncultured Oscillospiraceae bacterium
TCCTTGTTAATCGTACTATAATCGGTAGCACCGTCAGATAATTTCAATTCCCATTTGTAGGTGTGAGCCAGTACGCTGTGGTTGGTAGCGAGATGTCCATTTTCATCGACTTTACCAGCTTGACCTTGATTGCCACTACCCTTATAGTCGTAGCGATCATTTCCGCTCTCCATCATCTTTTTGATGCTTTCTCCAATGGCTTTGATTGTAGCATCTGCCAGAATACCGGCAGCACCCGCGACACTGGAGTTTGGATTGCCTGTCCAGGTTAGGGCTCCATCTGTCCACGCGGCTTCCCAAGTGTAGACGGTTGTACCACCTTTAGAAATGCCCAAATCCTTAACGGCCTCATCTGGGGTACTGAATTCCTGATCGCTGATATCAACACGGCCAATGGTCAACCAATTTTCACCGACACCAAAATTTGACGGGTTCGCTTCATTCAAAGACGCATCCTGCTGTAGGTCGGTTTCATAACCCAAGGGTTGCTTGCTGGATTCCTGATCCTTGTTAATTTGTCCGGCCTGATCATTTAGGGTTTTAATTGCTGCATTGTATTCGTCTGTGGTTTCGATGTTTTCCAAAGTTGAGGGGTCATACTGATCCTTGCCGTGGCCATCGGTATAGCTGCTGTTCATACCTGCCGCTGCACTGTTATAGTCTGCTACCATGTCATTATATTGGTTGATAGCGTCCAGGGCTTTTTGATAGTCCCCCTTGACCAGGGCATTGTAGGCATCAACTGCATCCTGATAGCTTTGGCCCAACGTGGTTGCCTTATCAGCTAGGGCAGTATAGTCACTGACATACTTGTTGTAAGCTTCAACAGCGCTGTTATATGTATTGACCTTGTTTCTGTATTCATCCAACTTAGTGTTGTACGCTTGGGCTTGTGCCAAATACGCTTCAAAGTCCTTTTTGTATTGCGCAACTGCACTGTTGTAGCCAGATACTGCTTGGTTATACGCCTCGGCGGCTTTGTTATATGCCTCAACTCTAGCTTCATAGTCGGCACGGCTTTCCCCTTCTTCAGGAGATGTTCCAGGTGCGGGACCCTTTAGGATGTCAGGTTTCTCAGGTGCGTTCTCTGAGAAGGATGCAGGCCGCTGAGGTTCTTGCTCCGTAAATGGATCAGGGACCTCATCGGGCTTATCGACTTGTGTAAGTTCCTTCAGTTCATCGAGTGCAGCCTTATATTCACTGTTCGCCTTGTCAATCGCTTTATTCTGTTCATCCAGTTTTGCACTTGCATCGTTGAAAGCGTCCACGACATCCTTACTACTACCTGGATCCTCAGCATTGACTTTAGGGGGAGCCTTGGGATCGACTTTCTCTGCGTTGAGATACACATAAATATAGTCGTCTTTGGCGCTGGGAGCAGAAGACTCAGAGGTTGTTTCCTCAGGGCCATTGGAGCCACTTTCCCCAGCCGGGGCAGGAGCCTGCATCGGAGCCTTGTTGGGGCGATCCTGGCTGCTGTCAGTGTTGTCATTGTCAGTGCTGTCACTGTCAGTGTTGTCATTGTCAGTGCTGTCACTGTCAATGTTGTCACTGTCAGTGCTGTCGCTGCCAGCGCTGTCGCTGCCAGTGCTGCCACTATCAGTGTTGTCGCTGGCAGCGCTGTCACTATCAGTGTTGCTGCTGCCGGCGCTGCCACTGTCAGTGCCACCGATACCGGTATCCGTAGCAAACGCAGGCGTACAGCACAAACCCAAACACAAGGATAGGGCCATGAACAGGGCAAGCAAACGCTTACACAGGTTCTTCTTCATTGTTATCTTCCTTGTATTATAGAGTAGTAGTTATTAGAGCCCCTCTCCAAGGGCTGTGC
>CAJUCB010000027.1:0-23678 GCA_910584805.1 uncultured Oscillospiraceae bacterium
TTCTGTCACTGTCAAACTTCCCACCTACTTTCGTACTTTATTTTATCATATCTATTCATATCTTACAATAGAGGCTCTTCAATCAAGAAAAAATCTTGACAACCGAAAAGGCCCGTAGAGCGTTACCACCGCTCCACAGGTCTTTGTTTTATGCACTCTGTCCCTTTCATGCGGAAATATTTTTCTCATTTTATCCCCTACAGGGGATACACATCCACCATAAGGGATTGTAAGGCAACAGAAAATTAAATATTATCCCCTTATGGGGATGGTTATATGATAGAAAAGGATACCCTTCTCGTTGAAATGGGAAATCGTTTAGCCCAACAACGCAAACAAATGAATTTAACCCAAGAAAATTTGGCTGAACTATCGGGGCTATCCGTAAAGACCATCATTTCTGCCGAAAAGGGACAAAAAGCGCTTCGGCCTGAAAATATTATTAGTATCTGCCAATCCCTTAATATGGACATTTCTTTTTTTATGACTGGCAACATATTACACTCTGACATTTTACTTTCCCTCACCCACGAACAACGCATAGCCTTTAATAAAATTTTAGATGCATTTCTTTCGATTTGTTAGCAGATTATAAAGCTAGGCGCGTGTAACCAGCGCCAAGAATGATAACATTTGGGGTAACATAATGGCGATAGATAAAACGACAGGGAAAGGCTGTGCCTGGTGCATCGCATCAAGAGGCATCACCCTGGGGCTGATTGCCGAAGGCATTGTAGATCAAGTCATTGCCAAACGGCCTTATTATAAAAGCCACATTTTTCTCCAGGTGGTTCCCTACAGAGAGGATATTTATGTCAATCCCGCTTATGAAACGCCCGAGGGCGGCAGCGGCGTACCGGAGGAAACATTCTGGGCCCCCTCCTTCCTTGACCGCGAGGCATGGGAACGGGCCATCCAAAAATTCCGGCTCTATCGGCCCCTGGACGAAAATGTAGTGCATTACCTGCTCCCAGAAATGGTGGACTATCTGCAAACCATTCCCGACGCTGAGCTTGTCTCTATGACAAGGGATTTCCTGATAGAATATGGTGTCATCAACCAGCCCATCCGGCAGCACAACGGGGCAACCTATTATTTCAATGAGGATGAAATTTACTCCAAGGACAAGGCAAAGTTATTTCCCGTGGAGGGGCTCATAAAGTTTAACATATTCAAAATTACAGGTACAGGAACGTCATTTTTCAGCACCAGCGTCTGGCGCAAGGCAGTGACCCAATTTGAAGTGGGGATGACCCTGACGGAGTGCATTGAGATTTTCCTAAACACAGAGCTGACCTTCCAGCCCCCGCCGGAGCCGACCCCCGTTGACCGGCTGGTACAGCGCATCGCCTTGCCGGTCTTTGAGCGTACCCCGGGGAACCAAAACGAAGCCACCTTTGACCGTATCCGCATTATGGTCAGCCTCCCCCGCTACCAGTTCGATTCCTGGGAAGCCCTGCGGGATGCGGTGAAAAAGTACCAACAGGAAATCGTCCAGCGGGTGGTTCAAAAATTAGAGGGGAACCGCCAGTTCAAGGGATACGGCGTACCGGTCAACTTCCTCAAGCTCAGCAGCGTGACATTGCTGCGTGATTTTTCATTGGAGTTCATTTTTGAGTTGAAGGAGCCCCCTGCAAAAAATCATTGACATTTTACCTTCCATTGCATATACTAAGGTTGAGATGGAATCCATCTTCAAATGTGTACTGTTACTCGATATGCAGTCTAAAAAAGGTCGAGTCCAAATGTTTGTTGCTCCCCAGGATGCAACGGAAATAAGACTGGGTACAAATCATGGTTAGGCTCTGTTCCTTGGAATGGAGCCTAACTTTTTGGAGCGATCCCATGGATACAGGACATTTCTATTTTATAAAAGACGAATTTTTCCTCGATTTCCCCGACCCATATTTGATGCAAAACAAAGGCCCGTCCCACGACCGGCCATGTTTTTATGCATGGAAAGACACCGCGACAGGCCTTTATTGGATGATTCCATTTTCCTCCAAGGTCCAGAAATTCCGAGAAATCTATCAGAAGAAAATCAGACGCTATGGGCGGTGTGACACCCTCCTGTTCGGTGACGTCTTAGGCCGGGAAAAGGTTTTTTTGCTCCAAAACATGTTCCCAGTCACAACGGCCTACATAAAAGAAGAATATATCGACCGCAACGCCAACATTCCTGTGCGGGTAAGCGGCGTCCTGGAAACCCAGCTCCTTCGTCGCGCCAAGCGTGTTCTGGCATTGCATCGCCGGGGGAGCAGGTTAATCTACCCCGATGTGTTGGCGATAGAGCGCCAGTTATTGCTGCCCTTTGTTTCCCCCACCCCCACAAAAAACCCTTGACAACCCCACCAAAGCGTGCTACACTTTATCCGAATAAATCGAAAGGATGGCCCATTATGAAGCTGACCAGCGCCAACATGAACCGCTTCTTCGCCTACCGTTACTTTATCACCCACAAGGGAATAAGGTAATGGCAATTTGTGCTGGAATAATCCCATCGCTTTCTGTATTCATTTTTTGAACGCATACAAGCGCCACACAGATTCCGTTCTGTGCGGCGCTTTTTATATTTTCCCGCCGCCCAGGCAGAAGCGGCGCAAGATGCACCACGAAAGGAGTCAAACGCCATGATCGCAGTATTGAAAGCCAACGCCTCCCCCGAACGGGTGGAGCACCTCATCCACTGGCTCAAAGAACAGGGCCTGGGGGTCCACGTCTCCCAAGGGGAGTTCCAGACCGTTTTGGGCCTCATCGGCAACACCGCCAAGGTGGACATGGAGATGATCCAGAGCCTGGACATCGTGGAGAGTGTCACCCGGGTCTCCGACCCCTTCAAGGCGGTAAACCGCCAGTTCCACCCGGACAGCTCCGAAATCCAGGCCGGGGCTGGGGCCATCGGCCGGGGCCACTTCGCCCTCATCGCCGGCCCCTGCTCTGTGGAGACCGAGGAGCAGATCATTTACGTGGCCCAGCAGGTCAAGGCCGCCGGGGCCCACTTCCTCCGGGGGGGCGCCTTCAAGCCCCGTACCTCCCCCTACGACTTCCAGGGCCTGGGGGCGGAGGGCATCCGCCTGCTTCTGGAAGCCAAAAAGGCCACGGGCCTGCCCATCGTCACCGAGCTCATGGACATCCGCAACCTGGACCTCTTCGAGGAGGTGGACGTCATCCAGGTGGGGGCCCGGAACACCCAGAACTTTGACATGCTCAAGGAGCTGGGCAAGACAAAGAAGCCCATCCTCCTGAAGCGGGGCCTGGCGGGGACCATCAAGGAACTGCTCATGAGCGCGGAGTATATCATGGCCAACGGCAACGAGGATGTCATCCTCTGTGAGCGGGGCATCCGCACCTATGAGTCCACTTACACCCGCAACACCCTGGACCTCTCCGCCATTCCCGTGCTGAAAAAGCTCACCCACCTCCCGGTGGTGGTGGACCCCAGCCACGCCACCGGCCACGCGGACCTGGTAGAACCCATGGCCATGGCTGCCGTGGCCGCGGGGGCCGACGGGCTGATGATTGAAGTCCACAACGACCCGCCCCACGCCCTGTGCGACGGGGCCCAATCCCTGACCCCGGAGGCCTTTGCCGCCACGGCAAAGAAGCTCTTCCGCATCCGGGAGGCGATGGAGGGATGAGAGTTGGTATCATCGGTCTGGGCCTCATCGGCGGCTCCCTGGCCAAATCCTACCGCCGGGACGAGGGTGTCACCGTCTTGGGCTGGGACGCGGACCACTCCATCACAGAGTTTGCCCAGATCGCCCAGGCCATCCACGGCCCCCTAGAGGACAAGGACCTCCCCGGCCTGGACCTGCTGCTCCTGGCCACCTACCCCGAGGCGGTGGTGGCGCACATGCGCCGCCTGGCCCCCCTGCTGGACAAGGGCACCATGGTCATCGACTGCGCCGGAACCAAGGAGAAGGTCTGCCGGGAGGTGTTCCCCCTAGCGGAGCAATACGGCCTCACCTTCCTGGGGGGCCACCCCATGGCGGGCACCCACTTCTCCGGCTTCAAGTACAGCCAGCCCGACCTCTTTGACGGGGCCCCTATGGTGTTGGTGCCCCCCACCTTCGACGACATCCGCCTCTTGGACCGGGCCAAAAAGCTCCTCTCCCCTGTGGGCTTTGGGCACATCTCCATTACCACCGCCCAGGCCCATGACCAGCGCATTGCCTTCACCTCCCAGATGGCCCATGTCATTTCCAACGCCTATATCAAGAGCCCCACCGCCCGGGAGCACAGCGGCTTCTCCGCCGGGAGCTACCGGGACCTGACCCGGGTAGCCTGGCTGAACCCAGCCATGTGGGCGGAGCTCTTTTTGGAAAACAAGGGCAACCTGCTCTTTGAGCTGGACACCCTCATGGCCAGCTTGAACCAGTACAAGGCCGCCCTGGAGGCCAGCGACTTCGACGCCCTGCGCCAGCTCTTGGAGGACGGGCGCAGGATCAAGGAGGAGGTGGACGGGGTATGACCACCGTAGATATCCGCGCCTCCCAGCCCTACCAGGTCCACATCGGCCCCGGCCTGCTGGACCAGGTGGGAGAGCGGGCCCGGGCTCTGTGGACAGGCCCCACCGCCGCTGTGGTCTCCGACAGCAACGTGGCCCCCCTCTACCTGTCCCGCTGCACCGCCAGCCTGGAAGCGGCGGGGTTCCGGGTGGTCCCCTTCGTGTTCCCCGCCGGGGAGGCCTCCAAAAACGGCCAGACCTATCTGGCGCTGTTGGAGTGCTTGGCCGAGCATCACATCACCCGCGCCGACGGCCTGGTGGCCCTGGGCGGGGGCGTGGTGGGGGATTTGACCGGCTTTGCCGCCGCAACCTTCCTCCGGGGTGTGGCCTTTTTGCAGCTCCCCACCACCCTCCTGGCGGCGGTGGACGCCTCTGTGGGGGGCAAGACCGCCATCGACCTGCACCACGGCAAGAACCTGGCGGGGGCTTTTTATCAGCCCAAAGCCGTCCTCTGTGACCCCAGCGTCCTGGACACCCTCCCCCCGGCGGACTTCGCCGACGGCTGTGCCGAGGTCATCAAGTACGGCATGATCGGGGACCCGGCGCTGCTGGATATCCTAGAGGCCCCTGGCCCTCTGGACGTGGAGACCGTCATTGCCCGCTGCGTGGAGCAGAAGGGCCGCCTGGTGGAGGCCGACGAGTTCGACACCGGGGCGCGGCAGCTTTTGAACCTGGGCCACACCATCGGCCACGGCGTGGAGGCGTGCAGCGGCTATGCCATCTCCCACGGCAAGGCTGTGGCCATCGGCATGGTGCTCATCACCCGGGCGGCCGTCCACTTCGGCCTCTGTCCGGCGGCGGTGCTGCCCAGGCTCCAAGCCCTGCTGGAAGCCTACCGGCTCCCCCAGTCCACAGAATACAGCGCCCAGGCGCTTTACACCAAAACACTGTCCGACAAGAAGCGCAGCGGGGATGCCCTCAGCCTGGTGGTCCCCACCACCTGGGGGGAGAGCCGCCTCCACAGCGTCCCCGTGGCCTCGCTTCTGTCCTGGATTGAAAAGGGGTTGCAAGCATGACCGTTACCATCCATCCCGGACAGGCGGCGGGGACCCTCCCCGCCATCCCCTCCAAGTCCGCCGCCCACCGGCTGTTGATCTGCGCCGCCCTGGCGGACCAACCCACCACCCTGGCCTGTCCCCAGAGCTCCCAGGACATCGACGCCACCGCCGCCTGTCTGACGGCCCTGGGGGCGGACATCCAGCGGGAGGCGGCGGGCTTCCACGTCACCCCTGTAGCCCGGGCAGCCGCCCCCAAGGAATGCCTGCTTCCCTGTGGGGAGAGCGGCTCCACCCTCCGTTTCCTTCTGCCGGTGGCGGGGGCCCTGGGGGTACGGGCCAGCTTCCTGTTGCAGGGGCGGCTGGGCCAACGGCCTATGGAACCCCTGGTGGGTCAGCTTCAGGCCCAGGGCTGTAGGATTGAACAGACGCCGGAGCGCTTGACCATCTCCGGGCAGCTACAGCCGGGGCAGTTTACCCTGCCGGGGGATGTATCCTCCCAGTTCATCTCCGGCCTGCTGCTGGCCCTGCCCCTGCTGGGGGCGGAGAGCCGGTTGTCCGTCACTGGGACTGTGGAGTCCGCCGGATACATTGACATGACCCTCCGGGCCCTGGCCGCCTTTGGCCTCACCCCAGCCCAGGAGGGCTGGCACTTCACCCTCCCCCCCCAGGGCTTCCACAGCCCCGGCGCCGCCCCGGTGGAGGGGGACTGGTCCAACGCCGCCCCCTGGCTGTGTATGGGGGTGCTGGCAGGGGCGGGGGTGGCCCTCACAGGGCTGGACCCCGATTCCCTACAGGGGGACCGGGGGGTGTGCCAGGTGCTGGACGCCATGGGCGGGGGCATCCGCTGGGCCGGCGGCACCGTCCAAGCCAGCCCCGCCCCCCTGCACCCTGTGGAGATTGACGCCCGGAACATCCCCGACCTGGTGCCGGTGCTTGCCGCCACCGCCGCCCTGATCCCCGGGGAGACCCGCATCCTCCACGCCGCCCGGCTGCGCCTCAAGGAGTCCGACCGCCTCGCCACCACCGCCCAGACCCTGAACGCCCTGGGAGGCCAGGTGCGGGAGACAGAGGACGGGCTGGTGATCCAGGGCAAGCCCAGCCTCCCCGGGGGCCAGGTAGACGCCCAGGGGGACCACCGCATTGCCATGGCGGCGGCGGTGGCCTCGGCAGGGTGTACCGGCTCCGTCACCGTCACCGGGGCCCAGGCAGTGGAGAAATCCTACCCCGGCTTCTGGCGGGATTTGGAGGCCTTGGGCCGCCAGGTGCAGCTTGGGGACAGCCCGGCATAAGCCGGAGGCCCCCACCGCCCAAGCCTGCCCCCCGGTTCTCCGCCGCAAATCCCTCCTTTTCCCCCAAATATGCGCCCCGCCCCTTGACGTGCCGCACAATATCCTTTATCATATACCATATTGAATCCTATATCTTGACACTTCCCGCCAGGATATTGCACCAGGAGAAACTATGAGCAGTACCTATCACGGTCAGCTGACCGTTTCCATATTCGGCCAATCCCACGGCAGCGCCATCGGCGTGACCCTGGACGGCCTCCCCCCCGGCGAGGCGGTGGACTTGGACTCCCTCCAAGCCTTCCTGAACCGCCGGGCCCCAGGCCAAGGGGACTGGTCCACCCCCCGGAAGGAGGCGGACCGGCCTGAAATCCTCTCCGGCCTCTTGGAGGGCAGGACCTGCGGGGCCCCCCTCACCGCCATCATCCGCAACACAAACACCCGCTCCGGGGACTATGCCAACCTAAAAGACCTGCCCCGCCCTGGCCACGCCGACTACACCGCCCAAATCAAGTACGGCGGCTTCCAGGACAGCGCCGGGGGCGGCCACTTCTCCGGCCGCCTCACCGCCCCCCTGTGCATCGCCGGGGGGATCTGCCGCCAGCTCCTGGCACGCCGGGGCATCACTGTGGGGGCCCACATCGCCGCCATTGGCGGCGTCCAGGACAGCCCCTTTGACCCCGTCCACCTGAGCCAGGCGGCCCTATTGGCCCCCGGTGAAGCCCCCTTCCCCGTGGTGGACCCCAGCGCGGGGACAGCGATGCAGGCCCAGATTGCAGAGGCCAAGGCAGCGGGGGACTCCCTGGGCGGCGTCATAGAATGCGCCGTCCTAGGCCTGCCCCCAGGCCTGGGGGACCCCATGCTGGACGGCATGGAAAACCGCATCGCCCGGCTGGTGTTCGCCATCCCGGCGGTGAAGGGTGTCGAGTTTGGGGCGGGCTTCCAGTCCGCCGCCCTCCGGGGCAGCGAGAACAACGACCCCTTCTGCCTGGTGGACGGCCAGGTGCGCACAAAAACCAACCACGCCGGGGGCATTCTCGGGGGCATCACCAACGGGATGCCCCTGGTGTTCCGAGCCGCGGTGAAGCCCACCCCCTCCATTGCCCAGGCCCAGGACAGCGTCAGCCTGAGCCGCCGGGAGGAGGCCAGGTTGGCGGTCAAGGGCCGCCACGACCCCTGCGTCGTCCCCAGGGCTGTGCCCTGTGTGGAGGCCGCCGCCGCCATCGCCGTATATGACGCCCTGCTAGAGCAGGAAATGAGGAGAGTACAACCATGACATTAGAAGAACTGAGAAAAGAAATCGACGTGGTCGATGACGTCTTATTAAAAGCCTTCCAAGACCGTATGTCCCTGGTGGCCCAGGTGAGCCAGGCCAAGCAGGCCAACGACCTGCCGGTGCTGGACGTGTCCCGGGAGCGGGCCAAGCTGGAGGATGTATCCGGCAAGCTCCCCCCGGAGCTCCAACAGTACGGCTACTTCCTCTGGTCCATGCTCTTTGAGCTCAGCCGCAGCTACCAGAGCACCTTGAACCCCACCCCCTCCCCCCTGCGCCGGGAGATTCAGGAGGCCATGGAGAACACCCCCCAGCTCTTCCCCCCCCGGGCCAGCGTGGCCTGCCAGGGCGTGGAGGGGGCCTATTCCCAGCTGGCCTGCGACAAGCTCTTCCAGCGGCCCCAGGTGATGTACTTTGGCAGCTTTGAGAGCGTCTTTGCCGCCATTGAGAACGGCTTTTGCGACTACGGCGTGCTGCCTCTGGAAAACAGCACCGCCGGCTCTGTAAACCAGGTCTACGACCTGATGCTGAACCGCAACTTCAAAATCGTCCGCTCCACCCGGCTGAAGGTGGACCACAACCTCCTGGCCAAGCGGGGCACCAAGTTGGAGGACATCAAGGAGATTTTCTCCCACCCCCAGGCCATCAGCCAGTGCAGCGCCTTTTTGGAAAAGCTGGGTAAGGGCGTGAAGGTCACCCCCTGCGAGAACACCGCCGCCGCCGCCCAGGCTGTGGCGGAGTCCAGCCGGGACGACGTGGCCGCCATCTGCTCCCACAACTGCATCTCCCTCTACGCCCTGGAACGCCTGGCCGCGGACATCCAGGACCGGGGGGACAACTACACCCGCTTCATCTGCATTTCCAAAAAGCTACAGATCTTCCCCGGTGCGGACAAGACCAGCCTCATGGTCTCCCTGCCCCACCGGCCCGGCTCCCTCTACCAGGTCCTGTCCCGCTTCTATGCCCTGGGGCTGAACCTCATCAAGTTGGAGAGCCGTCTCATCCCCGGCCGGGACTTTGAATTCATGTTCTATTTCGATTTGGAGACCTCTGTGTACTCCGAAGAGTTCATCCGCATGGTGGACGACCTGTCCTCCATCTGCGAGGACTTCCAATATTTAGGCAGCTACAGCGAGGTGGTTTGATGCAGCGGCGCTACGGACTGTTGGGGGAAAAACTGAGCCACAGCTATTCTCCCGAACTTCATGCCCTTTTTGGCGATTACAGCTACGAGCTCTTTGAGATCGCCCCCGGGGACCTGGGGGACTTCCTCCGGGCCCGGAACTTCTATGGGCTCAACGTGACCATTCCCTACAAGACCACGGTGATGGCGGTGTGTGACCAGCTCAGCGAGGCCGCGGAGGCCATCGGCAGCGTGAACACCGTGGTAAAGCGTCCCGACGGCAGCCTCTACGGCGACAACACCGACGCCGCCGGATTCGAGGGCATGGTGTGGAAGAGCCGTATCCCCATCCGGGACCGGAAGTGCCTGGTCCTGGGCTCCGGGGGGGCCAGCCTGTCGGTGCAATACGTGCTGGAAAAGCAGGGGGCCAAAGAGATCGTGGTGGTCTCCCGCTCTGGGACCAACAACTACGGCAACCTGGACCGGCACCGGGACGCCCAGGTAATCGTCAACACCACCCCCGTGGGGATGTACCCCAACACCTCCGCCGCCCTCATCGACTTAAGGAAATTCCCCCAATGCCAGGGGGTCCTGGACCTGATTTACAACCCCGCCCGCACCGTCCTCCTCCAACAGGCGGAGGCCTTGGACATCCCCCACCTGGGGGGGATGTTCATGCTGGTGGAGCAGGCCCGCTATGCCGCCCAGATTTTCACCGGCTCCACCTTCCCCTCCATCCGGGCAGAGGGGGCCTATCACACCCTCTGCCACCGGAAGGAGAACCGGGTCCTCATCGGCATGCCCGGCTGCGGCAAGAGCACCATCGGCCGGGAGCTGGCCAAGCTCCTGGACCACCCCTTCATTGACTGCGACCAGAAATTAGAGGAGCATTTTGGGGTGTCCTGCGCGGACTTCATCAACCGCCAGGGGGAGGCCGCTTTCCGGGCCGAGGAAACCGCCCTCCTGTCCGTCCTGGGGAAGGAATCGGGGCTGGTGATCTCCACCGGGGGCGGCTGCGTCACCCGGGGGGAGAACTATCCCCTGCTCCACCAGAACGGCACCATCATTTTCCTGGAACGGGAGCTGTCCAAGCTGCCCAAGAAGGGCCGTCCCCTGTCCCTCCGGGGCAACTTGCAGGATATGTACACCATGCGCCTGCCCAAGTACCGCCGCTTCGCGGACCTGATTGTCCCCAACGACGCGGACCCGGTGCAGGTGGCCAAGAACGTGGAGGCGGCTTATGAAGATTTTCGTCCTTAACGGGCCCAACCTGAACCTTTTGGGGGTCCGGGAGCCGGCGCTCTACGGCAAGCAGGACTACGCGGCCCTAACCGCCCTGGTGGAGGACACCTGCCGCCAGGAGGGCATTGCGGTGGAGCTGTTCCAGTCCAACCACGAGGGGGCCCTGGTGGATAAAATCCAGTCGGCCCTAGGCCAGGCGGATGGCATTGTCATCAACCCCGCCGCCTACACCCACACCAGCGTGGCCATCCTGGATGCCCTAAAGGCCGTGGCCCTGCCTGCGGTGGAGGTCCATATTTCCGATGTATCCCAGCGGGAGGACTTCCGCCAGGTCTCCTATGCCGGGATGGCCTGCATCAAAACCTTCATGGGCCTGGGATTGGAGGGTTACCGGCAGGCAATTTTGTATTTGAAGGACCACCTGGCGGGGAAGTAACCGCCAGACAATGCAACGCGCCCCCTGGGCAGGACAGCCCCGCCGCTGTCCCGCCCAGGGGGCGTGTCGTATTTATAGCTGAATCCCACCCAGCCGTTCCCCCACCAGGGCCATCTGCTCCTCACTGGGGGGCCAGGCAAAGGAGATATCCACCAGCACGCCGGGGTAACACAGCAGGTAGCGCTGGGTCCCCTGGGCTGCCTCAGCCTCCTCCACCAGCCGGTAGGCCCGCTGGGCCCCCCAGGGTTCGGCGGGGCTCTCCTCCCGATACTTCCACTGGCGGTGCGGCTCCCAATCGCTGGCCAAAACCCGCTCACTCAGGCCGTAGAAGCCGGGGAGCTTGGGGGCCACCAGACGATAGCGCAGGCTGGTAACATCCACGTCCTGGCGCACCCCCGCAAAGTTGACGTGGAGCTTTCCATAAATATAGCTTCCCAGGAAAAGGGATTCCTGCCCCCAACAGAGGTCACCCCATGCCTCGTCCTGCTCATTGGGTTCCGTAAGCTCCCCCACCGCCAGGGGCGGCGTATTCAGCCAGTGGTCCACGGTGGTGCGTTCCAGGCCAAACAAGTCGCTGCCCCCCGTTAGGGCCCCCGCCATCAGCCCCACGTACAGCACCAGGCCCCAGACGATGGACTGGTTGGTCTCCGCCATGGTCCCCCGGTCCCGGAGGATTTGCCGCAGGCAAAGGGCTACCGTCACCCCCACCAGGCACAACACCGTCTCTATCCACTCATTGGGGGAATCGGTGGCCACCCAGACCAGGAGGCCAGCCAGGAGCACCACCGCAACAGCCATCTGGGGGAGCCGATGGCTTTTCGTCTCCAAAAACGCCCCCTTCTCCGCCGCCTGTACAGCGGCGGCGTGCCAGGAGAGATAGCGCCACAGCTCCGCCGCCCCCAGCGGAACCGCCAACAGGCCCACCAGGGTGAAAAACAGGGACCGTCCGCTGGAAAGCAGTGCCAAGGGGTCCTGGAAGGCCTCGGCAACGCCGGTGAGCAGGAGGAACAGCGCTCCAATCAGCACCACCGCCCTACACCAAAGGACCCGCTTCATGGAGCGGTGGACGGTCTCCACCGCCAGGGTTGGGTCCGTCTCTAAGGGAATCGGGCTACCCTGGTCGTTGGAAAATATCTGCATCTGGGCAGAGGCCGCCACCAGGGTCCAGCCGGTGTGGGCGCACAGGTCGTAAAACTGCGCCAGCTCCTCCGGGGGGCCGGGGTCGTATCGGGTGGCCTTGGGGTAGTAGGTCACGGCGAAGTGCCGCCGCCGGGGCGGGACGCGCCGGTAATGCCAAGCAAAGGCACCGATCTTTTCCAGCATCCACCCCTTTTCCGCCATCCGTTCCAGATGGCGCGCTATGCCGCTGTGGTCGTAAAAGGCAAAGTGCTCGATTCTACACTTGGTCTCTCTCATGGTGTCTCCTCCTCTCCCCATACAGGCCGCCCCGTCTCTACAGTCTGATTGCCCCCAAGCGCTCCCCCACCAGGGCCATCTGGGCGGGGGTGGGCGCCCAGGGGAAGCTGACCTCCACCATCACGTCTGAATACCCCAGCAGGTAGGTATGGGGCGTCACCGCCTGGGTAAAGCGGTAGGCCCACTGGGCCCCCCAGGGTTGGGATGGGCTGTCCTCCCTAGGCCGGTCCCCCAACTGCTTTTCCCGGCATAGGCCATAGAGGGCCGGGCACTTGACCTGGGCGATATGGTATTGAAAATACGCCGCCTCCCCCTGGCCGAGGCCCTCCCACAGGGCAAACTGCCCCAGCAGTGGGGAGCGGTCCCCTGTGCAGAACAAGTCGTCCTCCGCTGCCTCCACCTTTAGGTCCGCCAGCACCAGGGGCGGATGGGCCTGCCAACCGTGGAGGCTGTATTTCCGGTCCAGTTGGTCCACCAGCCCGGTCCCCTCCCCAATGGCAAGGCCCACCGAGAGAAGGATGCACAGCAAGATGGTCACGTCTCGGATTCTGTCCCGATGGACCCGTTTCTTTCGCATCACCTCTTCCACCAGGATACAGAGAAAGATAATCGCCGCTGCCCGGAAGAAATCATAGAAACTCTGGACGGTAGAATCCATGGCCATCCAGCCAAAGAACAGGAACGGGGCCGTCAGCCAAAGGCAGAGGGTTGCCCAGGGGCGGCCTTTGGCGGGAAGAAACTCCCCTTGCGCCGCCGCCGCCAGGGCCTTGTTTCGCCAGCGGTAATAGGCGGCCAGGACCCCCAGGGACAGGGGCAGGAAGATCACCCCGCACAGCAGCAGGGAGAGGTCCATGCCGCTGGCCAGAAAGGCCACGGTACTGGTAAACAGGCTGTTCAACCCCATGGCCAAGCCCAGGATGGCCAGGACAAAAAACAGGCAGCAGGTGGGCAGCAGGGTCTTTTTTGCCATGCGGTGCATGTTCTCCACCATGACCACCGGGTCTGTCTCTATGGGGACGGGGTTGGGCTGGCGGCTATAGTAAATCTGCACCGGGCCGGTGGACGCCGCCAGGGTCCAGCCGCTGTGGGCACACAGGGCAGCCAGGGGATCATCCGGGGTGGGGTCCGGGTCGTATGGGCCGATCTCCGGGTCATAGACCACAGTGAAGGGCAGGGCCCTGGGCTCGATCCGGCGGTAGCGCCAGACAGAAAGGAATATCCCATCCAGAAGCCAACCCTTTCGGGCCATGGCCTCCAAGCGGCAGCGGATGCCGTCGGGGTCATAGAGCGAATACAGCACAAAACGGTATTTGCGGTCTCTCATGGGGTCTCCTCCTCTCCAAAGGCCCGGCGGTAGTCCTCCGCCTGGGCGCAAATCCGGTGGTACTCCTTCTCTATGGCCTCCCTGCCCTTATCTGTGAGGATGTAGCTGCGGCGGCGGCCCTCCACCTTGGTCTCCCGGATCATCCCCGCCTGGGAGAACTGTTCCAGGAGGTTATACAAGGTCCCGGAGCCCACACTCACCCGTCCCTGGGTCATCACAGGCACCCGGTCCAGGATGTCCATGCCGTAGCACTCCTTCCGGAGGCATAGGAGCACATAGAACATCTGCTCCGTCAAGGTCTGGAATTTTTCCCTGGGCACCACCGCCACCCCCCTTCTATTCTCGATAATCGAGTTTCCTTGTCTGTATTATATTCTCGAATATCGAGAATGTCAAGAAGAAAACTGCCCGCAGAATTTACAAGCTGCAACTATTTTGAACTGTCATCGTTTACTCGACCAATTTATCTTGAAAAGTTCTTATTTTCTTGTTATATTATATTTGAATTGTCATTTCAGGGAGGGGACGACATGCTTTACCGTAAAATCGCCGCCACAATCCAGGCACACTTCACCTCCGGGTCAGACCGCATCCTCCTGGTGGACGGTGCCCGCCAAGTGGGGAAAACCTATATCATCCGCCATGTTGGCAAGACCTGTTTCCCCCATTTCATCGAGCTGAACATGATTGAGGATTCCATGGGGTCACAGCTGTTCGCCCAGGTACGGACGGTGGAGGACTTCTATCTTCAGGTCAGTATGCTGGCCGGAGACCAGATGCACAGCCGGGAGGATACCCTGATTTTTTTGGATGAAATCCAGGCCTATCCACAGCTGTTGACCTTGTTAAAATTCCTGCGGGAGGATGGCCGGTTCACCTACATCGCCAGCGGTTCCCTCTTGGGGGTAACCCTCTCGGAAACCCCCTCCATCCCCATGGGCAGCATCCGCAAACTCCAGATGTTCCCCCTGGACTTTGAAGAATTCCTCTATGCCAACGGGATGAATGACTTGGCCCTCTCCGTCCTAAAACAAAAGTTCATCCGCCGGGAGAGCCTAGACGAGGCCACCCACGCCAAAATGTTGGACTTTTTTCGCAAATACCTGTTGGTGGGCGGCTTGCCCGATGCTGTCAACGCTTATATAGCGCAGAAAAATATCCAGGCCGTCCGGGAGGTCCAGCAGGAGATCCACGACTATTACGCCGCAGATGCCTCCAAATATGACCCCTCCCGCAAGCTGCACATCCGGCGGGTCTATGACATGATCCCCTCTAACATGGGGAACAAGAAAAAGCGGGTGGTGGCCCAGGACATTGAGCACAAGCGGGGAAAGACCTTTGCCGATTACCAAGATGCCTTTGACTATCTTGTCAGCGCTGGCATTGCCCTAAGTGTCCAGGCCATTTCCACCCCGGTGTTCCCCCTGTTGGAATCCAGCAAGAAAAACCTCTTGAAACTCTATCTCAACGATGTGGGCATCCTCTCAGGGCTGTTGTACCGGCACAATATCCGGGCCATCCTAGACGACCAGCAGAGCATCAATCTGGGCTCGGTCTATGAAACCGTGGTGGCCAGCGAGCTCATCGCCCACGGGCACCGGCTCTTTTACTATGACAACCGCAACAAAGGGGAAGTAGACTTCTTAATTGACGACTACGACCAGCTCTCCGCCGTCCCCATTGAGGTAAAGTCTGGGAAAGGCTATACGGTACACAGTGCGCTGAAAACCTTCGTGGAAAACGAGGACTACCATGTGCAGCAGGCTTTCGTGCTCTCCAATGCCCGGGAAATCCGCACAAAGGGAAAAATCACCTACCTACCGGTCTATTTTGTGATGTTCTTTGAAAACAACTTGTAGCTGCGTGGCACAAACAAAAAGACAAGGATTGCAGGGAAGGATGCAATCCTTGTCTTTTTTGTATGAACGGAACCGCCCCTCACAGCACCTTGGCCAAAAAGCTGCGGGTGCGCTCCTCCTGGGGGTTGCCGAAGATGACTTCGGGGGTGTTCTGCTCCACGATGCGGCCGTCGGCCATGAACAGCACCCGGTCCCCCACCTCCCGGGCAAAGCCCATCTCGTGGGTGACCACCACCATGGTCATGCCCTCCTGGGCAAGCTGCTTCATAACGTCTAAAACCTCCCCCACCATCTCCGGGTCCAGGGCGGAGGTGGGCTCGTCAAAGAGCATCAGCTTGGGCTTCATGGCCAGGGCGCGGACGATGGCAATGCGCTGCTTCTGTCCGCCGGAGAGCTGGCTGGGGTAGGCCTCCGCCTTGTCCGCCAGACCCACCCGCTCTAGGAGCTCCTTGGCGGCCTGATCCGCCTCCCCCTGCTTCATCAGCCCGGTGCGCACCGGGGCCAGGGTGATGTTCTTTCGGATGGTCATGTTGGGGAAGAGGTTGAAATGCTGGAACACCATGCCCATCTGGCGGCGGACCTGGTCGATGTCCACCTTTGGCCCGGTGATCTCCTGCCCCTGGAAGGTGATGCTGCCCTTGGTGGGCTCCTCCAACAGGTTCAGGCAGCGCAGGAAGGTGGATTTCCCCGACCCGGAGGGGCCGATGATGACCACCTTTTCCCCGGGATGGATGTGTTCGTTCAAGTCCGTGAGGACCTCATGGTCCCCGAAGGATTTATACAGGCCTTTAACGTCGATCACTTTGCCGCATCCTCCTTTCCAGCAGGCCCAGAAGCCAGCTGAAGATCAGCACCAGCACCAGATAGATACATGCCGCCCCCAGCAGGGGGAACATCTGGTCATACGTCCGGTTGGCCACCCCTTTGGCGAAGTAGATCAGCTCCTTGCCGCCGATGACGGTGAGCAGGGAGGTGTCCTTGAGCAGGACGATGAACTCGTTGCCCAGCGCCGGCAGGATGGCCTTCACCGCCTGGGGCACGACGATAAAGCGCATGGTGTCGGTATAGGGCAGGCCCAAGCTCCGGCCGGCCTCCATCTGTCCCCCGTCCACGGCCATGAGGCCGCCCCGGATGATCTCCGACACATAGGCCCCGGAGTTGATGCCCAGGCCGAACACGCCCACGGCGGTGGCGTTGCGGCTGAAGGTAAAGACCACGAACATCCAGATCAGCAGCTGCAGCACCATGGGGGTGCCCCGGATGATGGTGACATATACCTTGGCAATGACATTGAGCACTGCCAGGACGGGGTTATGGCGGCCTGGACGCTGCTGGTCGTGGGCTGTGCGCACCAATGCCACCAGCACCCCCAGCGCCAGGCCCAGCACCAGGGCCAAGGCCGTGGCCAGGAGGGTGGTGCCCACCCCTTCGATGTACTGGGTCCAGCGGTTTTCGGCGATAAAGGCCATGTAGAACTTGAGCTGGAAATTCTCAATAAAGCTCATAGACACGTTCCCTTCTCTCTATACCCTGCAAAACAAGAAAGGGCGGCGAGCGCCGCCCTTTCCCGGGGGATGATGGCGAATTATTCAGCCTTGATGTACTTGTCCAAGATGGCCTGGATGGTGCCGTCTGCCTTGAGTTCCTTCAGGGCGTTGTTCACGGCTTCCAGCAGGGCTTCGTTGTCCTTGGAGATGCCGATGGCATAGTCCTCGTTGGCGTACTCGGTGTCCAGGATGGTCAGGCCCTGGTTGGCGGCCACGTACTCGGTGGCGGGGCCCTTGTCGATGACCACGCAGTCCACCTGGTCGTTCACCAGGGCTTGGACAGCGGTGATGCCGTTGTCATAGGCGGTCACATGCTCCTCGCCGTAGTCTCCGGAGCAGTAGTTGAAGCCGGTGGTGCCGCGCTGGGTGCCGATCATCTGCTCGCCCAGGTTGTCCAGGGTCACGTCGGAGCCCTCCTTGACGATGATAACCTGGACGCCGTTGGCGTAGCTGTCGGTGAAGTTCATCACAGCCTGGCGCTCCTCGTCCACGGTGACGCCAGCCATGACGATGTCGCTCTTGCCGGTCTGGGCAGCGACCAGGGCGGCGTCAAATTCCATGTCGTCCACCACCAGCTCCAGGCCCAGCTTTTCGGCAATGGCCGTGGCGATGTCAATGTCGATGCCCTCGAAGCCGCTGTTGTCGGTGGTCATCTCGTAGGGAGGGAAGGTGGCGTTGGTGGACATGTGCAGCTTGCCGGCCTCGGTGGTGACCAGCTCGGTGGTGGCGCTGGTGTCGTCACCGGCATTGTCTCCGGCGGCATCCTCCGCCGGCTTCTCACCGCAGGCGGTGAGGGCGCACAGGGACAGCAGCATAGCCGCTGCCATCAGGATGGACAAAAGCTTCTTCATGTTGGAAAAACCCTCTTTTCATGTTTTCTTCACTCGGCTGGGCCGAATTGTTTTATAATTATACAGCATAGCGCCAAATAATGCAAGAAAAACCGCCCCCCCTTCCTTCGTCGAATGCAACAAAAGGGCAGGGCGGGTTGGGCTGTCTTGGCGGAGAGTAGACCAAAAGTTTTCCCCACCCCATTGACGGGCTGTGCTTGTGGGGCTATACTCGAAGCAAAGAGGCGGCGCAGGCTGCGCTGCCGCAGCGCGAAGGAGGATGCGACTATGGCAAAGATCTATACGGCAGTGGACCAGCTGGTGGGGGGCACGCCCCTGTTGGAGCTGACCCATCTGGAACAGGAGCTGGGGCTGAAGGCCAAGGTCCTGGCGAAGCTGGAATACTTGAACCCCGCCGGGTCCGTGAAGGACCGGGTAGGCCTGGCGATGATCAACGACGCAGAGGCCCGGGGGCTGTTGCAGCCTGGGGCGGTGATCCTTGAGCCCACCAGCGGCAACACTGGCATCGGCCTGGCGGCGGTGGCGGCAGCCCGGGGCTACCGGCTCATCATTGTCATGCCCGACAGCATGAGCTTGGAGCGGCGGCAGCTGATGTCCGCCTATGGCGCGGAACTGGTGCTCACCCCAGGGGCCCAGGGGATGCAGGGGGCCATTGACAAGGCGGAAGCACTGTCCAAGGAAATCCCCAACAGCTTTGTCGCTGGACAGTTTGTCAACCCCGCCAACCCCAAAGCCCACCGGGAGACCACCGGGCCGGAGATTTATGCCGACACCGACGGGGCTGTGGATATCTTCGTAGCCGGTGTGGGCACCGGGGGCACCATCACCGGGGTGGGGCAGTATTTGAAGGAGAAGAAGCCCGGGGTGAAAATCGTGGCGGTGGAACCTGCCACCTCCGCCGTCCTCTCCGGGCAGCCCGCGGGGGCCCATGGCCTACAGGGCATCGGCGCGGGCTTCGTGCCGGAGGTGCTGGACACCGGGGTATATGACGAAATCATCCCCGTCACCAACCAGGACGCCTATGAAACCGGACGGCTGCTGGGCCGGAAGGAAGGGGTGCTGGTGGGCATCTCCTCCGGCGCTGCCGCCTGGGCGGCCATCCAGCTGGCCCAGCGGGAGGAAAACGCCGGGAAAACCATCGTGGTCCTCCTGCCGGACACCGGGGACCGGTATCTCTCCACGCCTTTGTTTGGGGAGGAGTAAGGAAAGGTATCATAGACACCAACAGCGCGGTGGGGCAAGGAGCCTCGCCGCGCTGATAGGTTTTAAGCCAAAAAGTGTGTTTGCTAAGCTTTGGGTCAACTGTCAACAGCAACACCTTCCTACAAATGAAATCCCCACAGCTTCATTCCCGAATCCATTTCTCAGTATTTTCCGGGTCTTGGTGAAAAACAAATATCTGATTTTCCTCTCTGGCATTTTTATTTACAGCAAGAATTGTTGTCCTATCAGTAGTCACATAAAATCCAGGCCTACTATCTCCCTTACTTAAACGTAGCTGATGCCTAATATCCAAATACTGGTCATCAGGGATGATCGCTGTAATGTCGCTACAATGGTAATATGTATAATCTTCCGGGTGATAACCAAAAGATTCTAATATCTCATCCCGGATTTCTTGCTGCTTTATTGCATTAGCCGCAGCATCATAATACGGTTCTTGGTTTTCAGTACAGGCTGAGACAACAACGCTTATTCCAATCATCGAAGATAAAACCAATGCGAATACTCGATTTTTCATAATTCAAAGGCACTTCCCTTCGTTGGTTTTCAAAACACTTAAATTGTACGGAAGAGTCCGGAGCAAATTTGCTCCGGACTCTCTGTTCAAGCATTTAAAACGCCGCAAGAACCCAATTACTATCAACATTTTTATGAAATTTAAATACCTGACCTTGTCCGTCAGCATTCATATTTACAGCAATAATGGTATTTTTACTTGGAGTTACATAGAAACCTGGCCTGGTGTCTCCTTCTCTAAGATTCAATTGATGTCTGATATCAATATACTGCTCATCAGGAATAACAGCTGTAACATCACCGCAATGATAGTATTCGTAATTCTCCGGAGTATATCCATAGGATTCCAAAATAGAATTTCGAATTTTCTGCCGTTCTTCAGCAACAGCAGTAACATCATAAGAATCTCCCAAATCACCAGCTAAGACAGTCCTTCCTAGTAAATTTAAGGAGTCCTTATCCTGAACTGGAAATGGTTGAGTTACTCCAGAATAGTAGACAGCACCCGTCACCTCGTTAATAATCACACCACGTGGCTGAGAATTAAGTACATCCGAAATTGTCACATAAGAAACCGTTTCAGCTCTCTCCCGCCGATTACAGTAAACCGTATCAGTAACCTCATTATAAACATACATATTAGTTTGAATTTGACGAACATAATATCTTGGTGCGTCTGTTTGTACCGTTCCCTTAAAAATTAATCTGTTATTTGTAGCTGGTGTGATATCTGCATGGGCCCATTCACTATATGCAAAAGCTGGAACAACAGAAATAGAAAGAACAATACAAATGGCTAAACAGAAAGATAAAAATTTCTTTTTCATAACTATAACCATACCTTTCCACTGCATTAGAACACAAAATTACATTATTACCACTTCAGAGACTATAGCCATCCAGTATCATCACCCATACTCCACATTGGTATCACGCCTTTCAGTTGAATTTTATGTTTACATGGTATCATACTATAAATTGCTTGTCAATATATATTGTTTATATTTTTTGTATTCTTTTTGTTTTTCGTTCTTATATATTAAAATTTTATATAGAATTCTTCAACTTTCATCTCTTCTTGATTACCCCAAAGGACAAAGAATAGATGGTTCCAAGCCTTATGGAAAACACCAATGCTGTGGATCTCTCACTGCATTGGTGTTTCTTTCAATTACTTGATATTTTCTTTGTGGGGCACAGTTGGTAGCTCTCCTACACGTCTCCCTTCCTTTTGTAGTTTCATAAAACGCATAATGGATTTTTCGGAAGACTACTCAATCACTTATAGTTTGGCCTGGGAGTTACCAATCATGGGCGCAGGCAAAGGGCTCAAATCGCCGCCGCGATGGCCGCGCCCATCTCCTTTGTGCCCACAAGCTTGCCCTCTCCGGTGAACAGATCCGGGGTACGCAGGCCCTGGGACAGGACGGCCTTCACGGCATCCTCGATGGCGTCCGCCTCGGCCCCCAGGCCGAAGGTATAGCGCAGCATCATGGCCACGGACAAAATGGTGGCGGTGGGGTTGGCCTTGTCCTGGCCGGCGATGTCCGGGGCGGAGCCGTGGATGGGCTCGTACATGCCAAAATTACCCACGGCCAGGGAGGCGGAGGGGAGCATACCGATGGAGCCGGTGATCTGGCTGGCCTCGTCGGAGAGGATGTCCCCAAAGATGTTGCTGGTGACAATCACGTCAAACTGCCGGGGATTGCGCACCAACTGCATGGCGGCGTTGTCCACGTACAGGTTGTCCAGGGTGACATCGGGGTAGTCCTTGGCCACCTCCGCCACCACCCGCCGCCACAGGCGGGAGGAGTCCAGCACGTTGGCCTTGTCCACGCTGGTGACGTGCTTGCTGCGCTTCTGGGCCATGTCAAAGGCCACCTTGGCAATGCGGCGGACCTCCCCCTCGGAGTACTGCTCCACGTCGTAGGCTGCGGGGCCCATGGGGGTGTCCTTGGTGCCCCGCTCGCCGAAGTAGATGCCCCCGGTGAGCTCCCGAACCACCAAAATGTCCAGGCCCCCTTCCAGGATTTCCGCTTTCAGGGGGGAGGCCCCTGCCAGGGCCTCAAAGATCATGGCGGGGCGGAGGTTGGCGAAGAGGCCCAGCTCCTTGCGCAGGCCCAGGAGGGCACGCTCCGGGCGCTCCCCGCCGGGGAGGGTATCCCACTTGGGTCCACCCACAGCCCCCAGCAGCACCGCGTCGGCGGCCTTACATACGTCAATGGTCTCCTGGGGCAGGCAGTTGCCCACGGCGTCGATGGCGCAGCCCCCCGCCAGGACATCCTGGCAGTGGAAGCTGTGGCCAAACTTCCCCTCAATTTTGTGGAGCACCAGCAGGGCCTGTTCCACGATATCGGGGCCGATGCCGTCGCCCCGGATTACGGCGAGTTTTGCTTCCATGGCTCACTTGCCCCCCTTCTGGATGGAGGCCATGAGGCCCCCGGCCTGGATGATCTCCTTGATAAACTCCGGGAAGGGGCTGGCCTGGTAGGTCTCGTTTTTGGTGAGGTTGGTAATCACCCCGGTGTCGAAGTCCACCGCCACCTCGTCCCCGGCGTCGATGCCCTCGCTGGCTTCTGGGCATTCCAGAATGGCCAGGCCGATGTTGATGGCGTTGCGGTAAAAAATCCGGGCGAAGGTCTTGGCGATGACACAGGAGATGCCGGACTCTTTGATGACCATGGGGGCGTGCTCCCGGGAGGAGCCGCAGCCGAAGTTCAGCCCCCCCACCATCACGTCGCCGCTGTTGACAACCTTGACAAAGTTGGTGTCGATGTCCTCCATGCAGTGGGTGGCCAGCTCCTTCTTGTCAGCGATATTCAGGTAACGGGCGGGGATGATGACGTCGGTATCCACGTTGTCCCCGTACTTATGGACAAGCCCTTTTGCGTTCATACTGTGCAGCTCCTTTCCTTACAGACCACGGGGGTCAGCGATTTTCCCGGCAATGGCGGATGCCGCGGCAACGGCGGGGCTTGCCAGGTAGATTTCCGAAGTGATGCCGCCCATGCGGCCCACGAAGTTCCGGTTGGTGGTGGCCACGCAGCGCTCGCCGTTGGCCATGACCCCCATGTGTCCCCCCAGGCAGGGGCCGCAGGTGGGGGTGGACACGGCGCAGCCCGCGTCGATGAAGGTGGTGAGATACCCCCGCTCTGCGCAGGTCTTGAAAATCTCCTGGGTGGCGGGCATAACGATGCAGCGCACATGGGAGGCCACCTTCTTGCCCTCCAACAGCTTGGCCGCCACCTCCATGTCCTCCAAGCGGCCATTGGTGCAGGAGCCGATGATCACCTGGTCGATGCGGATATCCTCCACCTGGGAGATGGGCTTGGCGTTTTCTGGCAGGTGGGGGAAGGCCACGGTGGGTTCAATGCTGCTCAAGTCGATCTCGATGGTGCGGACATACTCCGCGTCGGGGTCGGCGGCATAGACGGTATAGGGCCGCTGGGTGCGGCCGTCCAGGTAGGCCTTGGTGATCTCATCCACGGGGAAAATCCCGTTCTTGGCCCCGGCCTCAATGGACATATTGGCGATGCACAGCCGGTCGTCCATGGACAGCGCCGCCACCCCTTCGCCGCAGTATTCCAGGCTCTGGTACAGGGCCCCGTCCACGCCGATCATCCCGATGAGGTGCAAAATCACGTCCTTGCCGCTGACCTGGGGCTGCAGCTTGCCGGTCAAATGCACCTGGATGGCCTCAGGGACCTTGAACCAGGTCTCCCCTGTGGCCATGCCCGCGGCCATATCCGTGGAGCCCACCCCGGTGGAGAAGGCCCCCAGGGCGCCGTAAGTACAGGTGTGGGAGTCCGCGCCGATGATGCAGTCCCCGGCCCCAACTAGGCCTTTTTCCGGCAGCAAGGCGTGCTCCACGCCCATCTGACCCACATCGTAGAAGTTATCCAGGTCGAAGCGCTTGGCGAAGGTACGGCATTGCAGGCACTGTTCGGCGGCCTTGATATCCTTGTTGGGGGTGAAGTGGTCCATGACCATGGCCACCCGGCTCTTGTCAAACACGCCGGTGAAGCCCTCCTTCTCAAATTCCCGGATGGCCACCGGGGAGGTGATGTCGTTGCCCA
>CAJUCB010000027.1:23713-23869 GCA_910584805.1 uncultured Oscillospiraceae bacterium
TGCGTCATTGTCATTCCCATAGGGAACGCCTCCTTTTCACGGGGCGAATCGCCCCTGCTTGTTGTATTATAACATAGTTTATAATGGTGTGCGCGCAGCGCGATGAAAGTTTTCGTCCACCTTTTTCAGACGAAGCGCGGAGCCGTCGTGAGCAGC
>CAJUCB010000028.1:0-2229 GCA_910584805.1 uncultured Oscillospiraceae bacterium
CTTGGTGGCGCCGGGGTCGTAATCCACGGCCACGATGTTGGAATTTGGGAAATCGTCCTTGAGTACCCGGATCATCCCCTTGCCCACGATGTGGTTGGGGAGGCAGCCGAAGGGCTGGGCGCAGACGATGTTGGGGGTACCGCTGTGGATGAGTTCCAGCATTTCCGCTGTCAGCAACCAGCCTTCACCCATCTTGCAGCCGTCGTTGAGGTAGCCTCGGACGAAGTCGTGGAGCTGGGCAAAGGGGGCTGGGGCCCGGAAGCCCCGGTGCTGCAGGACGGCGATCATATCCTGTTGGCACTGCTCCACATAGTGCATAAAGACCTTGCACAGGGCGTGTTTGGTCATCTTCCCGCCGAACATCTCGATGTCCGAAATACGGTTGTAGATTTTGAAGATGAGGAAATCCGTCAGCCCAGGCACCACCGGTTCCGCACCCTCTTCCAGGAGGAATTCTTCCAGGTGGTTGTTGCCCAGGGAGGAGAACTTGATGTAAATTTCCCCCACAACCCCCACCCGGACCTTGGGCTCCCATTCAATGGGGATGGACTTAAAGTCGGCGCAGATTTCGTCCAAAATACCGCGCATCTGCTTCCGGGACATGCCCTTGCCCTGGTCAAAGCGGTTCAGGAGCTCGGAGGTCCAGAACTCCACCTTGGCGGTGGTGTCCCCAGGGTTGAGCTCATAGGGGCGTGTCTGGTTGGCCACGTTCATAATGAGGTCGCCGTACATCATGCCGTAGATGAGCCGGCGGATCAGCCCCAGGGTCCAGTGGAAGCCTGGGTTTTTCTCCATGCCGAAGGAGAGGGAGAGGACGGGGATATAGTCCAGCCCCGCCTTTTCCAGGGCTTTGCGGAGCATGTGGATGTAATTGGAGGCCCGGCACCCCCCTCCCGTCTGGGTGATGAGCAGGGCCACCTTATGGGGGTCATAGCCTCCATTTTGGATGGCATCAATCATCTGGCCGATCACCAGCAGGGCGGGGTAGCAGGCATCGTTGTGGACGTATTTCAAGCCGGACTCCACCACGGCATGGCTGTCGTTGTTCAAGATACGCACCCGGTACCCGTTGCGTTCCAGGAGCTTTGCAAAAAAGCCAAAGTGGATCGGGAGCATTTGGGGGATCAGAATGGTGTATTCCTTGCGCATTTCCTCGGTGAAAAGGAGCCGGCCAGTGCTGTCATATTCCAATTTTGCCATGGTCATTGCCCTCCTCTCTTGTCCCGTTCTTCCAGGGCAGCAATGAGACTGCGGATGCGGATTTTCACCGCCCCCAGGTTGGAGATGTCGTCGATTTTCAGCTGGGTGTACAGGTCTCCGCCTGCTTCAAGGATGGCCCGGAGCTCATCGGTGGTGATGGCGTCCACCCCGCAGCCGAAGGACACCAGCTGGATGAACGCCATATCTGGCTGGGTACATACGTAGCGGGCGGCGTTGTACATCCGGGCGTGGTAGGTCCACTGGTTCAGCACCTGCCGGGGCTGTTTGTCCATGTGGTGGAATACCGCGTCCTCCGTAATCAGCACGAAGCCGAAGGAGGTGATCAGGTCGTTGATGCCGTGGTTGATTTCTGGGTCCATGTGGTAGGGCCGTCCGGCCACCACAAGGATTTTCTTCCCCTGCTCCCTGGCCCAGTGGATATATTCCTCCCCCTTCTCCCGCACCAGGGTACGGAAGCTGTCGTAGGCACGGTAGGCCTTGCGGATGGCCTTCACACTCTCCCGCTTGGGGATGCCGAAGGTATCCGCCAGCAGGGCGGCCCCCTTCTTTTCAAAATCCTTGGGCCGGTGAAGGCCTAGGTTGGGGTGGAGGTAGCGGACCTTTTCCAGGGCGGGGATGTTCACCCCCAGCAGGTCCGGATAGTAGGCTACCACGGGGCAGTTATAGTGGTTGTCCGACAGCTGTTCGTCGAAGTTGTAGGACATGCAGGGGTAGAAGATGGTCTCCACCCCGTCCTCCAGCAGGGCCATGATGTGGCCGTGGAGGAGCTTGGCGGGATAGCAGACGGTATCCGAGGGGATGGTCCGCTGGCCTTTGATGTACAGGCTCCGGGTGGAGGCAGGGGAGAGGGTGACCTCAAAGTTCAGCTCTGTGAACAGGGTGAACCAGAAGGGGAGGTTTTCGTACATATTCAGCCCGAAGGGGATGCCGATGCGCCCCCGGGAGCCGTCCCCCTTGCCCTTGCCCTCTAGGGAGCGAAGGTAGTCGTATTTGAACTTCATCAGGTCC
>CAJUCB010000028.1:2239-6036 GCA_910584805.1 uncultured Oscillospiraceae bacterium
CCTTTTCCTGCCCCAGGGGCCGGGAGCAGCGGTTGCCGGAGATGAAACGCCGCCCGCCGTCGAAGCGGTTGACGGTGAGGGAGCAGTGGTTGGTACACAGCTTGCAGGTGGTGGGCTTGGCCTCATGGGTGAAGGTTTCCAGGGCCTGGGGGGACAGCAGGGTGGATTCCGTCAGCCCTGCTTCCAGCGCGGCCAAAGCGGCCCCATAGGCCCCCATCATCCCGGCGATGGTGGGGCGGGTGACGTTCCGGCCGATTTCCAGCTCGAAGGAACGCAGCACCGCGTCGTTGAGGAAGGTGCCTCCTTGGACCACAATGTGCTGGCCCAGGTCGTCGGCGGAGGCCGCCCGGATCACCTTGTAGATGGCGTTTTTCACAATGGAGATGGACAGCCCGGCAGAGATATCCTCCACGCTGGCCCCGTCCTTTTGGGCCTGCTTCACCGAGGAGTTCATGAACACGGTGCAGCGGGAGCCCAGGTCCACCGGATGCTTGGAAAACAGGCCCATTTTGGAAAAGTCCCCGATGGAGTATTCCAGGGCCTTGGCGAAGGTCTCGATGAAGGAGCCGCAGCCAGAGGAGCAGGCCTCGTTCAGCAGGATGGAGTCCACCGCCCCCTGGCGGATTTTGAAGCACTTCATGTCCTGGCCGCCGATGTCGATGATGAAATCCACGTTGGGGTTGAAGTGCTGGGCGGCTTTCAGATGGGCCATGGTCTCCACCAGCCCCAGGTCGCAGGAGAAGGCGTTTTTGATTAAGTCCTCCCCGTAGCCAGTGACAGCGGCGCCCTTGATGGTCACCCGCTCCCCGCACAGGCGGTAAATTTCCTGAAGCTGGGGCAGGACGATGCGCACCGGGTTGCCCTGGTTGGAGTGGTAGAAGCTGTGGAGGATGTTCCCCTCCGGGTCAATGAGCACCAGCTTGGTGGTGGTGGACCCGGCGTCGATGCCCAGATAGGCGTCCCCGCTGTAGCTGTCCAGCGCCACCAGGGGGACAGACATAGCACTGTGCCGGGCGGAGAACGCGTCGTATTCCGATTGCTTGGTGAACAGGGGGGGCATCACGTCCACTGCTTGGGTGACGCTGGCGGCGTTTTCCAAGCTGCTCAATAGCGCCTCAAAGGGGCGGGGAGGCTGGTCGTTGGCGCACAGGGCCGCGCCGATGGCGGCGTAGCAGTCCCCGTCCTTGGGGAAGATGGCGTGGTCTTGGTCCAGGCCCAGGGTGTCCACGAAGCGCTCCCGCAGGCCCTTCATGAAGTGGAGGGGGCCACCGAGAAAGACAATTTTCCCCGTGAGCTCCCGGCCCTGGGAGAGGCCCGCCACGGTCTGGTCTACCACCGCTTGGAAGATGGAGGCGGCAATGTCCTCCTTCCGCCCGCCCTGGTTCAGGATGGGCTGGATGTCGCTCTTGGCGAACACCCCGCAGCGGGAGGCGATGGGATAGATTTTTTCATGCTTCAGGGACAACTCGTCCAGCTCGTCCGCTGTCACGTTCAGCAGGGTGGCCATTTGGTCGATGAAGGAGCCAGTGCCCCCGGCACAGGAGCCGTTCATCCGCTCTTCCAGTGTGTTGCCGAAGAAGATAATCTTGGCATCCTCGCCTCCCAGCTCAATCACCGCGTCGGTGCCGGGGTCCAGGGTGCGCACGGCAGCGGCGGTGGCGTAGACCTCCTGGACAAAGCCCAGGTCCGCGGCCTTAGCCACCCCCAGCCCGGCGGAGCCGGTGACCATGAGCTGGACTGCCTGCCCGCCCAGGCCCCGGAGGGTCCGCAGGGTCTCACAGGTGCGCTCCCGGGTTTTGGAATAGTGCCGCTCATAGGAGCGGAACAGGAGCTTGTTTTGTTCATCCAGCACCACCACCTTCACTGTGGTGGAGCCAATGTCGATTCCGATACGCAGCATAGTACACCTCGAAAAACAGCTTGCTCTGGCTATTGATATGAGAGCAAGACGGGAGACAGTCCCACAAAAATAGGACTGCCGGATTTTTTACACCTATTATACAAGAGGGTGTGTCGAAAAACAACAAAAAACTTGTGCCAGGGGAGGAAAGAAAGTAAAGAAATACTATAGTGAGACAAAAAAGAACAAAAGCCTCCGCATTTTTTCTACGGAGGCTTTTGGATATTTATGACTTGACAAAGCAGCTTGCCCCTGGGAGCGTCACTCGGGCTCAGGGTCGGGAAACGGAGTATATACAGCAGAGGAAGATACCACACTCAGTTTTCCGGAGGAGGGATCTAGGAGAAATTCCGCGTTCGCCAAGACATTCCCTATCGCGACACCATGGGTAACGAGATCCATGGCTTGGGTGAGGGTGAACCGCCCATCGCTGTGGGTTTGTGTTTCCAATGTATCCGTATACATGTAGGAATACTGGAAGCGCTTTTTTTTGAAGTTAAACTTGTGTGCGGTGGTATCTTGGAAATCAAACTTGTGCTCAACGATATCGCTGACGATATACCCGCCAGACGCGCTGTCCTCTTCTGTTTGGAATTTAGCGGAAAAAGTACACTGAATGTTCCCGGTAGTGATTTCTAATGGGATGCAAACATCGGCCGAGATAACACCGTTGTCCCCATATTCAATAGAGATTGGCTCCGGTTCCCTAGTGAGGAGGAAGTAGCAAGAGACGGCGGCAATGACGGCAATGACAAGTACCGCAGAAATCACATATTTTTTCATGATGGTTCTCCTGTTTTGGCATATCCCCCCAGCGGATATGGCTGGGGGGATATGGTTGTCTGCTTTAAGCAATAGTAGGTTATAGGGCCTTGCCTCGCAGTGTGACAACTCCGGTTTCGGTATTTAAAACAAATGTAGCTTCAAATGTTACAGTTGCAACTGCAGTGCCATTCCGAAAAATGTTAACGGACCGTCGAAGAATTTGTTGATTAGATGAATTTAATACAGATTTAGAATCATTATTTGTTGTAGAACTGTACCCGCTAGGGAACCTTAGAAGCGTGATATAATCAATGGACGCTGTTCCTGCATCAAATTTGTAGTACCCGTTACCAGATCCTATTCTTACCGAACAGTTTAGTCTCCACAGATAATACCCAGATGCGAGATTTTTTGGGGCACTTACTTCTAATGACTTCATGCCTACCCCTCCGGGACTCGGGTTACTGAGGGGAGTGATGGAACTTCCACTTTTTATAGAGTCTATCACATCACAAAATTCCTGCATTTCGGCTTCAAATTCTGTGTCAGTGTAGGCTTTATCCATTTCCGATTCGGGATAAACAGTGATATCAATTCCCCGTTCCTCACCTACCTGTTCTGCGATTTCCAGATAGTTTTGATATTGTTCGTCGGAAATGATAGGTTTGGTATCGGTTGCATAGGCGGTAACCACCATCGACAGCGCCAAGCAAAGACACAGGGAGAGGGATAATAATTTCTTTTTCATAAGTAAAACTCCTTTTTCCGCAATATAAATTGCAGTCTATTCTGTTCGGCTAGGTCGAGCATACGATCTGCATGGGAATCTTCCTCCTTTCGATTCCTACAAAAGCGGGTCTGCGATTGATGCTTCTACTCTATATATCCCGGCAGAAAAGAAAAAGTATACACATTTTGAGAAAAAAGTAAAAATTTCTGAAAAAGAGAATGAACACATGAAAAGAATATGATATAATCTTCCCAAAATAAAAGGAGGGAGAAACCATGCAGCCGGATCAGGAGCGTTTCTTCGAGAAATTGTACCGGGATTTTTATCAATGGATTCTCCATCAAGCGGAGAAAAAATTGGGAGACCCGGTTCTGGCGCAAGATGTTACACAGGATACCTTTT
>CAJUCB010000028.1:6046-23738 GCA_910584805.1 uncultured Oscillospiraceae bacterium
GGCGTTGAATCGGATCGACTATTTGATGACGCATGAGAACCCAGGTGGGTGGCTGAGCCTGGTGTTAAAGTATAAAATCCTGCATTTTTATGAAAAACAGGCCCAAAAGAAACGGCTGTTTATAGATGCGGAAGACTATGTGGAGCCCGGCGAGCTAGACCCAAACATCCAAGCGCTGGAAGAGGAAAGCTGTGAACTGTTGGAAAAAATCCGGGAGAGCTTAACGCCGGAAGAATTTCATTACATCACCCGCCTGGTGTTGGATCAGGCCAGCCACAAGCAGTTGGGCCAGGAATTTCATATCACGGAGATTGGAAGCAAAAAGAAACGGGAACGCATCATCAAAAAGCTAAACAAAAAACTCCCGGAATATTCGAGCATATCTGGTAAAAAGGACAAAAAGAAAAAGGGTTGAAAAATATGTATACTTTTTTGCCGTTTCAAAGGATGAATAAATTGGAGGGGAATATATGAAGAAGGAGACCTATGACGATGCCTACTTTGCATCCCTCACGACCCAGCAGCTAGAGGAGATGATTGACCTAGGCTTGGAGCTGCCCAGCCAGGAGAACAGGAAGGCACTTCTTCGTATTTTGGAGGTGTTGGAGGAAAGAGAAAACGATGCCATCGTGCAGAAGGCTTGGGAGGAGTTTCAGCTCTATTACAACAGTCCTGAACGGAAGGGGAAGGAGCGATATTACTTCGACGAAGCTGCGTTGGAGGAAGAGGAGGCGAGGGAAAGAGAGAGACAAAAGAAACAGGAGAAGCAGTCGAGCCGCAAAGTTTCCATTTCCCGCGTATGTGCTGTCGGCCGGGTGGCCCTTCTGACCATCATCCTTACGTTTGGCACCATGGCGGCTGCCCAGGCCGTGGGGATAAACGTGTTTGGAATTTTGGGGGAGTGGACAGATAATGCGTTCCGCTTTAACTTGGGGACACCGCCGTCGTCAAGGACGCTTTCGGAGAAAGAAGCCTACGTAGAGACATTCCGGAGTAGGCTTGAGGAAATTGGCATTCCAGCGGATTTGGTTCCCACTTGGTATCCAGAGGGCTTTGTGCCAGATATGGATAGGTTTTACACGGATATCGTTGAGGATGGATTTGATTCAGTCGGCTGTGGGTTTGACAATGAAACGGAAGATAAACATTATACCATCGCAATTGACCGATATTATGACAGAGAACTTCTCAATAACCTTGTCGTTGAAAAAAACGATAAGGATGAAGTGGAAGAATACACTGTCAATGGAAGAAGATTTTATATCATGCTAAATAACCCTGGGTATACAGGCACTTGGTCGGACGGAGAACTGTTCATCGTAATAGGTGGAGACCTTTCCAAAGAAGAAGTGAAAGAAATCATAAACTCGATTGGAGGATACTGACTGTGAAGCATATTTTTTCTGCGATTTTAGTTTGTGCTGTACTTTTAAGTTGCTGTGTGAGTGCATTTGCTGCAACGGAAGGCGCAGGACGGGCAGCAAATATTTTGAGTACATATACTGCTTCTGCAGTAACAGGGGCAAACTCTGGGGAAGTAAAGATAACATATAGAGCAGGGGCAAACCGGTTGGCAATGGCGATTGGGGTAGCATCCATTGCAATTTATAAAAGTAATGGAAGCTATGTAACAACAATCAAAGGCTCTGCGGCCAACGGGTTGATATCGTTCAATGCAGATAGAAAAAGCGGCAGTTATACGTACAAGGGAACCCCCGGCGTATCTTACTACGCAGTTGTCACCATCACCGCCTCCGCAGGCGGCGAGACAGACAACAAGACCGTAACGACGAACAGAGCACAGGCGAAGTAAATCACACGCCCCCCAGCAGGGCCATCGAATGGTCCTGCTGGGGGGCAAGTTTATCTCTGTGTAGGACTGGATCGCAGGGGCACCAGGGTCAGCTTCCCGCCCTGTTCTTCCAAATATAAGGTACTGCCGGAGCGGATTTCCTCCCGGAGCAACAGTTCTGCGGCGGGGTTTTCCACCTCGCTGCGGATGAGCCGCCGCAGGGGACGGGCTCCATAGCGCTTGTCGGTACCGGCCTGGACCAGATGGGCCACCGCCGCCTCTGTGGGGAGGAAGCGCACCCCCTGATCTGCCATCCGCTGGCCTACCGAGCGCAGGAGCTTTTTGGCAATGGCGGTGAGTTCCCGGTTCTCCAAGGGATGAAAGACGACGGTTTCATCCAGACGGTTGAGGAATTCCGGCCGGAACACCTGCCGCAGCTCCCGCTGCAACACGGCCTCCCCAGTCTTTTGGTCCTGCTCCTGGGAGGAGAAGCCCAGGGTGGTCCCAGCGGAGAGCCGCTCACCCCCCACGTTGGAGGTCATGACCACCACGGTGTTGCGAAAATCGGTTTTTTTGCCGTGGGCATCGGTGAGAATGCCGTCCTCCATGATCTGCAGCAGCAGCCCCCAGACATCGGAGTGGGCTTTTTCCAGTTCGTCAAAGAGCAGCACGGAATAGGGGTGCCGCCGGACGGCTTCGGTGAGCTGCCCCCCCTCCTCATGGCCCACATAGCCCGGCGGGGAGCCGGTGAGGCGGCTGGTGGTGTGCTTTTCGGAAAACTCTGACATGTCGAAGCGTAGGAGCGCCTCCTCCTGGCCAAAAAGTACCTGAGCCAAGGCTTTGCACAGCTCGGTTTTCCCCACCCCTGTGGGGCCCAGGAAGAGGAAGGCCCCCACAGGACGGTCCGGCTCCTTCAGTCCTGTCCGCCCCCGGCGGACTGCCCGGGCCACCGCGTTGACTGCGGCATCCTGGCCAATGACCCGTTTGTGGAGTTCTGTTTCCAGCTGTAGCAGCCGTTCCTTCTCCGGCTGGGTCAGGGAGGTGAGGGGAATGCCTGTCCACTGGGACACCACCCCCGCCACCTCCTGGGGGGTGACGGCAGGCTCTTTTTTCCCCGCCTGCCAGCGGCGGACGGAGGTCTCCAACTCCCGGCGGAAATCCAGCTCCGCGTCCCGGCAGCGGGCGGCGGTCTCATAGTCCTGGTTGGCGATGGCCTCGTTGCGCTCCCGGGCCGCCTGCTGGATGCGTCCCTCTAAGGCCTGCAGCTCCGACGGAGGCCCCATGGTTTGCAGCCTTGCTTGGGCGGCGGCCTCGTCCAAAAGGTCGATGGCCTTGTCCGGCAGCCGACGGTCCGGCAGGTAACGCACGGACAGGGAGACAGCGGCCTCCAAGGCCTCCCGCTGGAAGCTGATCTGGTGATGGAGGCTGTACCGGGGCACCAGGGAGTGGAGGATGGCAAGGGCCTCCTGCTGGCTGGGCTCCTCCACCCGGACACTTTGGAAGCGCCGTTCCAGGGCGGCGTCTTTTTCGATGATCCGCCGGTATTCGTCCACCGTGGTGGCGCCGATGAGCTGGATTTGGCTCCGGGCCAAGGCGGGTTTGAGGATGTTGGCGGCGTCAATGGCCCCCTCGGCGCTGCCCGCCCCCACGATGGTGTGGAGCTCATCCAGGAAGAGGATCACGTTCCCTGCCCGGGCCACCTCCCCCAGGATGTTCTTCATCCGGTCCTCAAATTCTCCCCGGTACTTGGTCCCCGCCACGATGGAGGGCAGGTCCAGGGCCATCAGGCGCTTGTTGCGCAGCTGGTCAGGCACCTGGCCCCGGGCCATCCGCTGGGCTAGGCCCTCCACCACGGCGGTTTTGCCCACGCCGGGGTCCCCCAGCAGCAGGGGATTGTTCTTGCTCCGGCGCAGGAGGATTTGGATCAGGCGGCGCACCTCTTCCTCCCGACCGGCCACCGGGTCAAAGCCCCCCTGGGCGGCCTGCTGGATCATGTCCCGGGCGTGCTGGTCCAGCAGGCGGGTGGCGGCCCCGGTGGGGGGTGGGGTGTATTCCCGTTCCTCCTTGGAGCGGGAGGAATAGGTCCCCCCGCTGCCGAGAGAAGCCAGGGTTTCCTGATAGAGCTGGTTGGGTTGGATGCCCACCTCTTCCAGCAGTGCCACGGCGCTGCCGTCCCCCTGGCGCAGCATCCCTAAGAGCAGGTGGCGGCTGCCCACCTGGCTGTGTTTCATCCCCACGGCCTCGGCCACCGCCAGCTCCACAATCTTTTCCAGACGGTTGGTGAGCTGCCGGTGATGGGGGAGGGGGGAGCCGATCCCCTGCCGGCGGGTGAGGGCCCCCATAATTTTTTTCTGCTCCGCCCCGGCTTGGGCTAAGAGCTTGGCCGCGCCACACTTGGGCTGCTGAAGGAAACCCAGCAGCAGGTGTTCGCTGCCTACGTAATCGTGCCCCAGACGCTGGGCCATGGCCCCGGCAATGGCCAGGCTGCCCTTGGCGCAGGGGGAAAAGGCGGCAGTTTTCATGGATTCCCCTCCTTTTTCCCCTGTTCCGGCCCAACTTCAGGGGGCGTGACGGATTGGTTGCGTGCTTCATGGCTCTCCGAGCGGGGCGCACCCTCTAAATTGGGGGTGGCGCTGGCGGGAAAGTCTGGGATGGGTATGCGGTTTTGCATAGAGAAACACCTCTCTCACTTGGTTCTGTGTGTAAAATCTATAAAAATCATGCCCGAAAACCAGAAAAATAACCAACATTTTTCAGTGAATTTTGAATTGCATTTTTCAAAAGTTATGTTACAATGGTCAGTGCCAAGAAATTTGATTGGAGGTAGCTAAACCATGTATGTGATCAACCCCGAACTGTGCACCTTCTGCAAGAAGTGCATCGATGAATGTCCCACCAACGCCATCGTTGAGGGCAACGTCAACGGGAAGGACGTCTGCGTCGTCACTTCCGAGTGCATTGATTGCGGCGGCTGCGAAGACGCCTGCGAGACCGATCCCAAGGCTCTGGGCTTCGAGGAGTAATTTTTTCTCCTAATCTAAGAAATAAAACAGGTGTGCCGCAAAGAAATGCGGTACACCTGTTTTGTTTTTGTTGAGATTTCAGCGGGAATGTGCTATATTAAAAAGAAACTGTGAACCTGTGCCCTCATCCAGGCGGTTGCGGAGGCGCCGGCGCTTCACACAACCGGCCCCTGCGGTATACGATAGGATAAGCCCAAACTTCAATTTAGAATAAGGAGGGCACCACAGTGAAAATTGTTGTGCTGGCCGGCGGTCTCAGCCCGGAGCGGAACGTCTCCCTCTCCTCCGGGACCATGATCGCCCACGCCTTACAGAGTTTAGGCCACCAAGCGGCCCTGGTGGATATGTACATAGGGTTGGAGGATTATAACGGCCCATTGGGGGACTATTTTGACCAGCCCATCTCCGACCGGTGGCGAAACATCGCCCCCGGGGCCCCGGATCTGGCGGCGGTGAAAGCCGCCCGGCGGTTGGAGAGCCCCAGCCAGTTTGGTCAGGGGGTGTTGGAGCTGTGCCAAATGGCGGACATTGTGTTCCTGGCTCTCCACGGTACCTGTGGGGAGGATGGCCGGGTCCAGGCGGCTTTCGACCTGCTGGGCATTCCCTATACCGGCTCAGGCTATTTGGGTTCCGGCATTGCCATGGACAAAGACTTGACCAAGCGCCTCATTGCCCACCTGGGCGTCCAGACCCCCCGTTGGCAGCGCTTGCAGCTCACCCAGCAGCAGATTGAGCCCCTGACCCAGGAATTGCCCCTGCCCAGCGTGGTGAAGCCGGTGGCCAGCGGTTCTTCCATTGGGGTGTTCATCACCCACAGCCGGGAGGAGCTGCGCACCGCCCTGGAGGAGAGCTTGGCCCTGGGGGGGGCCTGCGTGGTGGAGGAATACATCACCGGCCGGGAAATCCAGGTGGCCCTGTTGGAGGACCGGGCCCTGCCCTCCATTGAGATCATCCCCAAAACGGGATTTTATGACTATAACAACAAGTACCAGCCCGGCGCGGCGGAGGAAGTCACCCCCGCCCCCATCCCCCCTGCTTGGGAGGCGGCGGTGCAGCAGGCGGCCCTGACGGTCTACCGTGCCCTGGGCCTGGGGGTCTACTCCCGGGCGGACTTTATCGTGGACGAGACAGGGACCCCCTGGTTCCTGGAGATCAACACCCTCCCTGGCATGACCCCCACCAGCCTGGTGCCCCAGGAGGCGGCGGCGGTGGGCATCGGATACCCTGCCCTGTGCCAGGCCATCGTGGAGGAATCCCTGCGCCTGCGGGGCAACGGATGACCCAGAAAAAAGGCGGGACAGCCCGCCCCACCCCTTTTGGGTGATTTTTGAGGATAGAGGAGAAATTCCATGGAAGCTATGACAGTTCGAGAGCTGCTGGAAGCGACCGGCGGCGTTTCCCTGGGCGGGTTTTCCCATTGGGAAAAGACCGTCACCTCTGTGGAGACCGACAGCCGCGCCATCCATCCTGGCGCCCTGTTCGTGGCCCTGCGGGGGGAGCGCACCGACGGCCACCGCTACATTGCCACCGCGTTGGAGAGCGGCGCCGCAGGCTGCCTGACAGAGGAAGTCCCAGAAACCCTGGACAACGACAAGTTCTACATCAAGGTGCCGGACACCATGGTGGCCATCGGCCAGGTGGCCAGGGCCTATAAGGCCCGTTTCCCCATCCCAGTGGTGGGGATCACCGGCAGTGTGGGCAAGACTACCACGAAAGACATGGTGGCCTCGGTTCTGGGGGCCAAATACCGGGTGCTCAAGACCGAGGGGAACTTCAACAACGAGCTGGGCCTGCCCCTAACCCTCTTCCGCCTGAGCCGGAAGGACGAGATCTGCGTGTTGGAGATGGGCATGAACCACTTTGGGGAGATCGACTACCTCACCAGCCTGGTGTGCCCCGACGTGGCGGTGATGACCAACATCGGGGACTCCCACATTGAAAACCTGGGCAGCCGGGAGAACATCCTCAAGGCCAAGTCGGAGATCTTCCACTACATGAAGCCCGGTTCCCTGGCGGTGCTCAACGGCGACGATCCCCTCCTGCGGGGCTTAGAGGGGAAGATCACCCCATCCATCATCTTCTGCGGGGCGGATCACCATCCGCCCTACCAGGCCAAGTCCATCCAGCAGCTGGGGGCCCAGGGGATGAAGTGTACCGTACATACCCCTGAGCGGGCATTCGAGGTGACGGTGCCCGCCTTGGGGAGCCACATGATCTATCCCGTGCTCATCTCCTGCGTAATCGGAGAGCACTTTGGCTTAAATGAAGAGGAGCTGATCCGGGGCATCCACGCCTTTGTCCCCACGAAGATGCGCATGAACGTGCTGCACCAGGGGGAAGTGACCATCCTGGACGACGCCTACAACGCCAACCCCCAGTCCATGGGTGCTGCCTTGGAAGTCCTGTCCCAGAGTGGGGGGACCAAGCGGGTGGCCATCCTGGGGGATATGTTCGAACTGGGTAGTTTGGGCCCGGAGCTGCACTACAGCGTGGGTGAATATGCCGGCAACGTGGGGAACATTGACGTCCTGCTGGCGGTGGGGGAGCTGGCCCGGAACATCTACGAGGGGGCCAAGGCCTCCCATGTCCCTGCGGTGTACTATGCCAAGGACAAGGCGGAGGCCAAAGCCCTTCTGCCCCAGCTCATCCAGCCGGGGGCGGTGGTGCTGGCGAAGGCATCCCGGGGGATGGCCTTTGAGGAATTGGTGCGGGAAGTCCGCCGCCTGGCCCCGGAGGGCTAAGCCCCAGCAGCGAAAGAAAAGAGAACGGGCCCCCAAGGGCCCGTTCCGTTCAGATAGATTTGGATTATAGCTCATCAAAGTTGAGGATCATTTTCCGGGGTGTGTGCTTCACCAGCTCGTCCAAGGTTTCCTCATAGGGGGCGCTGACGATGCCCCGGTCGGTGATCATCCCGGTGATGAGGAAGGCGGGAATCACGTCATAGGCTGGTGCCCAGCCCTGGATGCCAGCGGGGGAGGGCTCGATGGGCTTGGCGTCTGCCAAGAAGGCCGCGCCGCTTTCCAGAGAGAGGTCCACGTCGTCGGCATTCATCACCGCATAGAAGGGGATGGAGTGGAAATAGCTGACAATGGCCAGCTCATAAGCCCCCACAGGGGCTTTCAAGTCCCCATTTTTCGCCGCTAGGATGCCGTCGCACAGCACCATGTGAGCCCCCTGGTTGGAGAGGAAGGTGGCGGCGGCATTGTCGGGGAGGACGGTGCAGGGGACCTTGTCCCGGTCCAGCTCTTGGGCCAGCAGCCCTTCCCCGGCCAGTTCCGGCTTTCCCTGGCAGAGGGCGATTTGCTCCAAGATATCCCGCTTGTACCCCCGGCGGACGATGCCCAGGGAACCACAGGGGGAAGCGGAGTGGAACGCCCCCCGGTCTGCCCGAACCAGCACGCGGGTGCCCTCCCCCATGAGCTCTGTGCCGTTGCGGCAGGTGTTCCGGTCGGCCACCACCTGCTGGCGCTCATAGGTGACAGCGGTGGCCAGAAGGGTGGTCAGCCGGTCAACATTTTTGGTATAGGCTTCTGGAGGATGCTCCATGAAGTCCAGGGCGGCGGCCATGTCCCGGGCGCCGCTGCGGCTGTCCAGCAGCAGGGCCTTGGCCTGGGCTAAGGCCTCGTCAAAGGCGGGGGTCTGCTGGGCGTCCTGCTTGGCCAAGGCGGCCAGGCAATAGGCATACGCCCCGGCGATGGCGGCGATTTTCTCATCCAGAATAGCGCCGGAGGAGAGGGCCGCGGCAGTTTCCTCCACGGTGGAGCAGGTGATCCAGGACTCTTCCTGGGGATACTTGGACTGATCCAGAAGGGACAGGACTTTATCCTGCCACTGAAGTGCGATCATACGCTGTGTGCCTCCTAAAATTTGTAAAATTCCGCCCCAAGAGGGCGGGAACTGACGATATTGGTATCATACCACACTTTACCGCCCCGCGCCACACCCAATTCACAATCATGCAAGACAAAGGAACGAAGCGCCATGATCGACATCGCAATACATGACGTCACAAAAGAATATGAGCTGGGCCAGCCTGTCCTGGACGGGCTGAGCTTCCAGGTGGACACCGGGGAGCGGGTGGGCATTTTGGGCCGCAACGGCGCGGGAAAGACCACCCTCTTCCGTATCCTCACTGGGCAGGAGGAGGCAGACGGCGGGAGCGTGAGCATCGCGCCGGGGAAGCGCCTGGGGCTGATCTCCCAGATCCCTGTGTACCCAGGGGGGTACCGGGTGGAGGATGTGCTGCGCACGGCCTTCGACGAGCTGAAGGCCATGGAGGCGGAGATTCACAGCCTTTCCGACAAGCTGGCCCAGGGGGACCGGGAGCTCTTGGCCCGTTACGACCGACTTCAGACCGCCTTCGAAACCGGCGGCGGCTATGAGACGGAGATGCGCCTGGAAAAGGTCTGCACCGGCCTGGGGTTGGAGCGCAGCTTCCGAGAGCAACTCTTTGCCGACCTCTCCGGCGGGGAAAAGACCCGGGTGAACCTGGCCCGGCTCATCCTCATGGACACAGAAATTCTCCTGCTGGACGAGCCCACCAACCACCTGGACCTAAACGCCACCGTCTGGTTGGAGGACTATATCCGCCACTATAAAGGCACCGTTCTGGTGATCTCCCACGACCGGTATTTCCTGGACAGGACCATCGCCCGGGTGGTGGAGCTCAAGGACGGGAAAGCGGAGTTTTACAGCGGCAACTACTCCTTCTACGCGGTGGAAAAGGAACGGCGGTATCTGGAACAGCTGCGCCGTTATAAGAAGGAGCAGGCGGAAATCCAACGCCTTTCCGACACCGCCCGGATGATGCACGAGCACAACACCGAGCACTTGAACAAACGGGCGTTCTCCATTGAAAAGCGCATTGCCAAGCTGGAACAGACCGCCCGCCCCACCCAGGAGCGGAAAATGAAGGCCCATTTCAACCAGGCAGAGTTCCGGGCTGACGACCTGCTGAGCATCACGGAGTTGGAAAAGTCCTTCGGGACGCGGACCCTATTCTCCCATGTTACCCTCCGGGTGGACGACGGGGAGCGCATTGCCCTGTTGGGGGACAACGGCACAGGGAAGTCCACCCTTTTGAAAATCCTCCTGGGGGAGGAAGCCCAGGACGGGGGAAAAATCAAGCAGGGCCTTACAGTAAAGACCGGCTACCTGCCCCAACAGATTCACTTTGCCCACCCGGAGCGCAGCCTCTTCGACACCATGATTTACGAGGCCAACTGTACCCCCCAGCAGGCCAGGGACCGTCTGGGCCGCTTCCTCTTCCAAGGGGAGGACGTGTTCAAGCCGGTATCCGTCCTCTCCGGCGGGGAGCAGAGCCGCCTGCGGCTGTGTATGCTCATGGACGAGCAGGTGAACCTGCTGATCCTGGACGAGCCCACCAACCACCTAGACCTGGACGCCAGGGAGTGGATGGAGGGGGCGGTGGAGGACTATGGAGGGACGCTGCTGTTTGTCTCCCACGACCGGTACTTCATCGACCGCTTCGCCACCCGGATTTGGACCTTGGAGGACGGAAAGATTTCCGACTTCAAGGGGGATTACACCGCTTACCAGGCCATGCGGGAGCGGCAAAAGACCTTGCCCCCACCCACCAAGAAAGAGGAGAAGCCCAAAAAGGAAAAGCCCAAGCGCAGCGGCGGTACCAAGCAGCTGAAAAAAGAGCTGGCCGCGGCGGAAAAACGCATGGAAAAGCTGGACCAGCTCTTGGAGGAGTTGGAGGGCCAGAAGGAGGCAGCGGCTTCCGATTACCAAACGCTCCAAGAGCTGTTGGAGCAGGAGGGGGCATATACTGCGGAGTATGACGCCCTCATGGAGACCTGGGAAACCCTATCCACCGCCATCCAGGCGGAGGAGGGGAGCAGCCCGGGCTAAGCTGTAGGATCTGCCCCGCATCAGGCGGCGGCTGACGCATTAGAAAAGGAACAAAGGAGACAGGGACATGGATCAACAGGAAAAGAATCCCCAGACCACAGAGGATAAGATGCAGGAGCTCTTCCAGCTGATGGAGGAAAAGGCCGCGGCCGGGGAGCTCAACGAAATCGACGAGGCGGACGAGCAGGAGAACAGCCGCTTCCGGGAAAAAATGGAGGAGTCTATGACCCCCATGAGCCAGTCGGAGCAGTCAGCCTATGAGTTCTCCATGATGATGAACCAGTATGAGGCTATGCTTCAGGACTACCAACGCCGGGAGGCGGAGGAAAAGGCGGCAGAGCAGGCGGACAAGGAGAAGGACGCGTAACATGCACCAGCAGCTAAACAAGCTGGCATTGCGCCTGGAAGAGGTGGAGGCCCAACTGGCCCAGAACGAGACCTATAACGACCCGGAGCTGGTGGCCAAGCTCAGCCGGGAGCAAAAGGAGCTCACCCCCCTGGTGGAGCAGTTGCGCCAATACCAGGCCAAGGTCCGGGAGCTGGCGGGCTTGGAAGCGCTGCTGGGGGACCCGGAGTGCCGGGAGCTGGCCCGCTTGGAATACGACGGGGTGAAGGAGCAGGTGGAGGCGTTGGAAGAAAGCCTGCGCCAAATGCTCCTGCCCAAGGACCCCATGGACGAAAAAGACGTGGTTATGGAGATTCGCGCCGGGGTAGGCGGGGAGGAGGCGGCCCTGTTTGCCGCCAGCCTCTACCGGATGTACGCCATGTACGTGGAGAAACAGGGCTGGCGGCTAGAGGCCGCCGGGGTCAGCGAGACGGAGCTGGGGGGCTTCAAGGAGGTCTCCTTCCTGGTGGAGGGGGCGGGGGCCTATGCCCGCTTGAAGCACGAGAGTGGTGTCCACCGGGTCCAGCGGGTGCCGGAGACGGAGTCCGGAGGGCGTATCCATACCTCCACCTGTACTGTGGCGGTGCTGCCCCAGGTGGACGAGGTGGAGTTCCATCTTGACCCCAACGATTTGCGCATCGACACCTTCCGTTCCTCCGGGGCCGGGGGACAGCACGTGAACAAAACGGAGTCCGCCAGCATAAGAACAAGGACCGCGCCCTGTCTATCCTCCGCTCCCGGCTCTACGAGCGGGCGGCAGAGGAGCAGGCGGCGGCCATCGCCGGAGAGCGCCGCAGCCAGGTGGGCAGCGGGATGCGCAACGAGCGCATCCGTACCTACAACTTCCCCCAAGGCCGGGTGACGGACCACCGGGTAGGCCTGACCTTATATAAGATCGACAGCGTCATGGACGGAGAGCTAGAGGAGATCATCAGCGCCCTGCGGCTCTGGGACCAGGAACAAAAAAGGAGCGAATGAGAAATGAAGACATTGATCAATACCGTTCGGTATAGCATAGAGGAGACCCAGGAGGCGGCCACCATGCTCTGGAAGGGCGGTCTGGTGGCGATTCCCACAGAGACGGTCTATGGCCTCACCGCCAACGCCAGGGACGGTGTGGCCGTGCAGAAAATCTTTGACTTAAAGGATCGGGACTATGAAAAACCCATCAGTGTCTTGGTCAGCGGCATGGAGATGGTGGAGCGGTACTGCCAGAACATCCCCCCTGTGGCCTATTGCCTGGCGGAGAAGTATTGGCCCGGCCCCCTGACGATGGTGCTCGAGGACAAGGGCGTGGTGCCCCTGATGGTCACGGCTGAGACAGATACCTTGGGGGTCCGCTGCCCAGACCATCCCCTGGCCTTGGATATCATCAAAAAGGCGGACTTCCCCTTGGCGGCTACCTCCGCCAATCTTTCCGGGAAGGAGCCGGCCAAGAACGCCCAAGAGGTGTTGGCCTACTTCGATGGGAAGATTGAGGGCGTGGTGGACGGCGGTTCCAGCGCCCTGGGGGTGGCCTCCACTGTGGTGGACCTCACGGAGGAGGAGCCCAAGGTCCTCCGGGAGGGGGGCATCCCCACGGAAGAACTGCTGGCCTTCATCCGGGAGCACCAGGCATGAGGGTGATCGGCATCACCGGCCCCACCGGGGCAGGAAAGACCACCGCCCTGGGGGCCTTGGTGGCCCTGGGTGGGGAGATCATCGACGCCGACGCGGTGTACCATGCGCTCACCGCCAACAGCGACGACCTGCGCCGGGAGCTCACAGAGCGCTTTGGCCCAGTGTATGAAAACGGACAACTGGCCCGGAAAAAGCTGGGGGCCATCGTCTTTCAGGACCCGGCGGCCTTGGAGGATTTGAACGCCATCACCCACAAGTACATCAGCCAGGCGGTGGGGGCGCGGCTGGACGCGGCCCGGGCCCAGGGCCGCCCGGCGGCGGCCATCGACGCCATTGCCCTGTTGGAGGGCGGTTTGCTGGACTTTTGCGACTGCACCGTGGCCATCACCGCCCCGGAAGCGCTGCGCATCCGGCGGATCATGGCCCGGGAGGGGATTTCCGAGGAGTATGCCCGGATGCGGGTGTCGGCCCAGCAGAGCAGCGCGTGGTTCAAGGCCCGCTGCGACTACTGCTTGGAGAACGACGAGGGGGACACCCCGGAGAGCTTTGCCCAGCGGGCTCAGGCCCTGTTCCGGGAGATCATCGCCCAATCTGTCAGCGAGACCAAGGCGGGTGCCTTGCGCCCATGATAGCATACTTAAAGGAGGGGGAACCATGACTGAGACGAAAGCGCCTACCCTGGCGCAGCAGAAGAAGGAGGAGCTTTTCCTCCAGCGCACCAACGGCTATGATGTTTTGACCGAAGAGGACCGGGAGGCCATGGAGCGCTATTGCACAGCCTATAAGCACTTCCTGGACGAGGGCAAAACCGAGCGGGAGTGCGTCAGCTATGGGGTGGCCCTGGCCCAGCAGGCGGGCTTTCGTCCCCTAGAGCGGGGGGCGGCCCTGCAACCAGGAGACAAGGTATACCGCAGCAACCGGGGGAAGGGGCTGATGCTGGCAGTGATTGGCAGCAAGCCCCTCTCGGCGGGGGCAGCCATCGCCGCCGCCCACATCGACTCCCCCCGGCTGGACCTGAAACAAAACCCGCTCTATGAGGAAAAGGAGCTGGCCTATTGCAAGACCCACTACTATGGGGGCATCAAAAAGTACCAGTGGACCACCATACCCCTGGCTCTCCACGGCCTGGTGGTGCTCCGGGACGGCACAGAAGTGCCCATCCGCATCGGGGAAGAGCCGGGAGACCCCCAGTTTACCGTGGGGGACCTGCTGCCCCACCTGGCGGCAGACCAGGGGAAAAAGACCATGGGGGACATTGTGAAAGCGGAACAGCTCAACCTCTTTGTGGGCAGCGTTCCCCTGGGGGAAAAGGGGGAGAGTGACCGGGTGAAGCTGGGGGTGCTGGACCTGCTCCATGAGAAGTACGGCATGGTGGAGGAGGATTTCCTCTCTGCTGAGCTCATGGCTGTCCCTGCCGCCAAGGCGGTGGATGTGGGCCTGGACCGCTCCGTCATTGGGGCTTACGGACAGGATGACCGGGTCTGCGCCTTTGCCTGCCTCCAAGCCCTCCTGGACCTGGACAGCATCCCGGAGACCACGGCGGTGTGTGTCCTGGCGGACAAGGAGGAGGTGGGCTCCCTGGGTGTGACGGGGATGCAGTCGGCGGCCTTTGATGTGTTCATGAGCGACCTGTGTCAGGCCCAGGGGGTGCCCTTGAAGGCCTGCTATGAAACCTCCCTCTGCCTGTCCGCCGATGTCACCGCCGCCTATGACCCCAACTTTGCCGATGCCTATGAGAGCCGCAACAGCGCCTATTTCAACTACGGTGTGTGCATCAGCAAGTATACCGGAGCCCGGGGGAAGTCCGGGGCCTCTGATGCCTCGGCGGAGCTGGTGGGACGGCTGCGGCGGCTCTTTGCCCAGCACCATGTCCTCTGGCAGCTGGCGGAGCTGGGAAAGACCGACCAGGGGGGCGGCGGCACCGTGGCCTGCTACTTGGCCAACCGGAACATCGACACCATTGATGCCGGGGTTCCCGTGCTGTCCATGCACGCCCCCTTTGAGACCACCGCCAAGCTGGACTGTTATATGACCTACAAGGCTATGACGGCCCTGTATCACAGTTAAAGGAGGGAATCCGCTTGCACATTTTTTCATCCATCCTATTGGGGCTGGTCCAGGGCGTGGCGGAATTCCTGCCCATCTCTAGTTCGGGCCACCTGTCCCTGTTCCAACACTTCTTCGGCCTGGCAAACCCAGAGGAGACCCTGTTTTTTGACGTTTTGCTCCACCTGGGTACCCTCATTGCGGTGTTCGTCTACTATTGGAAGGACATTTTGGAGCTCATCCAGGGCTTTTTCAACCTGGTGGCCTGCCTGTTCTCCAAGCGCCGCCGCCAGGATCAGGAGCATCTTTCCCCCTCCGGGCGGATGGTTTTGATGATTATCATTGCCACCCTGCCCCTGTTTGCGGTGCTGCCCATCAAGGACAAGGTGGAGAGCCTCTATGGCAACACCATTTTCATCGGCTGCGCCCTGCTGGTCACTGGCTTCCTGCTCTTCTACTCTGACCGGATGGGCAGAGGACGCAAGACTGCCCGCTCTGCCACCATGCTGGATGCCCTGCTGGTGGGGGTGGGTCAGGCAGTGGCAGTGGTTCCCGGCCTCTCCCGCTCCGGCACCTCCATCTCCGTGGGCCTCACCCGGGGCTTCCGGCGCAACTTTGCGGTGCGGTTTTCCTTCCTCATGTCCATCCCTGCGGTGCTGGGGGCCAACATCCTCAGCATCAAGGACGCGGTGGCGGATGGGATCGACGTGAGAATGTTGCCCATCTACCTGGTGGGAATGCTGGTGGCGGCGGTGTCCGGCTACTTTGCCATCCGCCTGGTGAACAATCTGGCCAACAAGGGCAAGTTCGGCAACTTTGCTTTTTACTGCTGGGGCGTCGGCGCCGCAGCGGTGATCACGACACTGATCTGGAAGTAAACCCGAGGAGAAACTATGGCATCCACACAAAAGAAACCCACAAGTAAATCTGCAAAATCCAACAGTGGCAGCAAGTCCAGCGGCGGGGGGAAGCCCAGCGGCAAGGGGGCCAAGGCCCCTGCCAAGCGTAAGGCCCCAGCCTATCAGCCAGACATGTTCAGCCGGGGCATTGCCGCGGCGGTCTGCACTTTCCTGGCCCTCATGCTGATCCTGGGCGTGGCCGGGATCAATGCCCTGGTGGTGGACTTCATCTGTGTCGCCGTGAAGGGCCTTATCGGCTACGGCTTCTGGCTGGCTCCCTTCGCCCTGGTGATGGCGGTGTACCTGCTGCTCTTCCAGCGTCAGCGCCGCCTGACGGTGCGGCTGTGGTGCGTTGGGCTGCTGCCGCTGTTTTTTGGCGCTCTGCTCCACCTGAGCCTTTCTCCATATAAATATGAGATAGGCATCGCCGCATTTTCCCAACTGGGCCGAGACGGTGGGAACCTCCTTAGCGGTGGGATGCTGGGGGGCGCCCTGAGCGTGTCCTTCTCTGCTTGGTTCAGCAAGCTGGGGGCGGGGCTGATCTTCGTGCTGGTGCTGCTGGTACTATTGGCTGGGGCCTTCCATATCACCCCGGCCCGGGTGATGCACTTCATCCAGGATCGACGGGAACGAATGATCTATCAGGCGGAGTATGAAGAGGAATACGACGACGACAGCTACATCTACGATGGCCCAGAAGAGGAGGACGAGGAAGAGTTCCCCCTGGTCCAGGCCAGGACTGCCCCACCCCCGCCCCCCCGGATGAGACGGGAGCGGCGCAGGAAAGCGGCGGACCTGCCCCTGGACGACCTACCTCCTCTGCCTCCGGAAGAAGATACACCAGAGGACGACCTATTCTTCCAAGAGGAGAAGCCGGAGGAAGCGCCTTCAAAGAAGGAACGGGTTGGTCTGTTCAAACGGGGCGGTACGAAACCACCAGAACCGGAGGAGCTCCCACCAGAACCCCCGCCTCTGGCGGAGGAACCGGAGTGGCAGCCCATCACCGCTGCCCCCCCGCCCCCGCCGGAACCCCCGGCACCAACGCCCACCCCGGCTGCTCCGCCCCTGCCCACCAAGGCCCAGAAGAAGGAAGAACTGCGGCAGGCGGAGGCAGAGGTGGCGGGGGTTATCGAACAGAGCTTGGAAGATACCCCCAAGACCTATATCTATCCCCCCTTGGAGCTGCTCACCGCGCCCAGCGGCGAGGGGGCCCAGGCGGCCCACGAGGAGTTGGAGGGGACGATGGAGCGCCTGTCTGGGGTGCTGAAATCCTTTGGCATCGACGGCCAGGTGGTGGGGGCGGTTCAGGGCCCCTCTGTGACCCGTTACGAGATCGCCCTGAAACAGGGGGTGCGGCTGAACAAGCTCACCAACCTCTCCGACGACGTGGCCTTGGCCCTGGGCGTGGCCAGTGTCCGGATTGCCCCCGTGCCCGACAAGATATCCATGGTGGGCGTGGAGGTACCCAACAAGAACGTGATCCCCGTGAACATCCGGGAGGTGCTCAGTGCCCCGGACTTCCAGCGGCATAAGTCCAGCGCTGCGTTCTCTGTGGGCAAGGACATCGGGGGGAATTACATTGTAGGGGACTGCGCCAAGCTGCCCCACATGCTCATCGCCGGTACCACCGGTTCCGGTAAGTCTGTGTGTATCAACTCTCTTATTGTCAGTATGCTCTATAAGTCCACCCCGGAGGAGCTGCGGCTCATCATGGTGGACCCGAAAATGGTGGAGCTGGGGGGCTACAACGGCATCCCCCACCTTCTGATTCCCGTGGTGACAGACCCGAAAAAGGCCGCCGGAGCCTTGCAATGGGCGGTGACGGAGATGATGAAGCGTTACCGTCTCTTCTCCGAGGCCGGGGTGCGGGAGCTGAACTCCTACAACCACTGGGCCAGGGAGCAGGAGAACGTGGAGACGATGCCCAAGATCGTCATCGTCATCGACGAGCTGGCGGACTTGATGCTGGTGGCGGCCAAGGAGGTGGAGGAATCCATCTGCCGGGTGGCCCAGATGGGCCGTGCCGCCGGCATGCACCTGGTCATTGCCA
>CAJUCB010000029.1:0-20675 GCA_910584805.1 uncultured Oscillospiraceae bacterium
TTGATGAAGCCGTCCAGGTCCCCGTCCATGACGGCGTTGACGTTGCTGGTTTCAAAGGCGGTGCGGGTATCCTTCACCAGGGTGTAGGGCATGAATACGTAGGAGCGGATTTGGCTGCCCCACTCGATCTTCAACTGCACGCCTTTCAAATCGGAGATTTTCTCCGCCTTCTCCTGCATTTGCAGCTCCACCAGCTTGGCCCGGAGCATCTTCATGCAGTTGTCCTTGTTCTGGAACTGGCTGCGTTCGGTCTGGCAGGAGACCACCACCCCGGTGGGGGTATGGATCAAGCGCACGGCGGAGGAGGTCTTGTTGACGTGCTGGCCACCGGCGCCACTGGCCCGGTAGACCTGCATTTCGATATCCTCCGGGCGGATTTCAATGTCCGCGTCCTCCGGCAGGTCAGGCATCACCTCCACCGAGGCGAAGGAAGTCTGGCGGCGGGCGTTGGCGTCAAAGGGGGAGACCCGCACCAGGCGGTGGACGCCGTGCTCTCCCCGGAGGTAGCCGTAGGCATTTTCGCCCTCAATCATGATGGTGGCGGACTTCAGGCCGGCTTCGTCCCCCTCCTGGTAGTCCATGATCTTATAGGTGAAGCCGTGGCGCTCCGCCCAGTGGGTGTACATGCGGTAGAGCATCTGGGCCCAGTCCTGGGCCTCGGTGCCCCCGGCCCCGGCGTGGAAGGCCAGGATGGCGCTAGAGGCGTCGTACTCCCCTGTGAGGAGGGTTTGCAGCCGGGCGCTCTCCATACTCTGAAGCAGGGCGGCGAAGTCCGCTTCCAGCTCCGGCAGCAGGGAGAGGTCCTCCTCCTCGTTGCCCATCTCGCACAGGACCATCATATCGTCCCAGGAGGACCGGCGCTTTTGCTGGTCTTCCAGCTTGCTCTTCAAATGTTTCAGGCGTTGGAGGACCTTTTGGGAGTTATCCGGGTCGTTCCAAAAGCCGTCGGCGGCGCTCTGGGCCTCTAGAAAGTCCACCTCCTGGGCGGTGCTGTCTAGGTTCAGGGCCTGTTCCAGCTCGTCCAACTGGGGGAGCAGGTTGTTGAGTTTGACTTTATATTCATCAAATTGAAGCATGGGGGTCCTCCCGTTCTGTTCTCATTCATTGAGAAGACATTATATAGTATTTTTCTCCGGCTGTAAAGGGAAAACCCGTGAAATCAGGGAAAAACCCGCAGACCTCTGGGGCTGGGAACATCCAGGGGGCGGGGATTGTGGAATATGGAAAACAAAGTCTTGCCACAGGAACGGCAAGGGGAGGGGAGCCTCGCAGAGTTCGCGCCCGCAGGCGCGAAACAAAGCGATGACAGGTTGGCTTTACCGTTGGCTGATGGTAGGCCGTTCTCCCTCCCAGAGGAAAATGAAGTCGTCTAAGTCCTGGGGCTTGGGCGGCTTGGTCTGGGGCAGAGTATGGGGATTCCCCTTGCTCATGCCAGCACCTCCTTTCTGTGTATACGGGCTATTCTATGCCAAAGCTGCCGCGAAGTTGCCAGAAATCCTTCGATGGATTCCGAAAAATTCCAAAGGAGGGGCATAGTTTTCCCGCTGGCGGCGGGGCGCCTTGACATGTTTCCCCGCGTGGGGGGCAGACTAGGCTGGGGTGATGAAGTGAAGTATCGAGACCCAAACATGGAGGCCTATTTCAACTCCCTGCCCCCCGCCGTCCGGGTCTTTATTGACCGCTCCGGGGCGGATATCTCCACCCCGGGGGAGCTGATGCTCATCGGGGAGCATTTCCGCAACAGCTTTGGCTATACGGAACGGGAGAAAAAATAAGGGCCGATTTTTCCGCAAGGCAGAGCGAGCGCTGGTGTGTCCGGCGCTCGCTTTTTTACCCTTCCCGGAGAAAGAGTATTGAAAAATCATGGGTTCCGTGCTATCCTGAACAGAGAATTTTTCCCTGGATGGAATGGTGAGGGAATTGTGGAAACGAACACGGAGTGTAGCATGACGAATGGAACGAAACCTGGGCGGTGGAGCCTGAGACTCCTGGCAATGGTGTTGCTGCTGGGGCTGTTTCCCGCCATCAATTTTCTGGTGGACCCCTTTGGGGTGTTTGGGGACCCGCTCTTCCACTGGTATGGATACAATGAGACCAACAACCCCCGGGTGGCCAAGGTGGCCTGGTTGGAGGAGCACAAGGAGGAGTTTGACTCCTATATCATTGGTTCTTCCTGTGCCGCCTCCTACAATGTGAAGGAGCTGGACCGTTACTTGGATGCCAGCTTCTATAACTTTTTCGTCTACGGCAGCGATGCCAGGGATTACCGGGCCCACGCCACCTATTTGTTGGAAAACTGCCAGGTGAAAAATCTGGTGCTGAGCCTCAACTTCAACGAGGCCAACACCGAGGATGCCGGGGGCGATGACATCCACTACTGGATGCACCCCCTGGCCAGCGGCGAAAACCCGGCGCTGTTTTACCTGCGCTGTGCCTTTTTGCACACGGGATACGCCATTGACAAAATCTCCGACTACCGGCGGGACACCGATCTCCCCCAGGTGTTTGACGTGTTCGACGCGGATACCGGGATGTATGACAAGCGGGTCCGGGATGTGGAGAAGGTGGGGGACCCGGCGGTGTACGCCGCCGAGCACGGCGACGCCTTTGCCTACGCCGCCCCGCCGGATTTCCAGGACCTGCCTTACCTGGATGTGTGCATGGAGGCGGTGCGGGATATCCGGGACCTGTGCGCGGAATATGGCGTGGAGCTGACGGTGATCTGTTCCCCCGTATACAGCAGCCAATTGGAGGCCTACGGGGACGAGGCCTTGAACCGCTACCGGACAGAGTTGTCCAAGATTGTGGACTTTTGGGATTTCAGCGATACCTCCATTTCCTACGACAGCCGGTATTTCTACGATGCCTCCCACTTCCGCAACGCCGTGGGAACCATGGCCCTGGCACAGGTGTTTGGGGACGACAGCGTCTACCGCCCGGCGGACTTTGGGACCTATGTGACGGCGGAGAACTGCGCCGCCTACCTGGACAAGCTGGCCGCCCAGCCTAAGGAAGCGGACCCCACCAGCTATACGGCGGATGTGCCTGTGCTGATGTACCACCATTTCAGCCAGGAGGCGTCCGGGGAAGTGGTGCGGGCAGAGACCTTCGCCGCCCACTTGCGGGCCCTGCAAGAGGCGGGGTATACCGCCGTGAGTATGCGGGAGATGATCGACTTTGTATACAACGGGGGCAGCTTGCCGGAGAAGCCGGTGTGCATCACCATGGACGACGGCTACCTGAGCAACTACGAGATCGCCATGCCCATCTTGGCCCAGTATGGCATGAAGGCCACCGTCTTTGCCATTGGCTCTTCTATGGGGCATCGGGAATTTTATAAGGAGACCCAGCACCGCCTTACCCCCCACTTCGGCTACGACGAGGCCCGGGCGATGCTGGCCTCCGGGGTGCTGGATGTGCAGTCCCACACTTATGACATGCACCAGTGGGCGCCCTTCGAGAGCGGGCCGGCCATCCGCACCAGTGCCTTGCCTTTGGAGGGGGAGTCGGAGGCGGAGTACGCCGCCGCCCTGGCGGCAGACTTGGAGCGCTACAACCAGGAGCGCCAGGCAGAGCTGGGGGAGGGCTTCTGTGCCCTGGCTTACCCCGGCGGCTACTACAACGACCTCACAGAGGTATTGATCCACCAGGCGGGTATCCCCATCACCTTGTCCATCCGTACCGACAGCCGGAACGTGCTGCTCCGGGGCCTGCCCCAGAGCTTGTATGCCCTGTGCCGCTGGAACATCACGGAGCAGGTGACCCCGGAGGCCTTGCTGGCTATGGTGGAGGGGGAATCTTGAGGAGGAGAACTACAAGACTATGTCCATCGTGACCCTGCGGTTTTTCATCTTTGCGGGCTTCATCCTCGCGGAATATTGGCTCTGTCCCCCCAAGTGGCGGTGGGTGATGCTGCTGCTGGGCAGCGGCTACTTCCTGCTGGCCTGCACGGAGTATAACTTGGGGGTGTGCGCCGTGTTTGCGGCGGAGGCCTTGCTCACTTGGCTGGTGGCCCTGGCCATCCGGCGGGTGCCGGGGGAACGGGCCAGGTGGGCCCTCACTGGCCTGACGGTGGTGGTGCTGGCTGCGGTGATGATCCTCTACAAGGACATTGCCTTTTTCATCAACAACATCAATGGGATTGGCAGCCTTTTGGGAAAGGACCTGGGGCTGGAAATGCCCCAGTGGCTGGCACCCTTCGGGGTCAGCTACTTCACCCTGATCCTCATTGGCTACCTGCTGGATGTGCGCTGGGAGACCGTGGAGCAGCCCCAGAGAAACCCGCTGAAAATGCTGCTCTTTGCCGGGTATTTCCCCCAGCTCACCTCCGGCCCCTTCTCCCGCTACAATGATATCTCTGAGGCCTTGTTCGGGGGCGCGGTGTGGAACCGCCAGCGGTTTTATTTCGGCTTCCAGCGCTTTCTGTGGGGCCTGTTCAAAAAGCTGGTGTTGGCCGACCGCCTGGGAATGGCGGTGTCGGTGGTTTACGACAACGGCCTGTGCCAGGGGGCCATGGTGCCGGTGGGGGCGGTGCTCTTCGTGGGGCAGCTCTACGCGGATTTTAGCGGCTGCATGGATATCGTCATCGGCCTCTCGGAGCTTTTTGGCATCCCCTTGGCGGAGAACTTCCGCCGGCCCTTTTCCTCGGAAAACCTCTCGGTATTTTGGCGGCGCTGGCACATGACCCTGGGCTTCTGGCTCAAGGATTACCTGCTGTATCCCACCCTGAAATCCCGCTGGATGGGGAAGCTGCGCAAGGCCTGTAAAAAGCACCTGGGGAAGAAGGCTTCCCGGGAAATCCCCACCTATGTTGGCATGTTCATCACCTGGTTTTGTATCGGCTTCTGGCACGGGGGCTCCTGGAAGTACATCTTCGGCAGCGGCCTGTTCTTCTTTGCCATGATCGCCGGGGGGATGCTGCTCAAGCCGCTGTTCCAGCGCCTCACCGACGCCCTGCACATCGACACGGAGGCCCGGTATTGGCGTTATTTCCAGCGCCTGCGCACCGCCTGCCTCTTCACCGCCTCGGTGTCCTTCGACCGCTTCGTCAGCTTCCAGGCGGGTTTGCAGGCCTGGAAGAGTGCCCTGACGGCCTTTGACCCCAGGGTCCTGGTGGACGGGACCCTGTTGCAGCTGGGGCTGGACGGGAAGAACCTGCTGGTGTGCGGGGGCTGCCTGGCGGCGATGCTGGCGGTATCCCTGCTTCAAGAGCGGGTGGGGAGTGTACGGGCCTGGCTGGCCGAGAAAAACACATTGCTGTCCGCTGGGGTGTCTGTCCTGCTGTTTTTGGCGGTGCTGAAATTTGGCTGCTATGGACCGGACTACCAGGCGGCAAGCTTCATTTACGCGGGATTTTAAGGAGAGTGATCGCATGAAACAGGCGCTGTTTACCCCGCCCTTTTCCACCGAACTGCTGACCAAGCGGAAGCGTCTGCGCCGGGAGCTTTTGGGGAGCCGGCGGGACTTTATCGACAAGCGGGTGGCCATCCTGGGGGGCTCCACCACCCACGACGTGCGGGATATGCTGGACCTGTTCCTGCTGCGCCAGGGCATCCGCTGTACCTTTTATGAGAGCGAGTACGCCCAGTTCTGGCAGGACGCCATGTTCCCCAACCCAGAGTTGGAGGCCTTCCAGCCGGATATCATCTATATCCACACCTCCAACCGCAACGTCAGCCGCTATCCCCAGCTCTCGGACAGCCCGGAGGCGGTGGACGCCCTGCTGGCGGAGGAGCTCGGCCGCTTCACCGCCATGTGGGACCGGCTGGCCCAGCTGTACGGCTGCCCCCTGATCCAGAACAACTTTGAATACCCTTATTGGCGCTTGCAGGGGAACCGGGAGGCCAGTGATATCCACGGCCGTGTCCACTTCCTCACCCGGCTGAACCTGGGCTTTGCCCAGTACGCCCAGGAGCACAAGGGCTTTTACCTCCACGACATCAATTACCTCTCCGCCCTCTACGGCCTAGAGCAGTGGAGCGACCCCGCCTATTGGCATCTGTACAAATACGCCTTGGCGGTGCCGGCCATCCCTACCCTGGCCCACAGCGTGTCCAATATCATCAAGTCCATCTATGGCAAGAACAAAAAGGCCCTGGCCCTGGATCTGGACAACACCCTCTGGGGTGGCATCGTGGGGGACGACGGGCCAGAGAACTTGCAGGTAGGCCAGGAGACCTCTATGGGCCAGGCGTTCAGCGAGTTCCAAGCCTACCTGAAAGCCCACAAGGACTTAGGGGTTATCCTCAACGTGGTCAGCAAAAATGAGGCGGAAAACGCCCTGGCGGGGCTGAAACGGCCGGACATGACCCTCACCCCCGAGGACTTCATCCTCATCAAGGCCAACTGGGAGCCCAAGTCCCGGAATTTGGTGGAGATCGCCCAAAGCCTCTCCCTGCTGCCGGAGAGCTTTGTGTTTGTGGACGACAACCCCGCCGAGCGGGAGATTGTCCGCCAGCAGGTTCCCGGCGCGGGGGTGCCGGAGCTGGGGGAGCATCCAGAGCACTATATCCAGGCCATAGACCGCCTGGGCTACTTTGAGGTTACGGAGCTCTCCGCCGACGATGCCGCCCGGACGGAGATGTACCGCCAGAACGCCGCCCGGGCCCAGGCGGAGGCCTCCTTTGCCGACTACGAAAGCTACCTGCGCTCCTTGGAGATGCGGGGGGAGATCGGGGCCTTTGTGCCCATGTACTACTCCCGCATCGCCCAGCTCACCAACAAGTCCAACCAGTTCAACCTCACCACCCGCCGCTTCACCCAGGGGGAGATCGAGGCCATGGCGGCGGACACACAGTTCATCACCCTCTATGGCAAATTGGAGGACAAGTTCGGGGACAACGGCGTGGTCTCCATTGCCATCGGGGAGCGGCAGGGGACGCGGCTGGACGTGATCCTCTGGCTGATGAGCTGCCGGGTGCTGAAGCGGGATATGGAATACGCCATGATGGATGCCCTGGCGGCGCGCTGCCAGGCGGCGGGGATCGACTGCATCCGGGGCTACTATTTCCCCACAGCGAAAAACGGTATGGTCCGGGACTTTTACCAAAAGCAGGGCTTTGCCAAGGTCTCTGAGGAGGCCGACGGAAGCACCGTCTGGGAGCTGGACCTCCGGGGCGGTTATGAGAAGAAGAACCATGTGATCCAGGTCACAGAACCTGAACAGGAGGAAACCCATGGATAGAGCAAGCATTTTTGAAAAACTGACGGAAGTGTTCCAGGACGTGTTCGACGACGACAGCATCGCCCTCACCGACGATACCACCGCTGCTGATATCGAGGATTGGGACTCCCTGACCCACATCACCCTCTTGGCCACGGTGGAGGAGGAATTTGGCATGAAATTCAGCATGAAGGCCGTACAGGGCATGAAAAACGTGGGGGAGATGGTGGACCTCATCGCGGCAGCGGTGTGAGCCCTTGGGTTTGGAAAAAAGAAAAGGATACGCAATACCCCCGGTATCACAGTGCTGTGATACCGGGGGTGCTCTGTTTTTGAGGATACAAAAAAGTACAGTTTTTTGATAGCCTATTTATCCTGTGTAAGCATACCATAAACTGCCGGTGATAGCAAGCAAATTTTTCCCCTTTATACAAGAAAAACCGACAGTATCTCCCAGGAATTGGAAATCACTGGCCTTACAAAAAACTGTAATTTTTGGGTAGGGTTCTATTTGAAAAGGAATGTGTTTGATTGGGGGAAACCTTTATGCGAAAACGGGGAATAAGCTTGGTTACTGTCCTGGCTCTGTGCCTGTGCCTGCTGCCAGGGACGGCACTGGCGGCGGCAGGAGAGGGCAGCTGGACGGACGGCCTGACAGAAGCGCCTGCAGGCTACACAGAAGAAGCAGATGGGACGACCATTACCATTGCCTCAGCGGAGGGCCTGGCGTGGCTGGCGGTGCAGGTGAAGGGGTTGAATGAAATAGAAAAAAACGATTTTGCTGGAAAAACGGTTGTTCTTGCCGCTGATTTGGACTTGAATGGAAAGAACTGGACACCGATTGGCGACGGCAGCGCACGGTATAAGGGAAACTTTGATGGGGGCAACCATACGATTTCCAACATGGTGATCCATGCGAACAATGGAGAACAATACATAGGACTTTTCGGCACCGTGTGGTTTAGGGGATCAGATGAGAACCCCAGCTATGTCAAAGATGTTACGTTGGAAAATGCCAATATTGTAACAGGGAACATTGGAGCCGGCGCATATGTTGGGACATTGATTGGAGAGGCCATTGCCGGAAGGGGGAGCATCTCTGGCTGCCGGGCCAGTGGAGAGATCGACTGTCAGGTGGCAACGGGAAATATTGACGCAGGGGGGATGATTGGCTATGTAAACCCGCTCTCAAACGTTGCGGAATCCATACAAGTAACAAATTGCACAGCAAGTGTAAAGGTTGGCGGAAAATACAATCAAGGTGGTGGGTTTGCCGGTGGAATGAGTGAGGGGGCAAAGATTTCCAACTGCGGAGCGACGGGAACTGTGACCATGTGTGAGCCATACAAGGGCCCTACTTCGCCGGTTGCAGGTGGTTTTCTCGGGGCGCTGATCCTCATGAATGGAACACCTCTGTCTATTCAGGACTGCTATGCAACGGGAGATGTTTTGATGGATGCGAGTACAGATGAGTATCAGGCTGCGGGCGGTTTTCTTGGTGGGGATCCTTATGGGGGAGCACCCGCTGTCATTCAGGGCTGCTTCGCTTCCGGGGATGTTACAGTTACAACAAACAGTACAGAAATGCAATGTGTAGGCGGTTTCATAGGGATTGGATTCCAAGGCCTGAAGATGAAAGACAGCTATTGCACAGGGGATGTGGCAGTGACCAACGGCAAGGCTCTGGCCGGGGGCTTTGCAGGCTATAACGGGGGCGAACTGGCCAACTGTTATTCTTTGGGAACTGTAACAAGCCAAAGTAAAACCCTTGCGCGCGCTTTCGGCCTGGTGGCAAACGCATCGGATGGAAGTATTTATGAGAATTGCTATGCGTTGGGCGCGGCAATGACGGGGAGCGTAGTGAGCCCATGCTTGTCTACAAGCGCAGAGATTACCAACAAAGGCTGCTACCACTATGCGGGAATCGACTTTGGCGAAGGGACGCCCGCCGGGACAGAACAGTCCACCGCCCTGTCCCTGGAACGAATCATAAGTGGAGCGTTTACCGGCCTGGATGGGGAGGCCTGGATGAAAGGTCCCGGCCCCTTGCCCCACTTGAAAGCGATTCCCTCAGAGGTCCAGGTGACGGAGAAACCCAGCTATCTCTATCGAAGCGTTACCTTTGATGCCCAAGGGGGCAGTGGGGTGGACGCGCAAAGGGTCTACTATGGCACAACGATCACAGCGCCGGTTTCCACCCGGGAGGGCTACGATTTGGCTGGATGGTATACCACAGCCGAGGGGGTGGGGGAAGCGTTCAACTTTGAAACCCCCATCACCGAGGATGTGACCCTCTATGCCCGGTGGACAGAGAAGCCGGCGCCTCCGCCTTCCGGCGGCGGTGGTTCCAACGGCGGCGGCACCACCCCCACCCCGCCGCCAGTGAACACCGACACAGACACCAGCGGGGGCGCCCCCACCACCGAGACCACGGCCAAGCCCTCTGCCACCACCCAGGGGGAGACAGCTGCCGCCACGGTGAACAAAGCCACCGCCGATGAGATCGTCAAGCAGGCCACGGAGAACCAGAGCGAAACCGTGGTGATTGCCCCGGAGGTCAAGGGGGATGTGACGAAAACGGAAGTGTCCCTGCCTGCTGAGACCGTGGGGGCCCTGGGCAGCGGAACACAAGCGAACCTTACCGTCTCCACCCCTGTGGCGGAGGTGACCATCCCCAACGGTGGCCTGGGCAGCCTGAGCAGCGGCGGGGGGAAGGTTACGGTGACAGCGGAGAAGCAGGGGAACCGCGTGACCCTATCCATCACCGCCGGGGGCGAGAGGGTAGGGGATATCCCCGGCGGCATCACCCTCACCGTGCCCCACAAGGACTGCACCCCCGGTACTGTGGCGGTGCTGGTTTACCAGGACGGCAGCCGGGAGGTGGTGCGCAAGTCCATCGCCGACGGGGATGCCCTAAAGGTGACCATCCCCCTGGACGGCTCTGCCAAGCTGGAACTGCTGGACAATGGGCAGTCCTTTGCCGACGTACCTGGGGACCACTGGGCGGCGGAGGCGGTGGCCTTTGCCAGCGGCCATGAACTGTTCCACGGTACTGGTGCCGGACAGTTCAGTCCGGATCAGCCCATGAGCCGGGGCATGTTGGCGGTGGTGCTGCACAATTTGGAGCGCAACCCGGAAGCCGCCGGGGGGGTCTTTGAGGACGTAGACGACGGCCAGTGGCATGCCCAAGCCGTTACCTGGGCGGCAGAACAGGGCATCGTCACCGGCTACGGCGGCGGCCAGTTTGGGCCCGATGACAACATCACCCGGGAACAACTGGCGGTAATCCTCTGGCGCTATGGGGGCCAGCCTGCCGCGGCCCAGAACCTGCCCTTCTCCGATGCAGACCAGGCCAGCCCCTGGGCCCTGACGGCTCTGCGCTGGGCCACGGAACAAGGGATTCTCAACGGCAAGGGCGGCGGCCTCCTGGACCCTGGGGGCTTTGCCACCCGAGGGGAAACGGCACAGATGTTGATGCACTTTATGACCAGATGAATCCGCCTAGGCGGAACAAAACAGCGCACAGCCCTTCCATTCAGGCTGTGCGCTGTTTTTGTCAGTCCTTTTCCGTCTCAAACTCTAGGATGGTCCCGGTGTTGGCGTCGATTTCATACTTGTACTCCATGGACCCCACATAGAACTCCACCTCATAGAGGTAACGGCCGTTGTCCCGGTCCCCCTCCACTTGGAGGAATACCGTGTCGGTCTGGGCCACCCTGGCGTGTTCCAGGGCGATGTCCACGGCGTCCTGCTCTGAGAGGGCCACGGTGGTTGTGCCGATGCTCCCACCATGGTGGCTGTTGTGGTGGCCACCGGTGGTGGGCTGCTGGGTGGGATTGGTGGCCGCCGGGGGTGGTGTCTGGGTGGTTGTGTCCTGGGGGGCGGCGGGTGTGGTGGAGGGATCGCCCCTAGAGGTGTTGGCGGAGGAATCCGTCATGGGTTGGAGGGCGGACTGGTTGGTGGGGACTAGGCCACAGCCAGCCAACAGTGCAGCGCACAAAACTGCTGCCGCCGCCAGGGCTATCATTGAAACCTTCATAACATGCCTCCTAAGAGAAATGGATGTATCCCTATCATATCACTTCCGCTTCCCAGAGGTCAAGAGGAAAAAGGGCTTGTATTTTGCGCCCAGTGCGTTATAATAAGAGGGACAACAATCAATGGGGAGCTTGTACACAGGCTGAGAGGAAGGTGTGGCCTTCGACCCATAGACCTGATTTGGGTAATGCCAACGTAGGGATACAGACACAGTACGCTATGGCGGGGAGTTGCCCAAGGGGGGGACTTCCCGCTTTTTTGCAGCGGAGGACAGGAGGGATGGGCCATGGTGACCATCAACGGCGAGGCCTTGGACGCAGGGGGCAAGACCCTGGCGGACTATTTGGCCGAAGCTGGATATGAACAAAACCGCATTGCCGTGGAGCGCAACGGGGAGATCGTGCCCAAGGCCAGCTATGGCGAGACACGGCTCCAGGATGGCGACGTGGTGGAGGTGGTGAACTTTGTGGGGGGCGGCTGATCCCCGCCCCAGCAAGGCGGCGATGCGCCAAGCCCTGATGGCACGCCACGGGGCAATGCTCCAGGCGAAGTTTGAGGGCAGCACCGTGGCCATCTGCGGCTTGGGGGGGCTGGGCTCCAACATTGCCATCGCGCTGGCCCGGGCTGGGGTGGGGCGGCTGGTTCTCATTGACTTTGACCAAGTGGATATCACCAACCTAAACCGCCAGCAGTATAAGGCCAGCCAGCTGGGGCAGGACAAGGCCCAGGCCTTGGGGGAGAACTTGGAGGAGATTGCCCCCTATGTCTCCCTGTCCTGCCACAGCGTCCGCCTGACCGAGGGCAACGTCACAGCCCTGCTCCAAGAGGCGGACATCATCTGCGAGGCCTTTGACCAGCCGGAGGCCAAGGCGATGCTGGTGAATGCTGTGTTGGAGAAGCTGCCGGGGAAGTACCTGGTGGCCGCCAGCGGCATGGCGGGGCTGGGTTCTCCCAACGCCATCCAAACCCGCCGGGTGGGAAAATATTTCTACCTCTGCGGGGACGGGGCCAGCGACGTGGCGGACCTGGGGAGTCTTTTTTCCCCCCAAGTGATGCTCTGCGCCGCCCACCAGGCCCAGACCGTCCTGCGGATTTTGGCGGGGGAATACCATGTTTGACCGGCCCCTTTGGGGGGCCTGGGAAAAGGAATCACATTACGGGGAAGGAGAAGCATGAACACAACAGATAAGCTGGTCATCGGCGGCCATGAATTTACCTCCCGCTTCATTTTGGGCTCGGGGAAATACTCCCTGGGCCTCATTGAGGCGGCGGTGCGGGACGCCGGGGCGGAGATCATCACCTTGGCCCTGCGCCGGGCCAACACCAAGCAGGAGGAGAGCATCCTGGACTATATCCCCCAGGGGGTGACCCTGCTGCCCAACACCTCCGGGGCCCGGAACGCCCAGGAGGCGGTGCGCATTGCCCGCCTGGCCCGTGAATTGGGCTGCGGGGATTTTGTCAAGATCGAGATCATGCGGGACGCCAAATACCTCCTGCCGGACAACGCGGAGACCATCCGGGCCACGGAAACCTTGGCCAAGGAGGGGTTTGTGGTCCTGCCCTATATGTACCCAGACCTGAACGTGGCCCGGGACCTGGTGGACGCCGGAGCGGCGGCCATCATGCCCCTGGGGGCCCCCATTGGCTCCAACAAGGGCCTGGCCACCAGGGATTTTATCCAGATTTTAATCGACGAGATCGACCTGCCCATCATTGTGGACGCAGGCATCGGCCGTCCCTCCCAGGCCTGCGAGGCCATGGAGATGGGGGCGGCGGCCATCATGGCCAACACCGCCCTGGCCACCGCCGGGGACCTGCCCCTGATGGCTGCTGCCTTCCGCCAGGCCATTGAGGCTGGGCGCAAGGCCTATCTGTCGGGCTTGGGCCGGGTGCTCACCCGTGGGGCCTCTGCCTCCGACCCCCTTACCGGCTTCCTCCACGATTGAGAGGTGGGGTATGGGGAATCAATTTTTTGTAGAAAACCAGAGCCTGCCCCAGGGGGCGCTGGAAAAGAAGCACCGCTTGGAGACCGACCCCGCCGCCCGGGCAAGCCACATGGAATACCTGCCTGACATGGAGCAAATTGACTCCAACATCCGGGACGCGGTGATGGAACAGGTGAAGGGCTTTGACGCCAAGGGCTATACGGCGCAGGATGTCCGGGGGGCCCTGGACCATGAACGCTGTTCCTTGGAGGACTTCAAGGCCCTGCTGTCCCCGGCTGCGGAGCCCTTTTTGGAGGAGATGGCCCAACGGGCCCGGCTGGAAACCAGCCGCCACTTCGGCAACACCGTGTATCTCTTCACCCCCCTGTATATCGCCAACTATTGCGAGAACTACTGCGTCTATTGCGGCTTCAACTGCTACAACCATATCAAACGTATGAAGCTCACCATGGAGCAGATCGAGCATGAGATGGAGGTCATTGCCCAGAGCGGCATGGAGGAGATTCTCATTCTCACCGGGGAGAGCAGGGCCCGCAGCGATGTGGAATACATCGGCGAGGCCTGCCGCCTGGCCCGGAAGTATTTCCGCATGGTGGGGCTGGAAATCTACCCGGTGAATACAGCGGAATACCGGTACCTCCACGAATGCGGCGCGGACTACGTGACGGTGTTCCAGGAGACCTATGACCCGGACAAATACGAGAAGCTCCACCTCCAAGGCCGCAAGCGGGTGTGGCCCTACCGCTTCGAGGCCCAGGAGCGGGCCCTCCGGGGGGGGATGCGTGGGGTGGCCTGTTCTGCCTTGCTGGGGCTGTCGGACTTCCGAAAAGACGCCCTGGCCAGTGCCCTGCATGTGTACTACCTTCAGCGCAAATACCCCCAGGCGGAGCTGTCCCTCTCCTGTCCCCGGCTGCGGCCCATCCTCAACAACCACAAGATCGGCCCCCAGGACGTGGGGGAGCGGCAGTTGTGCCAGATTTTGTGCGCCTACCGCATCTTCCTGCCCTACGTGGGCATCACCGTCTCCTCCCGGGAGAGCGCAGCCTTCCGGGACGGCATCGTGAAGATCGCCGCCACCAAGGTTTCCGCCGGGGTCTCCACAGGCATTGGGGACCACGAGAGCAAGTACACCGGCGTGGAAGGGGACGGGGAGCAGGGGGACGAACAGTTCGAGATCAACGACGGCCGCAGCTTTTCCCGGATGTACCGGGACATGGAGCAGGAGGGCTTGCAGCCGGTGCTCAACGATTACCTCTATGTTTAAGCTGCTGTGTGTGACCAACCGCCGCCTGTGCCGGGGAGAGTTCCTCCAACGGGTGGAGGCCCTGGCAGCGGCAGGGGCTTCGGGTATCCTCCTGCGGGAGAAGGACTTGTCCCCGGAGGCATATCAAACCCTGGCCCGGCAGGTACAGGCGGTGTGCCAAAGATACGGGACAGCTTGCATCCTTCACAGCTTCGCCGCTGTGGCGTTGGAGCTGCAGGCAACGGCGTTCCACGCCCCCTTGCCGGTGCTGCGGCAGATGGGGGAGGGGGTACGCAGTGGGTTTCCCATCCTGGGGGCCTCCTGCCACTCGGTGGAGGACGCGAGGGAGGCCCAGACCTTGGGCTGCAGCTATATCACAGCAGGCCATATTTTTGACACAGACAGCAAGAAGGGACTGCCAGGCCGGGGCCTGGACTTTCTCAGGGAGGTCTGTGCTTGCGTAGACCTGCCGGTGTACGCCATTGGCGGCATTGGTGTGGAAAACCTGGCCGCTGTGCGCCAGGCTGGGGCTGCGGGGGCCTGTTTGATGTCCGGCCCCATGGCCTGCGGGGATGTGGCGGCCTATTGGAAAAGTTTGCAGAAAGCGGGGGAGTACCATGCCCTTTGACAAGCACTGCCTGCGGCTGTATGCGGTGACGGACCGCAGCTGGGTGGGCAGGCAGACGCTATTGGAGCAGGTTGAGGCGGCCTTGCAAGGGGGCGTCACCCTGGTCCAGCTCCGGGAGAAGGAATTGACCCAGGCGGAATTTTTGGAAGAAGCCCGTCAGGTCAAAGCCCTGTGCCACAAGTACCAGGTGCCGCTGATTGTCAACGACAATGTGGACGTGGCCCTGGAAAGTGGGGCGGACGGGGTCCACGTGGGGGCGGAGGACGTCCCTGTGGCAGAGATTAGGAAGCGGGTGGGCCCGGAATTTATCATTGGGGCCACCGCCAAGACCGTCCAGCAGGCCCGAGGGGCCCAGGCTGCGGGGGCGGATTATCTGGGGGTGGGGGCGGTGTATCCCTCCCCCACCAAGCAGGCGGCCCTTGGGATCACCAAGGAGCAGCTCAAGGAGATTTGCGCCGCAGTTTCCCTCCCCGCCGTAGCCATTGGGGGCATTACAGCGCCCCGGGTGGCAGAGCTTCGGGGCAGCGGGATCGAAGGGGTGGCGGTGGTCTCCGCCCTCTTTGCTGCGGAGGAGATCCAGGCCGCTGCCCGGGACCTGAGACAGGCGGTAGAGAAGATGATGGAAGGGGGAGGGGAAGGATGAAAACTGCCCTGTCCATTGCCGGCAGCGACCCCAGCGGCGGGGCCGGCATCCAGGCGGACTTAAAGACGATGACCCTCCATGGGGTGTACGGGATGAGCGTCATTACCGCCCTCACCGCCCAGAATACCACCGGGGTCTTTGGCATCCACGAAGTGCCCCCGGAATTTGTCCGCCAGCAGTTGGAGGCGGTGTTTTCCGATATCCCCCCTGATGCGGTGAAGATTGGCATGGTGGCCTCCGCGCCCCTGATGGAGACCATCGCCCAAAGCCTCCGGGACTACCATGCCCCACAAGTGGTGGTGGACCCGGTGATGGTGTCCACCAGCGGGGCGCGGCTGATGGCGCCGGAGGCAGTGGAGACCTTGCAACGGGAACTCCTGCCCCTGGCGGTGTTGGTGACCCCCAACGTCCCGGAGGCGGAGATATTGGCCGGAATGCCCGTCCGCAGCCCAGAGGATATGGAGGCTGCGGGGAAGAGGATTTATGAGGCCTACGGCTGTGGGGTGCTGTGCAAGGGGGGGCATGCGGTGAACGATGCCAACGACCTGCTGTACACAGGAGAGGGGCCCCAGTGGTTCCCTGGCCGCCGCATCCACAACCCCAACACCCATGGCACCGGCTGTACCCTGTCCAGCGCCATTGCCGCCAACTTGGCTCTGGGCCTGGACTTGTCCGTTGCCATCCAAAGGGCCAAGGACTACCTTTCCGGGGCCCTGGCTGCCATGCTGGACCTGGGGGCAGGCCACGGGCCCTTGGACCATGCCTACATCCTGCGAAAGCAGGCAGATTGACGAAGGAGATACGAGTATGGAACACAACTACGCCACGCAGATGGACGCGGCCCGCCGGGGCATCGTCACGCCGGAGTTGGAGGCCGTCGCCCAGAAGGAGCGCATGACGGTGGAGGAATTGCTGCCCCTGGTGGCCAGCGGCAAGGTGGCCATCCCCGCCAACAAGAACCACCGCTGCCTGAACCCCGAGGGCATCGGCTCCATGCTGCGCACCAAGATTAACGTGAACCTGGGGGTCTCCAAGGACTGCAAGGACTACGACGTGGAGATGGAGAAGGTGAACGCCGCCGTGAAGCTGGGGGCGGAGGCCATTATGGACTTGTCCAGCCACGGGGACACCAGCCCCTTTCGGAAAAAGCTCACCAGCGAGTGTACCGCCATGATTGGCACCGTGCCGGTGTATGACAGCGTCATCCACTACCAGCGGGACCTGGACACCCTCACGGCCCAGGACTTCCTCGACGTGGTCCGCCTCCACGCCCAGGAGGGGGTGGACTTCGTTACCCTCCACTGCGGCATCACCCGCAAGACCATTGACCAGATCCGCACCCACAAGCGGAAGATGAACATTGTCTCCCGGGGCGGTTCCCTGGTGTTTGCCTGGATGTGCATGACCGGGGAGGAAAATCCCTTTTATGAATACTACGACGAGATTTTGGAAATCTGCCGGGAGTACGACGTGACCATCTCCCTGGGGGATGCCTGCCGCCCCGGCTGCCTGGCCGACGCCACCGACGTGTGCCAGATCGAAGAGCTGGTGCGCCTGGGAGAGCTCACCAAGCGGGCTTGGGCCCGGGACGTGCAGGTGATGGTGGAGGGCCCCGGCCATGTGCCCATGGACCAGGTGGCTGCCAACATGAAGGTTCAGCAGACCATTTGCATGGGGGCCCCCTTCTACGTCCTGGGGCCTCTGGTGACAGACATCGCCCCCGGCTACGACCACATCACCGCCGCCATCGGTGGGGCCATCGCGGCCATGAACGGCGCGGCTTTCCTGTGCTACGTCACCCCGGCGGAGCATTTGGCCCTGCCCAATGTGGAGGACGTGAAGCAGGGCATCATTGCCAGCCGCATCGCTGCCCACGCGGCGGACATCGCCAAGGGGGTCCGGGGGGCCCGGGAGATGGACGATAAGATGGGGGACGCCCGCCGGAATCTGGACTGGGAGGGCCAATGGGCCTGCGCCCTGGACCCGGAGACGGCAAAGGCTATCCGTAAGGAACGGGCCCCGGAGCATGACGACACCTGCTCCATGTGCGGCAAGTTCTGTGCGGTGCGCAGCATGAACAAGGCCCTCAGCGGGGAACATATCGACATTTTATAATGGGAATAGAAAACGGCACGGGAGGAAGCAGCCTCCTGTGCCGTTTGTATTTTATGTGGGGTTGTCCGTACCCGCGCCCTGGTGTGGGGGGGGAAGGAAGAATTTTTCCAGAGAGGGGAAGAGGGTTTTGAACACAAAGAAGTGGTTCAAGGCCCGGTTGTACAGCCCCACGATGGTCCCTGCGCACAGGGCGTAGGGGATGGTGCCGATGCCGATTCCCTGGAAGTGCCCAAAGCCGAAGAAGGTAAAGGACATGACCACGGCGATGGTCAGGTAACTGCAATCGGTGATGGTCTTGACCCGGCTGCTGGGGAGGTTCCGGGCGGCGGAAACCTCCTTGACCACCAGCTCGTAGACCTCCGGGGCCAGATAGGTATGCAGCACAAAGGAGACCCCCAGGGCGCACAACAGGGCCCCAATGACGAAAAAGGCGATCCGCCCGGGCAGGGCCAGGGAAGGAAAGGGGATCAACAGGAAGAGGTCCAAGATTGCCCCATAGAATATGGCGGAGAAGAAGGAGAAGAGGAAATACGGGCGGAACCTCCGCAGGGCTGCGCACAGCCCCAGCAGCAGCAGGACTTGGACGATATATTCCGCCCGCCCGAAGGTGATAGCAGGCCAGAACTCTGCCAGCTTCAGGTGCAGCAGATAGGCCGGGGCCACCACCATGGAGAGCCCCAGGTCCGCCACGGTCATCAGGGCGGTGCCAAAGGCCAGCAGGACAATGCCGGCCACGTAAGCCGCCTCGGCGGGGAAGCTGCGGCGGTGTTCCATGGTATCCCTCCTTTCCTCTGGGGTTAGCTTATGCCCCCGCGTCTGCCAGGGTGAGGGCTTGGTCGGTGTTGAAGCTGTAGGTGCGGCCGTCGGTGCTGAGGATGATGGTGCCGCTCTTGCCGGTGCCATAGACTGTGGTACCCCGATCCATCAGCCGTTGGAGGGCGGAGGCGGTGGGGTGGTGGTAGGAGTTGCCCACCTTATAGGAGGCCACGGCATACTCCGGCTGGATCACATCCAGGAAGTCCTGGCAGGAGGAGCTAGAGGAGCCGTGGTGGCCTACCTTTAGCACGTCGATGTCCTGGAAGAGGTGCAGGCAGTCCTGCTCCACCCGCTGGGAGATATCCCCGGTGAAGAGGATTTGTACGCTGCCGCAGGCCAGCTGCGCCACCACACTGCTGTCGTTGACGCTGGACCAATCGTCGCCGGTTTCCAGGACGGTGAGGGCGGTGCCGGGGCCCAGGGGGATCACCCGGTCCTCATCGTAGGAGAAGGTACAGCCCGGCTCGGTCTGGACGGCGGAGAAGTAGTCCTGGTAGGTTTTGGAGGAGGCACGTTTGCCGCTGTCAATGACCTCCCCCACCTCGTAGGCGTCCAGCACGTCGTCCAGGCCGCCGATGTGGTCGGTGTCAGGGTGGGTGGCGATGATGTAGTCCAGCTTCCCGTCCACATAGGGCCGCAGGTATTCCACCACAATGGGGCCGGCTTTGTTGTCGCCGCCGTCGATGAGGACTTCAATTTCCCCGCAGTCGATGAGGGTAGCATCCCCCTGGCCTACGTCGATGAAGTGGACTTGGAGGAGGTGCTCTGTGTTGGAGATGACGTTTACCTGGTAGTTCTCCCCGTCCCACAGCACCTGGGCCCCAAAGGCTTCCAGCACCGGGCGGATGGGCAGGTAAGCCAGGCCGTCCAGCACCACGGCGGTGGTGTCCATAAACACCTCCTGGTCGTTGACGAGAAGGTAGTGCTGGCCCATGGGCACCCGGACGGTGGTGCCGTCTTTCTGTACTGTGGCGGTTTGGCTGCTCGCCTCCCAGGTGACGGTGCAGCCAAAGGCCTCCATGGTGGCCCGGCAGGGCACTTGGGTCCGGCCGACGCCGTCCAGGAAGGGTTCGCCGGTGGCGGCGGTGTAGGGGACAGCCTGGCCGTCGATGGTCACCCGGAGGGCAGGGTCTGTCCTGGTGGCGTAGTTCCCCAGGACGATGGCCGCAGTCACCACCAGGAGGATGAGCCAGGGCTTTGCTTTCATCGCCTTGCGGTGGTTCTTCCGGCGCTTTTTCATGGGGCCTGTCTCCTTCTGTCCGTGCTTGTGGTGAGGTAAGATGTAAAAAGAAAGACCGCCCAGGGGTGGCCGTTGTCTTGCCTTGATTATAGCATAGGCGGGGGGAATCATCAAGGCTTGTGTGGAAACAAATCCCGGGAGGCTGGGGGAAGGGAGACGGGATAGCTTGGAAAAAAGTAGCACAGGATACTTATAGGAAGCGTGAAAACTGCCGATACAAGATTTACAGGTGCAGCCATTGGCCGGGGCGACAGGATGGCCTAAGATGGCAATCTGCAATCCAACGATAGGGGGTTATCCATTTGGTGAAAAAAACATTCGCATTTCTTTTGGCCGTGTGCCTGCTGGTCTCTACCATACCGGCAGCCGCAGCCGCCCCAGCGGCGGGGGGGCCGTCAGCCCGAGAAGGGGCGTTCTCTATCCCCACCGCATCGCAAGCCACTCAGATCATGGAAAATTTGAAGGAAAACTATCCAGAAGGTATGACGTGGACGAACGCTAACGAATACAAATGGAAGGGGGGGAACGGAGAAACCGGCGCGGTGATAGCAGAAACCGGTGCAGGTTGTGTGGCCTTTGCCTATATCCTTAGCGACGCGGTATTCAATGAGTTGCCGGCTAGGATGCTATCTAAAGGTAATTTTAAGTTTGAGGATGTACGAGTTGGGGATATTCTGAGGGTGAATGGCGACGCACACACTGTTATTGTGCTTCAGGTTGTAGGCGATAGTGTGATTGTTGCCGAGGGCAACTACAGTGGCAAAATTCACTGGGGCCGCGGAATGACGAAGGATGAGGTCAACGCAGCAGATCATTTCATCACCCGTTATCCTAAGGGGTATAT